>MKRO01000098.1:15776-22846 GCA_001896965.1 Sphingobacteriales bacterium 41-5 | reverse complement strand
TTAAAATTTTAATGCGTCTGCCCTGCATGCTCTCAATAACATTACCCATAAATAAATCGCTTTACCATCGAGAATCAGGAGTTAAAGATTCCATCGTTTCGGTTCAGTTTCGGATTGTTGAA
Source organism: Sphingobacteriales bacterium 41-5 (assembly GCA_001896965.1). GTDB lineage: Bacteria > Bacteroidota > Bacteroidia > Chitinophagales > Chitinophagaceae > Niabella. The sequence continues at coordinate 22,724 of MKRO01000098.1, read as the reverse complement.
GTAGTCAAACCATAAGTATACGATCAGCCATTAAAATGAAGCCCCCAGAGAATTTGCCGGCGTTTTTAAAGGGCGGCCGATGCAGTTGCAGAATGTATAAAACTGCAAAAAGTATTTTCAACTTAACACAAAAACTGGCTTTAACACGGCAGGCCTGTTCGACAAAAATTTTTGTTCTTAAATTCGCATCAGGTGACACAGGAGCAATTCTCAAATATCGCATCAACCATACCGCATGAGCCGGGCATTTATAAATATTTTGATGCCGATGATAAAATCATCTACGTTGGCAAGGCCAAAAATTTGCGAAAGCGCGTTAGCTCCTATTTTAATAAAACTTTTACCACATACAAAACACATGAACTTGTAAAAAGGATTGAAAGAATTGAGTTTACCATCGTAACCAGTGAACCTGATGCATTCTTTCTTGAAAACTCTTTAATCAAAAACTTTCAGCCGCGTTTCAATATCAATTTAAAAGACGACAAGTCTTACCCTTATATTGTAATAAAAAACGAAAGTTTTCCGAGAATTTATTTAACAAGGCAACCAGTCAATGATGGCTCTGAATACCTGGGGCCTTACACGTCTGTGGCCAGGGTAAGGGAGCTGCTGGAGTTTATTCGCCGGACGATTCCGCTGCGAACCTGCTCGCTAAACTTAACGCAGCGCAACATTGAAAAGGGAAAATTTAAAGTATGCCTTGAATATCATTTGGGAAACTGCAAAGGCCCTTGTGAAGGTTTGCAGTGTAAAGAGGAATATGATGGAAGCATCGCCCAGGTGAGAAATCTTTTAAAAGGAAACCTGCAACCTGTGATCCGGCAGTTTAAGGAAGAGATGAAGTGCCTCGCCGCCGATCTTGAATTTGAGAAAGCCGAGCAGGTACGAAAAAAAATTGAATACCTCGAGGAGTATTATCAATCGCGCTCAGTAGTTGCAGGAATGAAAGGTGGCGATAAGGATGTGTTCTCGATCATTAAAGAGCAGGACATTGCTTATGTAAACTATCTGATGGTTCGTGGCGGAACAATCGTACAGACACACACAACAAGGCTCGAAACACATTTGGATGAACCGATTGAAGAAATACTGGCTTTTGCCATTCAACAATTACGCACCGATTTCAACAGCGCTGCGAAGGAAATCGTAGCGCCTTTTAAAATTGATTATCCTGAGGAGGGAACTGAGATCGTTATTCCGAAGGCTGGGGATCGAAAAAAATTATTGGAACTGTCTGAGTTAAACGCAAATCATTTTATTGAAGAAATAAAAAATAAACAACGGTTAAAAATAAGCCGAAATACAGACCAGATAAAGGTTTTAGAGCAACTGCAACTTGACCTTCAACTACAGGAACTACCCGTGCACATTGAATGTTTCGATAACTCGAACTTTCAGGGAAGCTACCCCGTATCGGCAATGGTGTGCTTTAAAAACGGTGTACCCAGCAAAAAAGATTATCGGCATTTTAATGTTAAAACCGTTGAAGGCATTAATGATTTTGCGAGTATGAAGGAAGCTGTGCATCGCAGGTATAAAAGACTAAAAGAAGAAGAACAGGAGTTGCCACAACTGGTGATTATTGACGGTGGCAAAGGGCAATTGAGCGCTGCCAACGAAGCTATTGAAGAATTGGAATTAACAGGAAGCATCACCCTTGTGGGGCTCGCAAAAAATGTAGAAGAAATATTTTTTACCGGCGATAAAGAATCTTTGAAACTTCCTTATAACGGATCGAGTTTAAAATTTATCCGTTTCATCCGCGACCAGGTGCATCGATATGGAGTAACTTTTCACCGGCGAAAACGCAGCAAAGGTACTTTCAAAAATGAACTGGAGGACATCAAAGGGATCGGCAAAGCCACAGCCGACACGCTTTTGAAGAAATTCCGTTCCGTGAAATATATTCGTCAGCAGCGTTTTGAAGATATTTCAGCCGTTGTGGGAGCAGCTAAAGCAAATATTATTCTCGACTATTTTTCCTCAACAAAAAACTAAATATTACTCCATTTTAAATACCCGATGTGTAATTGATCCTCAGTCAAGTTTTCTTTCTTTGTCAACTGTATTGCAAATTTTTCTTTCTGATGTTGGGGTAAAATATCTTCCACATTAAAAATTTCATCCACGTCCACGCCATATTTATTATCAACATGGCTTACACCTTTTTTATCATCGGTATTGTAATCAATATAGAACTTCGTTTGTTTCGCCTTCGATACGGCTCCCGCCATGTCTTTTGTTACCGTCAATAATTTGTAATGATGTTCTTCAAAAGAATCAGGAAGATAACCGCCGAGGTTAATAAAGAAAAGATTTTCTGATTTTTCTTCTGCATCATCTCTATCACAAATGCTAACTTCATACCCATCAACACTTGCCACTTCCCGCCAACAATCAATATGAATTTTTCCCCCGTCGTGCCAAAAAGCAGCAATGTCTTCTTTAATCAGGCTAAGGCTTTCGCCGATGCAAAAGAAAACATCGTGCTGCTCGGTGTGGCGGTTCGCAGGCGTACATCCCAACAACAGGTAAAAGAGTTTTAAATTACTTTTCATTTTACAAATTTCTCCAAATCAATTTTTAATCATCTTGAAATTAGTCGGTCAAACTTTGAAGTAATTCACCAATAGAAAACACCGGCTTCTCGCAGGCGTAGTTTCTACATAGATAAAAAGTCAAAGTTTCGTTGACCGGTTTATTCTTCAGAAGCGGGTACTGTTCATTGGCAGAAGAAGAAGCCATAATAATTGCATGTGGAAGGTATTGAGACAATAATTCTTTAAGCGCCGATTCGTATTCCCCCATTAAAACAATTTCATTTGTTCCTTTTATCATTTCCAGCATTGCAATTAGCCAAACCCCAAAACTTGTAGGATACTTTACCATCATACCGCTAATTCCCGAAACCATAAACGCTGATCTCTTTGACCAGTCCGGCCTATTGAGCAAAATGCCTAACTGGTAAAGATTCTGCGCCATCACTGCATTACCTGAAGGTGTAGCGCCATCATACACTTCTTTTTTCCGAACAATAACATCCTTTTGCATTTCATGCGTGTAATAAAAAAATCCTTGCTCCTCAGAAAAATTTTCGACCACATACTTACTATATTTTTCCGCCTGATCTAACCAAACGGTTTCACCTGTAATCTTTTGCAGTTCCAGTAAAGCCTGAGTCAAATATGCGTAGTCATCTAAAAAAGCGGGGTATTTTGCCACTTCATTTTTCCAAACATGATTGAGCGAGCCGTCATTATTAGAAAAAGCAGATAATAAAAAATTCATGTTATCTATCGCTCGTTGCTTATACAAGTCATTTCCGGTGGCAGCATAAACTTTGCTGTAAGCCGTGTTCATCAACGCATTCCATCCCAAAATTACTTTATCATCTAATGCAGGCCTGATACGGGTTTTGCGCCTGTTCAACAATTTTTTTCGTCCATCTTTCAATAATCTTTTAATTTCCACAGCAGGCATATCGTGTTTTTTTGCAAATTCACCGAGCGGTTGCAAAACTCTCAAAATATTTTTTCCTTCCCAGTTTCCCTGCGGAGTAACATCATAGTATTCAGCAAATAACTTTGAATCATTACCAATCAATTGCATTACCTCATCATAATCCCACACATAAAATTTACCCTCTACGCCTTCGCTGTCGGCGTCAAGCGCTGCATAAAAGCCTCCGTTCGCATGTGATAATTCCCTTTCAATAAATTCGAGCGTTTGCTCAATAACCTCTTTATATTTTTCTTTTTTTGTGACTTGGTAAGCCTCACTTAAAGCCGACACCAACAGTGCATTGTCATACAACATTTTTTCAAAGTGAGGAGCCAGCCATTCTTTATCGGTTGAATATCTTGCAAAACCTCCTCCTGCCTGGTCATAAATGCCACCGTTTATCATTTTATCCAAACTGAGCAGCGCCTGCTGTAATGCCTGACCTGCAAGGCTTTCAGGCCGTTGCTTCTCAGTAAAATAGTAGCGAAGCAAATATTGTATTGAAAATGTTTGCGGAAATTTTGGAGCATTGCCAAAGCCGCCCCAGGTTTTATCAGCCTGCTTCAAAAGATTGGCGCAGGCAATATCAGCCTGCTCAATATTTACCTGTAAATTATCGGCACCGGGATTGATACCGAAAGAATTTGCGCTTTGTAAATGTTCGGTCATGCTATTAGCCTGCTGCTCTATTTCACTGCGTTTATTTTTGAAAGCATCTGCCACTGCTATCAAAACTTCCTTCCATGACGGCCTGTTTACCACAGGCTGCGGCGGGAAATAAGTACCCCCATAAAAAGGTTGTTTATCCGGTGTCAAAAAAACATTTAGCGGCCAGCCTCCGCTACCCGTCATAGCCTGCACGGCATCCATATAAATATGGTCAATATCCGGCCGCTCTTCGCGATCAATTTTAATATTGATGAAGTGCTCATTCATTATCGCTGCCGTACTATCGTCCTCAAAACTTTCGCGTTCCATCACGTGGCACCAATGGCATGCGGCGTAACCGATACTCACTAAAACAGGCTTGTCTTCATCCTTTGCTTTTTGCAAAGCCTCGTCGCCCCAGGGATACCAATTTACGGGATTGTGAGCATGCTGTAAAAGGTAGGGGCTTGTTTCGTATATTAAATGATTTGCCAAGATGTAAAGGATTGAATTGATAATAGACTCTTGTTGATTTGCATTACGCGCGTACGACGCGAAACCGATAATAAATGAATTGCTTTCGATAAGACAAAAACTAAAACGCGAGCTTTATGTCTTACATTCTACATTCGCCGCTTTACATTCCGTTTCCCCAACCCCACTTTAAAAATACCGGCATCGCACGGCCCCAGGTGGGCACATCATGCCGGCCATCTTTCAGCTCAAGGTAAGCGATGTCATGTGGCGCATAACCTTTGTTCATGAGTTCATGAATGGTATCGAGCGTATCTTCAATCGCGTCAATAACGCCGTTGTTGTTCCGGTCTGCCGTTTCATCTAACATGCCCGTTTGGAAAAAGAATTTTAACTCCGGTGCAAATTTCCCTTTTCTTATCACCTGTTGCATAATGCGGTGCTTGTCGTCCTCGTACTTCGGATTATCCTGGTCAACACTGCGCCACCAAAGCGATCCCGAGAATACGCCGGCTTTTGTAAATACATCGGGATTCTTCCAAACGATATCTAACGCACTAAGCCCGCCCAGCGAAAAACCCGCGAATGAAATTTCTTTAAATTTACTTACGAGATACTTTTTATGAATGAAAGGCAGCAACTCTTTCAATATAAATTTAGAATAACGTCCGGCCTTCGCTCCGCGACCGAGATAATCTTTTTTTCCGGCGATGCCGTATTCCATCATTCGGTCATTGCTACACGAGATGGCGGCACAGCAAACCGGTGTGATAGCCTGCTGTGAATACAAACTCTCTAAAATTTCACTGAAACGCATGACAGGCATGTCCTGGCCATCATTAATCAAAAGTAAACTCATCTCCGCAGGGTTGTCCACATCCTTTGGCAGAAACATTTCCACGTGTACTTTCCGCCGCAAATGTTTTGAAACAAACTGAATGGGTTCCTGTAAAATAAATGTTGAAGCTAAAGCGTCCATCCGACCAAAAATAAGCATTTAAGCAATTCATAAAGTAATCGCCAAAGTGCGCAGTTTTATATAACTTACCGCCTTCAGTATCCAGCTCAGGGCACAAAGATTAGTACCATTGATAGCAGTCATCCATATTGACCTTTTGATATATTTTGCTGTTGCTTTTGAAAGCACGGTTATGAAATCAATTTTGTATGTGGCCATATTTGTGGTCTGCCTGTTTTTGTTAGCGGGAGTTTTTAAGAAAACTTCCGTTCATGGTAAAACAGGGCAGTCTGTTGAAGAATTTTTTGGTTTTCTGAAAAATGAGGATTTTGTTTCTTTAATCGAAAAGTATCCGGTATTTATAAAATTTGAAGACAGTTATAGATTAACTCCGCAGGAGCGCGTGGAGGATATTCGCCGGCAGCAGCAATCAGCATTTGATGAAGTTATTTCTAAATACGATTGTAAAAATATTGCCGAAATCAGTATCGAAAAAATAAGCAGGCAACTACTTCAATACGAACTAAGTAGCACCGCCACCGCCACAGGGCGGTTAGGTTATAAAAACGGCGGGGCAATAAATTTCAGGGCCACCTTGCACCAGGACAAAATGTTTTCCTTGTACATCGGCAACGAATGCGTACTGAATGACAAATGTGTAATATAACCCCTATCCGGCATGACCCTGATTAATAACCAGATTTTGCCCAGCGGGTCGTAATAGTTTAGCAAAAGAGTAGTTCATATCAAGATACTTTTGCAACATTATTTTAATCTTAAAAATGAAAAAATTGTTTTTAATAATGCCAGTAGCGGCTGTTTTTACAGCCTGCAACAGGGTGGCCGTTATAGGCAACCTTGACACCCCCATCATACTACTCAAAAATCTTACCTTGTGACAAATTTTTGATGCGTGAAACGTACAATTAAATATTATAGAATTATATGGCTTAAATATGATCTGCCGGCAGGACTATCGGTATTCTTTGTTGCCTTACCACTTTGCCTGGGAATTGCATTAGCTTCGGGAGCTCCATTATATTCAGGTATTTTATCGGGCATCGTTGGAGGATTGGTAACTGCAATAATTAGTAGCTCCCAACTGGCTGTTTCGGGACCTGCTGCGGGATTAACCACCTTAGTAGCAGCATCTATTATGATGTTAGGTGATTATCGAATATTCCTTCTAACTATTATTATAGCCGGGCTATTTCAACTACTACTCGGATTGTTAAAACTTGGTGGTATCGCTAGTTATTTCCCCTCAACGGTAATTAAAGGCATGCTTGCTGCAATCGGTATTATCCTTATCACAAAACAAATTCCCATTGCACTAGGATACGATCAACCAGATTTTTGGACAG
>MKRO01000098.1:14024-15752 GCA_001896965.1 Sphingobacteriales bacterium 41-5 | reverse complement strand
ATGTTTTCTGATGAAAATATTTTCTCTAATTTTTCAGAATTCAAGCATCACGTAACTGCAGGAGCTGTTTTAATTAGTATTTTATCTTTTGTCATTTTTAGATTATTTCAATTGCCATTAGTAAAAAAGCTAAAAATGATACCGGTACCATTAGTGGTAGTTGTTCTAGGCATCGTTGTTAATTTGGGGTTTACTTCTATTGCGTCTCATTTTTCTTTAAAACAAACCCAATTGGTGAATATTCCTGACAATATCTTTTCGAACATTACTTTCCCTGATTTTTCACAATTCTTTAGCCGCACCCAGATATGGAAAGACGGATTGGCCATCGGCCTACTGGCAACACTCGAAACACTACTCTGTATTGAGGCCATTGACAAATTGGATAGAAGAAACCGCATAACACCCATCAACAGAGAGTTGGTTGCCCAGGGAATTGGCAATATGACCTGCGGACTTATTGGAGCAATACCTATTACTGCTGTTGTTGTAAGAGGTGCTGCAAACATAGATGCCGGAGCAAGAACAAAACTTTCGGCAATCACACACGGACTTTTTCTTCTAATGGCCGTATTGTTCATTCCATTTTTATTAAACAAAATCCCTTATGCTTCATTGGCTGCGATACTTATCATCACCGGTTACAACCTAACAAAACCAAAACTCTACCGAAATATGTGGAGTTTGGGATGGAAACAATTCCTGCCGTTTATACTTACAATTGTGGCGATTTTAGCAACAGACCTGCTGATAGGGGTTAGTATAGGCTTATTATTGTCCATTTATTTTATTATCAGGGGAAATTTTAAAGCGGAGTATAAGATTACAAAAAGAACTACAAATAGTATTGAAACAGAATACATAAAACTTAATACGGAGGTTACATTCCTGAACAAGGTGAGTTTGAAAAAAGCTTTAGATGAAGTATCTGAATATTGTGTTTTAACTATCGACGGTAGCGAATGTAATTTTATAGACTATGACATCCTTGAAATCATAAGTGAATTTGAAAATAAAGCAAGGGACAGGCACATTGAACTTCATTTAATGGGAATTGAAAAAGTAAATGTGACAGCTGTGCACTGACAAGAGAAGGCCAAAAATTATACTCTGAGCAAAAAACAAGTTCTTACCTCAATCTGTGAGATACGGGAACCATCGCGTGAATTTTTATTTGTATCAGGTTTGAAAAATTAGTTTACCCGGTAAGCGGCTATTTTTTTGCCAAAGAAAGTAGGCAGGTAAATGATGTTGTTCTTTTTATCAATACCAATATCCGCAGTATTTATTTTTTGCTGATGCGTTTCAAGAAGTGTTTCATACTTTCCATTTGAATACACATAAAAAATATACCCGGGCCATGAGGTAGCAATAAAATCTCCATTTTTTAATTGCTCAATACCGTCGATGGCCTCAGGCAAAACAGTAATGGTTGAGATTTGCTTTTTCTTATTGATTTTTTTCAAATTCTTTCCTTCGCCATAATAAAGTTCATTGTTTACAAACGTGAGCCCGTTGGTGCGCGGGGCATTATCAAGATACAGAGTAGGCTTATCTTTTTTTAACTGCCAGATTTTCCCCGCCTTTGAATCAGAAATATAAACAACTCCTTTTCCCACTGCAATATCGTTCAGGTTTTCTGAGTCGGGAACCGGAATTGTTTGGATTAGTTGGCCTTTTTTTATATCAAAAACCGCAACCCGGTTAATGTCAGCAACATAAAGTTTA
>MKRO01000098.1:11187-13902 GCA_001896965.1 Sphingobacteriales bacterium 41-5 | reverse complement strand
TTCCATCATCGTCCCAACCTGCTCCGTCGATCAGCGAAACATATAATATGCCTTTGTGCAACAAAACAGATTCGGGAACGGCAATTGTGGTATCGGTTTCCCAAACCTTTACGAATGTAGGGCTTTGAGCCGTAGTGAATAGGATACACCCGCTAAATAAAAGTGTAAATAAATATTTCATATTAATGCATTTTTGCCAGATACTGATATTGGGATATTTTTACTCTTCTTCATCCATATCCTCGCGCAATTCGTCACTGATGTTCACCAAAACTTTATCAATACGGTGCCCATCCATGTCCAGCACTTCAAGGTCGAATCCCTTCCAGTGCAGGGTATTCGCCACTTCGGGGATACGTTTTAATTTGTGCAGGATAAAACCGGCAAGCGTGTCAAATTCCTGCTCGCCTTCATTCATCCAATCGGCCTTATCAAAATAAGTAAGAAAATCATAGAACGGTATTTGAGCATCCACAAGATAACTGCCGTCCTCTCTTTCCACCACTTCATAATCCTCGTCATCAAGCTGTGGCATATCGCCAATGATGGCTTCAAGAATATCTTTAATCGTGATCATACCCAGTACGCTTCCATATTCATCCACAATAAAACAACTGTGCAATTGCGATTCCTTGAATTTTTCCATCACCTTGAAAGCGGTATTATTTTCAGGCACGAAAAGCGCCGGGCGCATCAAATCTTTAAAAGGTACATCATCCCTGTTTGTATAAAGGTCTTTCATGGATATCACACCTTTGATGCTATCAATCACGCCATCGCAGATAGGGTAAATGGAATGTGGCTCTTTGAGAATTTTTCCTTTGATCATTTCCTCAGTGTCGTTCATTTCAAACCAAACAATATCACTCCTGTGCGTCATTAAAGAAGTAATATTTCTGTCGCTTAGGTGAAATACGCGTTCAATAATTTCCTGCTCGGTTTCCTCCAGCGTTCCCTGTTCGGTACCTTCATTAATAATTGCTTTAATTTCTTCCTCTGTTACCTGCCCGTCTTTGGGCTTGATATTAAAAATCTTGGTAATTAAAAAAGTAGATTTTGTAAGCAGCCAGATAAAAGGATAGGTGATCAAACTCACAATGCGCATCGGCTGAGCAACAGCTTTTGCAATAGTTTCGGGCCGGGAAAGCCCGATTCTTTTGGGAACCAGCTCGCCAAAAACCAATGAAAAATAGGTGATGATCATCACAACTCCTGCGGTGGCCAGGCCTTTAGAATATGGCGCTAACACAGGAAATCCGTTTAAAAAATTTTCAATGCCGCCCGTCATTTTTTCGCCGGAATAAATACCGGTTAAAATGCCGATAAGCGTAATTCCTATTTGCACGGTAGATAGAAAAAGATCAGGGTGGTTGGCGAGTTTTAATGCTTCGGCGGCTTTCTGGTCGCCTTTAGCCGCCTGTGCTTCCAGCCTCGCTTTACGGGCAGAAACTAAAGCAATTTCTGCCATCGAAAATAGTCCATTGAGTAAAATCAAACAGGCTATTATAATTAATTCCATTAATTTTTAAGAGTTGATTGAACTTCGAAGATATGAAATCCGTGATTCTTATTAAATAAGGCTCCTCCGGCCAAACCAATGAGAATTCCTAATAATGTACCAAATAATACATCAAAAGGGTAATGAACGCCCACATATATTTGTGCGAAACCAATAATAGCTGCCCAAATAAATAAAACCCAGGAGTATTTAAAAAACGGTCGGAACGTAATAAAGAAAAAAGCTGCTACACCAAAATGATTGATGGCATGATTGGAAACAAAACTGAAACCGCCGCTACATCTGCCTAAAACCATCCTCACATAACCGAACATTTCAGGATCGTTACAAGGGCGCAGCCTTTCAAAACCGGCTTTAAAAATTCGTGCGCCGGTAAGATCTGTTACGGCCACGGTTGCCAACGCGAACAAAAGCCACCACCAACCATTTTTTTTGAAGTTGATGATCGCGAACAGAATAATAAAAAAATAAAGTGGGGCCCAGGTGAAAGAGTTACGCATAATGGGCATCAGCCAGTCGAAAAAATCATTGGCCCCAATAGTATTGATGAGGTAGAATAATTTTTTATCAGTATTCACAAACCAGTCCGGCAGCGGTATATATGAGAAAAAAAACATGGCGGCAAAAATAAAACTTAAAGACGAAGGAAAGAAAACTTAATAACAACCGGTTACTTTAAAAGTTGGAACTATTTTTTTTACAAATCTTTACATACTGCTTTTTAATCATACATGATTTTTTACTTTAAGTTTGCAAACCCATGCTCAGTCGGTTAAAAATACCAAAAACTATCCTGTGGTCGATTAACTTGTTCGTAGTGCTGTTCCTGTTTTTCTTCACCTTCAGGATTATTACATTTTTTGCTTTCAGGCCTGCAGGGTTTGAAATGAGTGATGCCGTGGCGTCAATTGTTATGGGCATTCAATATGACCTCAGATGGATTTCTATGATCCTGCTGCCCATCATTTTGTTAAGCATCAACCCTTCCTTCTCACCCTTTTATTCGGGTAGGAACCGGAGAATCTGGACCTGGTATTTTGCGACTGTATTTTTCTTTATTTTTTTCTTTCTCATTGCCGATCTGGTCAGCTTCTCTTATAACCAAACCCGTATTGATGCCGGCGCCATGAATTTTGTAGAAGACCCGAGCATTTCAATCAGTATGATGTGGCAGACTTACCCGCTTATTTGGATCA
>MKRO01000098.1:10054-11115 GCA_001896965.1 Sphingobacteriales bacterium 41-5 | reverse complement strand
ACGATAACTGATGGAAAATCTATCATGCACCGCAAAGGCCCTTTCATCATAGCCCTTGCGATCCTGAGTATTTTTATTTATGGCAAGATAGACAGCAGCCCGCTGAAATGGAAAGACTCCTTTGCTTTGAGAGACAGCTTCAAATCATATTTGGCATTAAACCCTTTACAGAATTTTTTTTCAACCATGCGTTTGCGCCAGCCGGTTTTTAATGAGGGCAAAGCGCGCGAAGTTTTTCCGGTAATGGCAGATTTTTTACAATTACCGAATAAAAATAATTTTGAATTCAGCCGGGTAGTTCATCCGCGAAGCGGGGCGCTGGAAAGCCAGCCCAATGTGGTATTAGTAATGTGTGAGTCCTTTAGCATGTACAAAAGCAGCATGAGCTGTAACCCGTTAAATACACCCCCGTATTTTGATTCGCTCACCAAACAGGGAATTTTTTTTGAACGATGTTTTCCGCCACATTTTTCCACGGCGCGCGGCTTATTCGCTATCATTCCAGGCATCCCCGATGTACAGTTATTCAAATTTTCAACCAGAAACCCCGCAGCCATCGACCAAAATACGATCATCAATGATTTTACCGGTTATTCAAAACACTATTTTTTAGGCGGCAACCCGGAGTTTAATAATTTTCAGGGCATAGTAGGCAATATCGATGATCTGAAAATTCATACCGAAGAATCCATAAAAGCTCCGCGCATCAATGTTTGGGGCATCAGCGATAAAGATTTATTTCTCGCGGCCAACGACGTTTTTAAAAAAGAAACCAACCCGTTTTTCGCAATCGTTCAAACATCAGACAATCACCGGCCGTACACCATTCCTGAAACTGATAAAGATTTCGAAAATAAAATTATCAGCGATGAAGAGCTGATCAAATACGGTTTTGGATCAGTTGATGAATACAACGCTTTCAGGTATTCTGATTATTGTTTTAAAAAGTTTATTGAGGCCGCTAAAAAAGAAACGTATTTTCATAATACGATTTTTGTTTTTATTGGCGATCATGGTGTGGCAGGCAATGCAACCAAAATGTACCCGCCTGCATGGACGAA
>MKRO01000098.1:8812-10020 GCA_001896965.1 Sphingobacteriales bacterium 41-5 | reverse complement strand
AATTGAGAAAAGAGACGGTTTCGCAGGTGGATGTACTCCCCACCATTGCCGGCCTCATCAGCATGGGTTATGAAAATAACACTTTGGGCCGCGACGTGCTTGATCCAAAAAAGAAAAAGGACATTGCCTTTGTAACGAACACCGCCGGTAAAATAGGGCTGTTAGATAATGATTTTTATTATATCAAAAGCCTCGAATTTGTTGAGGAAGAACTTGTGCCGATTCAATTTCCCACACCCGTTTATAGCAGCACGCAAAAAGATTCGGCGCAAAAAAGGCTTTCGGTTCTTGCCGATGCGTACTATCAAACCGCATTATACCTGTTACTGAACAATAAGCGTTAATAGCTGAATCCAAAACCAATCCATCCCCCTGTTTTACGCCGTTTTAAACGAAATTTAGAAGTAAAATGTGGCCGTAGAGCCGTACATTTGCAGTCCGGTTTGTGGCGACAGAAACTACAAGAAAACTTAAAAAATTCGTACCATTGGCACTCATTAAAAGTATATCAGGCATTCGTGGAACCATAGGGGGCAAACCAGGCGATACCCTTTCGCCCATCGACGTTGTAAAATTTACTTCTGCGTTTGGAGCCATCCTAAAAAATAAAAACCCAAACAAAAAAATTAAGGTTGTGATTGGCCGCGATGGGCGGATCAGCGGGCCGATGGTTAGCGGTTTGGTAAGTAACACGTTAATTGCAATGGGCATTGATGTGGTTGATCTTGGGCTTAGCACCACGCCAACCGTGGAAATAGCCGTGCCTTTGGAAAAAGCCGATGGCGGCATTATTCTTACCGCCAGCCACAACCCCAAAGAATGGAACGCGCTTAAACTTTTGAACGAAAAAGGAGAATTTATTTCGGCAGAAACAGGACAGGAATTACTTGAAATTGCAACTGCAGAGAATTTTGCTTATGCCCCGGTAGATAAGTTGGGAAACATTACCGTTGATGACAGCTATATGCAAAAGCATATTGACGCCATACTTCAATACCCGTTGGTGAATAAAAAAGCCATAGCAAAAAAGAATTTTAAAGTGGTAGTTGATGCCATCAATTCCACAGGCGCAACATTTGTACCGGCGCTTTTAAATGCTTTGGGAGTTGAAGAAGTGATTGTTTTGAATGCAGAAGTTACGGGTAATTTTGCCCACAACCCCGAACCCTTGCCCAATCACCTGCGGGAGCTCAGCAGCGCCGTGGTTA
>MKRO01000098.1:0-8791 GCA_001896965.1 Sphingobacteriales bacterium 41-5 | reverse complement strand
CTGTGTTTTGTGTGCGAGGACGGCAGCATGTTTGGAGAAGAATACACACTGGTTGCCGTAGCCGACTATATTCTTTCGCAAAAAAAAGGCAACACGGTGAGTAACATGAGCAGCACCAAAGCGCTTAAAGAAATTACTTTAAAACATGGTGGCGAATATTTTCCTTCGGCTGTTGGCGAAGTGAACGTGGTAAATAAAATGAAGGAAAACAACGCGGTGATTGGCGGCGAAGGCAACGGCGGCATTATCGTTCCCGATTTTCATTATGGGCGCGATGCGCTGATTGGTATTGCCTTATTTCTAAGCCACCTGGCCAATCAAAAAAATGGTATTAAATCGCTGCGCAACCAATACCCCGATTATTTTATCAGTAAGAATAAAATTGAACTGGATAAAGGAATTGATGTTGCTGCCATTTTTGAAAAAATAAAGAAAAAATATAAAAAGAACCCCGTTAACACGGAAGATGGATTAAAAATAGAATTTGATGAAGACTGGGTACACCTGCGAACCTCCAATACCGAACCCATCATTCGCATTTATAGTGAGAGCGATTTTGAGACCAAAGCCAATAACATCGCGCAAAGGCTGATGCAGGATATTAAGGAAGCCATGGCCTGATTTTAGACGAACCGACAGCCATTTCGATTTTTATCCTCAATCGTTTACCTTTGCAACCCTATGAACAGAATCTATCTCGACAACGCAGCAACCACAGCTTTAGACAAAGAGGTACTGGATGCGATAATGCCTTACTTCACCGAAAAATTTGGGAACCCATCGTCGATTTATTCTTACGGGCGTGAAACGAGGCTCGCTGTTGAAAACGCGAGAAAATCTGTTGCCAGGCACCTCAACGTTCAGCCCGGAGAAATTTTTTTTACCAGCGGCGGTACCGAAAGTAATAACACAGCCATCGTTTCATCCATTCGCGACCTTGGGTGCAGGCACATCATTTCCTCCCCTATTGAACACCACGCGGTTTTACATACAATAGAACATTATTGCAGTGACAGCGATATTACATACAGTTTTGTAAAACTTTTGCCCGACGGGCATATTGACCTTAACGATCTCGAAGCGCAACTTTCTTCCCATTCAGAAAAATGCCTTGTGAGCCTGATGCACGCTAACAACGAAATTGGCAACCTGCTGAGTATTAAAGCGGTGAGCGATTTGTGTAGAAAATACGGCGCCATTTTTCATTCGGACTGCGTGCAAACTGTTGGCCACTACCCTATTGATTTAAGCAGGATTGATGTGGATTTTATCTCGGCCTCCGGCCATAAATTTCACGGGCCAAAAGGTGCAGGAATTCTTTATGTGAACAACAGGTTACAGGTTAAACCTTTCATTTACGGCGGCGGGCAGGAGCGGAATATGCGCGCCGGAACTGAAAATATTTACGGCATTGTGGGTTTTGCTAAAGCGCTGGATATTTCAATGGATAATTACCCCGAAGAATCGGCTTATATAAAAGGTTTGAAAAACTACATGATTGAACAATTGCAGGAAAAAATTGAAGGGGTAAGTTTTAACGGTGATTATAACGGCAGCAGCCTGTACACTGTTCTGAATGTATCCTTTCCAAAATCAGAAAAATCGGAAATGCTTTTATTTAATTTAGATATTAACGGCATTTGCGTTTCGGGCGGCAGCGCCTGTAGCAGCGGCGCCAGCCAGGGTTCTCATGTCATTCAGGCACTGCATAAAGATGAGGACGGAGTTGCCGTAAGATTTTCATTTAGTAAATACAATACAAAAGAGGAGATTGATACGGCGGTTGAAAAATTGAAAGAGGTCGTTTAATGCCCCGAATTATATTGCTTGGAGCGAGGTTCAGGTTTTAATAAAAAGATAAAGCTTTCAGATCCCCGCGGTTTTCAACCGTATTACCAGCAACCGGTAACGGGCATCCGGTAACCTGCTCAAATCTCGTGGCCCATTTTTTCCCGCTTCGTACGAATGTAATTTTCGTTGTGAACATTGCACACCCCTTTAATTGGAACGTTTTCCACCACTTCAAGCCCGTAGCCAATTAAACCGATGCGTTTTTTGGGGTTGTTCGTCATGAGGCGTAGTTTGGTTACATTCAGGTGTCTTAAAATTTGTGCCCCCACACCGTAATCACGCTCATCCATTTTGAAGCCGAGGTGCAGGTTGGCTTCAACGGTGTCCATCCCCTCTTCCTGAAGTTTGTAGGCCTTTAATTTATTTAACAGGCCAATGCCGCGGCCCTCCTGGTTCATATATAAAATAACTCCTTTGCCTTCTTCTTCTACCATCTGCATCGCCTGCGCCAACTGATCGCCGCAATCGCAACGCAAAGAACCTAAAATATCTCCCGTGAAACAGGATGAGTGCACGCGGGTGAGTACCGGCTCATCTTTTTGCCATTCCCCTTTTATCAGTGCCAGATGCTCACTGTTGTTGATCTTTTCGGTAAAAGCAATTAAGGTAAACTCGCCGTATTTCGTGGGCATTTTCACACGAACGACCTCGTCAATCAAAGAATCACTTTTAAGCCGGTATTCAATGAGGTCTTTTATTGAAATGAGTTTCAGGTCGAATTTTTTAGCCACTTCTTCAAGATCGGGCAGCCGCGCCATTGATCCGTCATCGTTCATGATCTCCACCAAAACTGAGCCATGCGGGTAATCGAACCCTGCATGTTTCACAAGGTCGGTGGCAGCCTCCGTGTGCCCCACCCGTCGAAGCACGCCACCGGTTTTTGAGCGCAAAGGGAAAATATGCCCCGGCCTGCCAAGCTCTTCGGGGCGGGTAAGCATACTGTTCAACGCTTTTATTGTTTTTGCCCTGTCGCCCGCGGAAATACCGGTGCCGCAACCATGCCCCAAAAGATCCACAGAAACCGTAAAAGCAGTTTCGTGCAATGCCGTATTATTGCTCACCATTTGAGGGAGGCCTAACTCATCACAACGTTCTTCGGGAAGCGGCACACAAATAAGGCCACGGCCGTTTTTTGCCATAAAATTCACAATTTCCGGGGTAATGGTTGCCGCGGCGCCAATAAAATCGCCTTCGTTTTCGCGGTCTTCATCATCTACCGCAATTACCAGCTTGCCGTTTCTAATATCTTCAATCGCACTTTCTATCGAATCGAACATTAAGAAAAATTTTTACAAAGATAACCAGTCATTGGGAA
Source organism: Sphingobacteriales bacterium 41-5 (assembly GCA_001896965.1). GTDB lineage: Bacteria > Bacteroidota > Bacteroidia > Chitinophagales > Chitinophagaceae > Niabella. Next base: position 5,625 of record MKRO01000098.1, on the reverse strand, counting down.
AGGGCAATGATGCGCCACCGCAGCCAATCTGCTCAAATAGCGGTGGAAGGCGAAAGGCTGCATTAATTAATTTATGCAGCAGCATTTTCATCTTGATTTTAATCAATTTTTTACCAAAGAAATCTTCATAACAAGTTTGAAACCAGTATTTTGCAGTTGAGCATTTCTTGGTTACAATTTGTTAACATTTGGTAACATAATGTTAAAGTTAATTTCTTTTCTTTGCGGCTGAAATTAATTAAAACTACATTTTTATGTTAAAAAGAATTTATCTTTTTGTTGTTACGGTTTTAGCCGTGGCAGCCTTAAATGCGCAGGTAACAACCTCGTCTATCACGGGTACTGTTAAAGGTACTGACGGCGCTCCTTTATCAGGTGCAACTGTTACGGCAACGCATACGCCTTCGGGAACCACGTACGCCGCGGTTTCCCGGGAGAACGGCCTATTTGATTTAAGTGGCCTAAGAATTGGTGGCCCTTATTCCGTAACAATTAGTTACGTGGGTACAGATCCCAAAACTTATAACGACATCAATTTACAATTGGGTGTACCATACGTTTTATCAGCGAGCCTTGCGCAAGGTGCTACAGAATTGGAGAGCGTAATTGTTACAACTACCGGAAGAAGAGGTGCGAGTGTGAAAACAGGGGCTGCAACTACCTTTTCGTCTGTTCAACTACAAACGATGCCTTCAATTTCAAGGTCAATTACAGACTTTACAAGGTTAACTCCTCAGGCAAACGGAACTAGTTTTGCCGGAAGGGATGCCCGTTACAATAACTTTCAGGTTGAAGGTGCCAATTTGAACAATAATTTTGGTTTAAGTAATGATCTTGCGCCGGGCGGTGGTTCTCCAATATCTCTTGATGCGTTCGATCAGTTAACCGTAAATATTGCTCCGTTTGATGTTCGTCAATCCGGTTTTACCGGAGCAGGGGTGAACGCGGTTACGAAAAGTGGTACTAACAAATTTCATGGTTCTGCCTATGGATTTTTAAGAAATCAAAATTCTTATGGATATAAAGTAAATGGGACTCAATTATCTAAAACGCCAAATAACAACACAATAGTGGGCGCTACACTGGGCGGGCCAATTGTGAAAAATAAATTGTTCTTTTTTGTAAACTATGAATATGAAAAGCGGTCAAGACCGGGTATTACCTTTACGCCAAAGGGTTCAAGTTTTACAGGAACTCCTTCTAATACTTCAATCGATAGTTTGAGAAAGGTGTACAATTCCGTAAAAACTAAATATGGATATGATTTCGCGGCTTATGAAAACTTTCCAAATTTTGATGAAAATAATCGCAAGCTCCTGGGAAAGATTGATTGGAATATTAGTAACAGGCACAAGCTTACTTTAAAGTATTCTGACTATAAAGGCGTTGAGGTATCGCCTTTAAATGGCAGCAGCGTTCCACAGAATGGCCCAATTGTAGTTACCGGAGGATCCTTCAACCGTCTTCCTAATAACCGTTTTAGTACCAACTCCATGGCTTTTGCCAGCAGTAATTATGCTACTAACCGATTGGTAAAATCCGGCTCGTTTGAATTAAACAGCAGGTTCTCTTCTTCACTATCGAACCAGTTTATAGCTACATATACTAATTCAAGCGACATTCGTGAACCTTACGGAAATAAAACCTTTTTCCCAACAGTTGACATTTTTAACGGTGCAGGACAAAACTATATTAGTTTAGGTTCCGATCCTTTTACAAGAAATAATCAGTTAGTTAATAATATCCTGAATTTTACCGACAACATTACTTATTACCTTGGTCAACATACTTTAACGGGAGGTATCACATATGAAAGACAAAGAGTCGGAAATATGTTTATGGGGGGAGCTGCCGGCCACTACGCGTTTAATACATTAGATGATTTCATTAACGAAAGGGCGCCTGTGTACTACGGCTACACTTATTCACTGGTTCCCGGCGATCCTGCGCCGTTCTCCGCCAACCTTAAAATGGCTCAATTAGGAATCTATGCGCAGGATGAATACAGCGCAATGAGCAATCTTAAGCTTACACTTGGTTTAAGGGTTGACATGCCTATTTACGGAGAAGCTCCGTTAGCCAATCCAAAAATTAATGAATTACAATTCCCTGATAAGGATGGAAACATGATTCATTATAACACAGGGGCCTGGCCGAAAAACAAACCACTGTTTTCTCCAAGATTGGGTGTAAACTGGGATGTATTTGAAGATAGAAGTTTGATTGTAAGAGGTGGAACAGGTATTTTCACCGGACGTATTCCTTTTGTATTTTTAACAAATATGCCATCAAATAGTGGTATGTATCAAAATGCGATAAGGATTAACTCAGCAGCAACTTTGGCAGCAGCAGGAATTACTAAATTTGACCCTAACCCTGATGCTTATGAAAATTCTTCTGCATTTGTTAAAACTCCCGGTACTACAATTCCCCAAAGTTTTGTTCTAATTGATCCTGATTTTAAATTTCCCCAGGTATGGAGAACGAACATTGGTGCTGAAAAAAGATTTGGAGATGGGTTTACGGCGAGCGTTGATATTATCTACACTAAAGATATCAATGCAGTTATCATGAGAAATCCAAATCTTAAAGCTCCAACGGAAAGATTAACCGGCGCAGATACTCGTTATTATTATCCAACCGGAATTAGCGGCAGCCTGTATTACCCAGCCAATCAGGTAGGAACGCCGATAGTACTTGAAAACATTAAAAAGGGTAACGCTTTTTCATTTACCGCGCAATTGTCTAAAGAGTTCAAAAATGGTTTCTCTGGTATGATTGCATACAATTATTCCGCCGCCAAAGAAGTTAGCCCTAACCCTGGTTCCAGAGCTACATCTGCATGGCAATCTATTTACAACGTGAATGGGCCTAATGACAATGTTTTGGACAACTCTCAATATGCGATACCGCATAGATTAATTTCAAACCTTTCTTATAGAATTGAATACGGTATATTTAATCTGCCATCTACATTCTCATTGTTCTATGAAGGAACCTATCAGGGCGTAATTAGCTATAATGTGAACGGCTCAATTGTGAATGATGGAAATACAGAATTGATGTACGTTTATAAAACAGGAGCAGATGTTCCGTTTATTGCTACTTCAAAATATACTGTGGCTCAACAACAAGCCGCTTATGATCAATTTATTGCAAGCAGTAAATATTTAAGCAAAAACAAAGGCAATTATGTAAACAGGTACGGCGCTGTTTCTTCCTGGTATAATCAAATTGATTTCCGCTATTTACAAGATCTTTTGGTAAGAAGAGATGACAACGACAAAGTAAGCCGCACGTTACAATTCACACTCGACATTTTCAATATTGGCAATATGTTGAATAGCAAATGGAAAAATTGGGGTTATCGCCAGGGAACTTCTTTAACAGACCCACTTCAGGTAAGAGGTTATGCTAATGGAGCCCCTACGTTTAACATGAGAGAGTTTAATGGACAATTAGTAAATGATGCCTTTGCGCCAATTTACTCAACCTTCAGCACCTATTCAATGCAAATGGGTCTGCGCTATACATTCTAGTCAAGGACTTGATTTCAATAAAAAACCGGCCTCGCGCCGGTTTTTTTATGCTTTAATTTTGAAAGCCCAATAAATCTACACCAATTCGTCAAATCAAAACTGCTGTTACAAATAAAGGTCACATGCAGTTTAGCTCACAATCTTTTAACTGTAAATTTCTTCAATTTCATTTTGAAATTTGTTCAAAATTACTTTTCTTTTCAGGCTAAGTTTGGGTGTCATTTCGCCGCCGTCAACAGTCCATTCGTTTGGCAACAGCCGGAATTTTTTTACCTGCTCCACCTGGTTAAAGTAGGTGTTGTAGTGATCAACTACAGAACCGATCAATTTAACAACTCTCGGTAATTTAATGAGTTCTTCGTTTGAAATATTTTCAGGCGGTGCGTCATTATTTTCTTTTAAGTAAACTTTCAATCCCTTAAAAGAAGGAACAATCAAAGCGCCCACAAATTTTCTGTCGTTGCCCACTACAATAATTTGTTCTACATAGCGGCTTTCCTTCATTTTATTTTCGATGGGCTGAGGCGCCACGTATTTACCGCCACTGGTTTTAAAGAGTTCTTTTTTGCGATCCGTGATTTTTAAGAATTTGTCTTCCACCCAAATTCCAATATCGCCGGTGTACAGCCATCCGTCTTTTACAACTTCTGCGGTCAGGTCGGGGCGTTTATAATAGCCCTGCATCATGCTGGGGCTTTTAGCCAGTATCTCACCGTCTTCGGCCAGTTTCACTTCAACACTGTCCAGGGGTGGCCCAACAGTTCCAAAGAAAGTGCCCCCGGCCTGTTTACGGTTTACAGAAATAACCGGGCTGTGTTCAGTGGGGCCATAGCCTTCGTAAACAGGAATTCCTGCGGCGTTAAAAATTCGAAGCAGTTTTTCAGATGCCGCCGCGCCCCCGGTAACAATGAATTCAATATTACCGCCCAATGCTTCTTTCCACTTGCTAAAAATTAATTTTCGCGCCAGTTTAAGTTGTGTATTGTATAAAAAGCCGCCATCTTTACGGTTATCGTATTTTCTTCCCAAACCCACAGCCCAAAAGAACAAAGCCCTTTTTATTCCTTTCAGCTCTTCCCCTTTACTCATAATCTTCTCGTAAACCTTTTCAAGCAGGCGGGGAACTGTTGTAAAGCCGTTGGGTTTTACTTCTTTAAGGTTATCGCCAATTGTTTCAAGGCTTTCTGCGTAATAGATACCAATACCGCTAAAAAGATAAATGTAGGTAACCATTTTTTCAAAAATATGGTTGAGGGGCAGGAAGCTTAATACCTTCGTATGCGGCTGATCAGGAAATGGGAAACTCAATTTTGAAAAGAAAACATTGCTTACAATATTGGCGTGGCTAAGCATCACTCCTTTAGGCGTGCCGGTGGTTCCGGAGGTATAAATAATTGTTTCCGTGTGGGTATTGGGTATCTGTTTTTTTATCTCCTCTACTTTTGCCAGCAGCTCCGGAGTGGCCAGGTCGAGCACTTTTGAGTAATGATCCGTGCCCTCAACCTGATCAAAAGAATAAAATCCTTTCAGAAATTTTGCGTTGACGCTTTTTACTTTTTCAAGCAGGTCTTCATTGCTTACAAAAATATATTTCGCTTCGGATTCATTTAATATAAACTCCAGTTCGATGGGGTTTGTAGTGGGATAAATTGGAACGAGTATCGCTCCAATTTGCTGTACCGCCAGGTCTGTAAACACCCATTCCGGCCGGTTTTGGCTAATGATCGCGATTTTATCGCTACCTTCTGCGGTAAAATCATTACCACTTACAGCCAGTTCTAATAATCCGGCCGAAAACTTATTTACAATTTCACTAACCTCTTTTGTACTGTATGATCTCCAGGCGCCGTCTATTTTGGCACTCAGCATATCAGTTTTATTGAAATGTTCGAGTTGGTAATTAACAGTGTCAAATAATCTATACTCAGGATATTCCATTGGCAAACGATTTTTGTATTTTTTGATTTCTTACAAATTAATGAAGTTGTTTAAACTAATTTAAAAGTAAGAAAAGTCCCAAAGATTAAGGATTTTTGTTTTGGAAATAAAAACGAATAATCTTGGGACTCATAGACGAAGTTACGGT
>MKRO01000097.1 GCA_001896965.1 Sphingobacteriales bacterium 41-5 | reverse complement strand
TTAACCGTCAGACCGTCAGGAGTTTGATGGGTCAATGGAAATAGAAGTTGACAAAGTCCGTTCATCAATTAGTAAAAAAGTTGCCCAAAATTTGTTTGTAGTTTGATGTGGCGCAGCTTGGCCGATCAACTAATTTTTAATCAACATCGGTTACCTTAATAGTGTTAGTACGTAATTTTAGATGAACAGGAGTGCTGCCGGTTGATACAACTTTGTCACCTTTCTTAATAAATCCGTTTTTCTTCAAAATTTTAATCTGGTCATCAAAAATTGTATCCAGGTCAAGCGCGTCATCGTTATAAAAAAATGCCCTTATTCCCCAACTGAGATTTAGTTGGTTGATCAGGCTCGTTTCTTTTGTAAAAACAAATAAAGGAGTTCTTGGCCGGTAACTGCTCAGCATAAAACCTGTGTAACCGCTCTGCGTCATGCCAATCAAGGCATCCGCATCAATATCCTTTGAAAGGTTGCAGGCATTGTAACAAATAGCATCGCTTGATAAAGAAGGAGAGTGCGGCTGCGGTTGCAGCTCGTCTTCCAGATTATAATGGTATTCAGTTTTTTCAATTTCGAGAATGATCTTACGCATGGTTTCCACAACCAGTGTCGGGTGCTGTCCTGTGGCAGTTTCGCCGCTCAGCATCACTGCATCGGTACCTTCTAAAACCGCGTTGGCTACGTCGGTTATTTCACTTCGGTTTGGCTTTGCACGGTCAATCATGCTTTCCATCATCTGTGTGGCCACAATTACCGGCTTCGCCCTGTGAATGCATTTGCGGATAATATTTTTTTGAATCATCGGTACCTTTTCAACAGGTAATTCCACGCCCAAATCACCCCGTGCAATCATAATGCCATCTGACTCGTTAATGATATCCCTGATGTTTGGGATCGCCTCGGGCATCTCAATTTTTGCAATGATCTTGGTTCTGCTTTTGTTTTTGTCGAGGATTTTTCTGAGCTTCTTTATGTCTTCGGGCTGCCGCACAAAAGACAAAGCAACCCAGCCTAATTGTTGTTTTATTATAAAATCAAGGTCGGCAAGGTCTTTCGCTGTCAGAGCCGGCAATGATATTTTTGTATCAGGCAGGTTAACTCCTTTTTTTGAAGAAAGAAATCCCCCCAGCACCACTTCAACCTGCACATCGTTATTTGGTAGAATCTTTTTCACAATTACTTCAAGCTTTCCGTCGTCGATCATTATTTTATTACCAACCTTAACATCGTTATGAAAATTGGGGTAGCTCAGGAATATTTTGTCTTTGGTTCCCAAACACTTTGTGTTGGTGAAGGTTAATATATCTCCCGGACTTATGGGCATGCCGCCACCTTTCATTTCACCTACTCTTAACTTCGGCCCCTGCAAATCACCCAAAATAGCAACATTTGTTTTTTCTTTTTTATTGATCTCGCGTATGTAGTCAATAATTAGTTTTTTTTCCTCGTGTGCACCATGTGAAAAATTAAGCCTGAAAACACTTACGCCTGCTTTAACCAGATCCAGGAGCTTTTCGTAAGTATTGCAGGCAGGGCCAACGGTTGCCACTATTTTGGTTCTGTTGAATGATGAATCAATTTCTTTGTTTTGGAATTTAGGAAGAAGACTTTTTTTCTCAATTTTTTTGTTCATGCCGTCTTTGTTTGTTGTTGCCATGCAATAAATTTTTTGTTTAGGTAAAAGTAAGTACAGATCACAAATTATAAATAAATAAATTAAAAAAAGCCATCGCATTTTTCGATGGCTTTAATGATTATTCTTATTACCATTAATCCCACTCAAGGATTTTGGAAAACACGTAATCTTCAGCGTTCTTGAGATATTTCGACGCCGCTTCTACATCGTCCATTGTAAGATATTGCAAGCTGTCGTTAAATACCATTTGCGAATCATGGCTTTTCATATTTACCAAACGGGTTTTAACCTTCCCTGTTTTTTTATCAGCTACGTCAGATAAGAAAAGCGGGTTAATATCCCCTTTCGGGTCGGCCGTAACAACACAACCGGTCAGGCCCTGATCGAACAATTTTTTCACGCCAATTCCAAGAAACGTGCAATACTGTAAATCGTAGGCAGCAGGTACCAAACAACGCAATTCGTAACCCATTTCCACCGGACGGCTTTTAACGCTGATGCCAAGCTGCTTTAATTTGATCTGCAAAAGAAGGTTGTAGATATGTGCCTTACTTACATTGCCCAATTCAGGATGGCCGTGTTCATCGTAAGTAAATTGAATGCCGGATGATTCAACATCCTCGTCACTCATAAAATGGAATACGCCTTCGCTCACTATCGCAACGCCATAAGGAATCCCCAGAACTTTTCTTTTTACAATTGACGAAATGATAAGGTCCGTGATCTTATCCAATGATAGTTTTGTTTTATAAAACATTTCAGGAATAATGACCATAGGAAAGTGGCAGGCGGCTCCTATACCGAAAGCAAGGTGACCCGCTTCGCGTCCCATGGCAGATATTACAAACCAGTTGCCTGAAGAGCGAGCATCTTCATAAATCGTACGTCCAATTCTTACGCCCTCTTCTTTCGCACTTTGGTAACCAAAGGTTGGTTGTCCGTCAGGGAGCGGAAGGTCATTGTCAATTGTTTTGGGAACGTGAATATTTTGTACCGGAACTTTTTTGTCTACAAGATATTTTGCAATACGGTTAGCCGTTGACGCGGTATCATCGCCGCCGATCGTAACTAAAAGTTTTACATTATGCTTTATAAAAAAATCCGGCTTAACCTCAAGATCAGCGGGTTTATATCTGCTCATGCGTAACACGCTTCCACCGCGCCCCAGGATGCCATCGGCCAACTCAAAATCAATGTCAACGATTGAAGGACTATCAGTAAACAGATTTTTGTAACCGTCATGTAAGCCAATCACCCTGAACCCGTCTTTTAAAAAAATTTTTGATACCAAACTGATCACCGTGTTAATACCTGGTGCCGGGCCACCGCCAGCGAGAATTAGAATACTTTTACTCATAATAAAGTTTTATTATTAATTTGACCGCGCAAATATATAATAAAATAAATTTTTTATAGCCAACATTCAATTTCGATTTGATAAGAATTAATCCACAATCATTGCGATATTACTACATTGTGTTTTTTGAAAAATGATAAAAATCACGTTTGGAAATCATATAATTAATGGAAATGTAATTCATTAAGAGCTGGCAATTGATTAAATTTGCGTCTTCAATTTTATAAAAGTAATTCGGAAAATAAAAGTTATGAACGATTCAAAAATTTCAAGGATTGGAGTTCTTACTTCAGGAGGAGATGCCCCGGGCATGAACGCAGCTATTCGGGCAGTTGTAAAAACGGCATGGTCTTTTGGTTTGGACGCATATGGCATTACCCGCGGATATAGCGGTATGATTGATAATGACATCTCCAAATTTGACAAACGAGGTGTTTCTAATATCATTCAGCGCGGAGGTACAATATTGAAAACGGCACGCAGCAAGGAGTTTCAAACTCCCGAAGGCCGAAAAAAAGCTCACGATAACCTTAAAAAGCACAACATTGACGCATTGGTAGTAATTGGTGGTGATGGCAGCTTTCGGGGTGCGCAAGCCTTCAGCAACGAATTTGATATTCCCTGTATTGGCATCCCCGGCACTATTGACAAGGACATGGCCGGTACCGATTCAACGATCGGGTTTGACACTGCGGTAAATACTGCCGTGGGTGCAATCGATAAAATTCGGGATACGATGGAGGCTCACGAGCGCTTGTTTGTTGTAGAAGTGATGGGACGCGATGCTGGCTACATTGCAATTAATAGTGGTATTTCCACAGGTGCTGAAAGCATTTTAATACCCGAGAAAAAAGCGGATCTTATTAAGCTTGTAAATAATTTGTCGCAGAAAGAAGCAAAACAAAAACATGTAAACCTCATCGTTGTTACTGAAGGTGATGAATACGGTGGCGCGGAAGGCATTAAAAATTACCTAAAACTTACTTTACCGGGAGCTGATATTAAGATGTGTATTTTAGGCCATATTCAAAGAGGTGGCAGCCCCTCAGCTGTTGATCGCCTTTTAGCAACACGCATGGGCTATCATGCCATTAAATGCCTTTTGGAAGGGAAATATAATGTAATGGTTGGAGTAATAAATGATAAAGTTAAATTCACTCCACTAAACGAAGCAGTGAAAGCCAAACAAACCATAAGTGAGGAATGGCTTACCATTGCAGAAACTGTTTCATAAAAACTAAAAGCGTATTCAAAAGCTGTCTTGCGGAAAGACAGCTTTTGTTTTTATTTGAATCTCACCTATCTTCAACCAAATTTAATTTGATGAAGAAAATATTTTTGGCTGCGAGCTTTCTGGCCACGATAATATCTTGTAACATTAACCCCGGAAAAGAAAAAACTACTGATTCTCAAATTACAAAAGATATGGCATCCACAGACTGGAAACATTCCACAAATATTTACGAGGTAAACCTAAGGCAATACACACAGGAAGGCACTTTTAACGCTTTTGCAAAAGAATTGCCCAGGTTAAAAGACATGGGCGTTCAAACACTGTGGTTCATGCCCATTACACCAATATCAAAAGAAAAAATGAAGGGGAGCATGGGCAGTTATTATGCGTGTTCTGATTACACAGCCATCAATCCTGAATTTGGTGATCTGGACGACTTTAAAGACCTCGTAAATGCGGCACACGAACAGGGTTTTAAAGTGATCATTGACTGGGTTGCCAATCACACCGGCTGGGATCATGTATGGACAAAGCAACATCCGGATTATTATTTAAAAGACAGCACGGGCAATTTTAAAATTGCCAGCGGAATGGATGATATTATTGAACTGGATTACAAAAATCCTGAAATGCGAAAGGCAATGATCGCGGCAATGAAATACTGGGTTACCGAATATGATATCGATGGTTTTCGATGCGATTTGGCGGCATGGGTTGAAGTGGATTTTTGGCAGGAAGCGAGGCCGCAGATTGATGAGGTGAGACCTTTGTTTTGGTTAGGTGAATTTGATGAGCTTGAAAATCCTGATTACGGAAAAGTTTTTGATGCCAGCTACTCATGGAAATGGATGCACAAAACAAATGATTTTTATCAAAAGAAAGAACCTTTGGATAGCCTGTTACCACTATTGCAGCAATATAGTGCTATTGGAGATAACAGTATGCGGGCCTGGTTCACCACAAACCATGATGAAAACAGTTGGAACGGAACTGAGTATGAAAAATACGGTGACATGGCAAAAGCCCTCGCTGTATTCAGTTGCACCTGGGATGGGGTTCCGCTTATGTATAGCGGCCAGGAGCTACCGTTAAAAGACAAACGCTTGAAGTTTTTTGATAAAGACCCGATTCCCTGGACGGGCAAATACGAATTGCACAATTTTTATAAAACGCTTTTTACCCTCAAATCTACCAACCCTGCGTTGTGTGGGGGTGATGCTTCGGTATCGACCACTATTTTGGAAAGTACGGCAAAAGATAAAATTTTTGCTTACCTGAGAAAGAAGGATAATGATGAGGTGCTGGTGTTATTGAATATGTCAAACCAGCCGATGAGGTTTGAAATCACTGACAAAAACCTTTCAGGGGATTTCAAAAATGCATTTTCTCAAACGCCGAATGATTTCACTGCCGACAAAGCTTTTGAAATGCAGCCTTATGAGTATTTGGTGTATGTGAAATAATGCATTTTTCAAAGGGTTTTATAGCGACTATCATTTAAAATAGATATCAGCATTTTAAAAAACTTTTTGCATTTTTGTGCTAAACCGGTATCCCACTGATGAATATTCATGCATCACTTGTAAAGAAAAAACAAAAAGGGCAAAAGTCTTTTGCGGTGCTTATTGATCCTGATGGTGTTGACGTATCTTCCCTTGAGGCCCTCATTGAACTTTGCGTAAATGCAAAGGTGGATTATTTTTTTGCGGGCGGTAGCTTGGTACTTTCTAATCATTTCGATGAAGTAATTCAGCAGATAAAAGAGCGTTGCAATATTCCGGTTGTTTTGTTTCCGGGTAGCCCTTCGCAGGTGAGCAAATATGCCGACGCACTTTTATACCTCTCATTAATTTCGGGCAGGAACCCTGAGCTTCTTATTGGTCAGCACGTGGTTTCTGCACCGGTTGTAAAAAGTAGCGGCCTTGAAATTGTTCCCACCGGTTATATTGTAGTTGATGGTGGCGCGCCAACTACTGTTTCTTACATCAGCAATGCGGCGCCCGTTCCCGCCGATAAAAATGATATCGCCGTTTGCACGGCCATGGCCGGCGAAATGCTGGGCATGAAGCTCATTTATATGGATGCCGGCAGTGGTGCAAAAAATCCAATCACTGATACAATGATTCATGCGGTTTCAAAAAATGTGGATGTTCCTGTGATTGTTGGCGGCGGCATTACTGATGCGGAAAAAGCCTATCTGAACTGCAAAGCAGGCGCGGATGTAATTGTTATCGGTAACGCCATTGAAAAAGATACCTCGTTAATTGAAGAAGTCAGCCGCGCCATTCATGCTTACCAATCCCTTTAGTTTGTAATATTTTTTATTGGATTGGCAAGGGAGTATAAAACAACTTTACCTGACTGGTCGGGCCGATGTCGCTCTCTTCAGGGTGCTGTTCGTTTCATGTTAATAGGGCATTACTGTAGCTCTTCGTTTTTCGTCCAAGTATTTGGGCAGGCGAAAGCTGGTTACAATATGGAGTGCATCAAAGCCAAATTACGAACCACAAATGAATCCTGGATAGCTTCCATTATTTTGGTGCTCAACCTCGTTAGTTTAACGAGGCTGATACCTCATTGCCTCAACCCTATTATTAGATCAATAATGAAAAGAATAATCATATTATTAAAAACATCAGAAAATTTTGGAAAACTGCAAGCACGAGTTAAACAGCAGGCCCTACGTGGGCGAGGTAATTCAGAAATTACAACAATTGAATCTTGATAAAAATACATTGATAATTTTCGCAAGCGATAACGGGCCACATACTGAAGGAGGCAATGACCCCGCGTTTTTCAACAGCAGCGCGGGTTTGAGGGGAGCCAAAAGAGATTTGTACGAAGCTGGTATAAGAACGCCATTTATTGCGAATTGGCCCGATAAAATTCCGGCAGGTACAACCTCGTCCTATATCGGCGCATTTTGGGATCTGTTGCCAACGTTCGCGGAAATAGCCGGCGCTCTGTCCCCAAAAAGTATTGATGGAATCTCTATTGTCCCAACTTTGTTAGGGAAGAATAACCAAAGGCAACACGATTTTTTATATTGGGAGTTTCATGAAAACGGCGGGAGGCAGGCTGTGCGGATGGGCAATTGGAAAGGAGTGAAATACAATGCTGCCGATGATCCCGACAGTCCAATTCAATTGTATAACCTCGCTATGGACAGAGCCGAGCAAAACGATGTTGCAGCACAACATCCCGATATCGTAAAAAAGATTACAGCGATTATTCAACGTGAACATGTTGAAAACGCAGATTTTCCTTTCTTCAAAAAATGATTGTTGAAGATGTAATTGTGGCTTACAACAATCGTCAGTTCATTTTTCTGGTGATGCGTTTAATAGCATTTTCGATCGACTCTTCGGGTTCAATAATATTTTGGTCGCCCCAGAATTGGGAATCATAAAACGCGGCAACTTCTTTATTCATTACCATATTTGTTTTAAACCGGTTGCCTGTTTTAATTTTTACAACATTGTTTTCCAAACGATCGGTGATAGCCATTTCCGAAATAATAGTGTAATTATTTTTGAATAATCGCCGCTTCCAGTCGCTTTTAAATTTAAGGTCAATTCTGACATAGTTCAGATAATATTTACCCTCATACGGTTTGAAAGTAACCAGATAATTTGTTTCGAGCGGTACAAACAAAAGATTGGAAGGTTTTTTCTGAATGAACATTTCAGCGGCTTTATCTTCGTCAATTAAATCCAGGTTGAACTCAGCACGCGTAATAGCAAAATTGTCCTGTTGAATAAACAGCTTTCCAAAATATAAGGGTTCAACGCTTCTGATTGCCGGTTCAAAGTTGATCACGTAATTGAGTTTTTCATCAATTGTTGCAAGGTCTCCATATTTGAATTTGTATTTATCCCAGTCGATTAAATTAATACCCATTGAAGGATTTTTTGGTACATCTATTAACAGCAATACAGCTGGGCCGCCCTGTAACAATACATTCAATGTGTCAACCTTTTTAATATTTTGTCCTTTTCTGCCTTTGTTAATGGCAACCTGGTCAAAAGCTTTATCGGTGTAAGGCGTTTTATAAATATCAATTAGTGCTTCGGTGATGGAAATATAATCCCGCCTTTGGCGGATGCTTTCGCGATAAAAACCCTTCATCATAACAGGTGCTTCGCCATAGTTTTGTTTAATTTTTTCAAAAGCCAGTTTCACAATGCCAAGCGCACCGGAAGGAATTGCCGTAATATCACATAGCTGCAGCACCTGGGGTTCCAAAAGAATGGTCTGAGTGTTAAGATCCTCAATAGTTAATTCCTTTGTGACATAGCTAATGTGCGAAAAAACAATTTTAGGGATAGCGTTTTTGGATACTTTGATTATAAATTCCCCGTCAGAATTTGAAACGGTACCAACCCCTGTGCCCGGTAACGAAATGGCGGCGTTTGCTACGCGCTCTTTTGACTGTGCATCTTTGATAACTCCTGAAATAACAATCACGTTTGACTGGGAACGTAAGACAGGTTGTGCCGTGATAAATAACAGGGCAAGTAAAAATATTCTTGAAGCAAAAGTTTTCATGACCCTTGTATTCGGCTAATGAATAATGAGGCCTTTCAACTATAAAATTACTGAGAAAAACTTGTATTTCAGAACAGGATTGTTAAATACAACAAGGAAACGAGTTACCGAA
>MKRO01000096.1 GCA_001896965.1 Sphingobacteriales bacterium 41-5 | reverse complement strand
CCCGCTGTACAGCTGTACATACTCCTTATTATTTAAAATTTTTCCATACTGCATTATTAATGGTGCAAATAAACTTTGCCTTGAATCGTTCCATTCACCATCAGCATTCATCACCCCAAAACCTCCTAAGGTCCTTATGGCCATGTATGGCGGCTGCCACGTTGCCTGATACATTAATAATTCATCCAAAACAGTTTGGCCAAGGTTTAAGTACTTTTTATTTTTTGTGATATTGTATGCGTTTAATAAAGCTTCGGCCGTGTAATACATGGCGAGCGTGTTTTGCTTAAACATGTTATTACGTGTAACCTTTTTGCCAACAAGGTCACCGCTGCCGTAACGGCTGCATGACCAATAGGTTTCAAAATCTTCCCACCGCCCCTGTTTAATGTTATGCTGCATTACAGCATCTAAAGCCCTTAATGCTGATGATTTATATTTGTCAGCACCGGTAACAGAATATAATTTTAAAAGAAAGGTCACAGACATAGCCGTTTCCGGCGATTGGTTTAAATGTTGCAAGGGTTTAAAGCCTTTCAGCGACAACCATGCAGGGAAAAAGCCATCTGCAAACTGAATGCTAACCAAAGCATCGGCATAACGTTTTGTATAATCAAGCAAACGCTTGTCTTTTTCTAATTCGGCGTACCATGTGAGCATTTGATTGGCAGTGAAACTCATATCAAGCACATGATACGGCGATTCACGAGGGTTCCACGTGTAGGGGTTGCGATTGGAGTTGCCGAAATACTTGGTTTTCCAGCCTTTTGAACGATTATATTCTTTCCCGTCTATCGCCACCTCTTCCATTTCTGTAGCAATAACCGAAGGGAAAAAGCCATTTGTCTGCGGAAACTGTAAAGCCAGTTCTTTGGTAAGCAATGCGTACTTTTTTAGTGAATCATTTTTGGCACGCAAGGCATAACGATATAAACCCGATGCCGACCTTAATGAGTTAAACCAGGCCTGGTTCCAAATTGAGCGAAATTCCCGTTCATTCACTTCGCCTTTATAATTGGGGCTTTGCGTAACATTTACAATAAATACCGGCGCGCCAACTTTCCTGCCATTCAACTCAAACTCCTGCCAAACAGCACTTCGCCAACTGTTGAAGGCCCAGTTGTAAACCTGTGCCGCATAAGGCTCTAACGATCTTTGATGCAAGGGTTCGCCATTTTTAAAAAGAGGCTCTCCCCATTTTTGCCACATAAATGAGAGCGGCCTGCGCCAGGGATTTTGCAATTCATTTTTGTTAGCTGATGTAAGCAGGTAAAAGCTCAGTTTTATTTTACCTTTCGAAAATTTTGCACCGGGTGTTCTCACAAACAAAACATGTTCCGACACTGCGCTGTTGCTCATGCCGATCATCATTTCATTTTTAACAGCGTCCATATCCAAGTACAAATCAACCGCAGGTGTTTTTTTAAAAATATCAAGATCGGGAATAAGCGCCACGGATTTTTTTTCATCCTTAAAAATGATGGCAGGCGCGCGAAACACGTGCTGCGCTATAATATTGTACGGCTGAGGGGTTAAATGCGGCGCCCAGTTAAAAGATGCCCGAAATGCCGGAGTAACTTTCACCTGCAGATCGTCTTGCTGAACAATCGCAGGATTATCCCACTCAACGGCAACTTCCCAAATCCCCTGAGAAACCTTTTTATATTGTATTTGAGGTCTTGAATTCCCAAGATCAGCCAACTGCACCAACTTTATAAAATCACCCAGTTCAGGCGGAATTGTATTGTTCGCTTTAACAACATTACTGCAACACAGCAATATCAAAAACAGGTTACTCCATTTTATAAGGGAAGCTATCATGCTTTCACTTTATATCCGCTGAGAGCATAATAAAGGATAAACAAGAATAGTGGTATCGGCACAAAAAAGCCTTTGGCCATTCCGTAGTGATCGGCAACATAACCCATAATCGGCGGAAATACAGCCCCGCCCGCAACGGCCATTACGAGGAATGAAGCACCACGCTTTGTTTGCGAACCTAACCCCCGTATGGCAAGCGCAAAAATTGTTGGAAACATGATAGACATAAAGAAAAATACGCCGTAGAGTGCAATCAAAGAGGTCCAGCCAAGTTTGGAGCCAACTACAGGAAGCAACAGGCACACAGCAAGCGTATAGATGGCCAGTAACTTAGACGGTTGAACATATTTCATAATGGCCCCACCGGAAAACCTGCCAATCATAAACAGCAAAAAGCCGAGCGACAAAAAGTAGGGGCCATCGTGTGAATCCCAACGGGGATGCTGATCATGATCGGAAACAAAATTGATCAGGTAGCTGAAAACACCGGTTTGTGCGGCCACGTAGCTTGCCTGTGCAATAAACCCGGTTTTAAAATGTTTATTCTGCCACAAAGGCTTTTTTGTAATATACCTGGGATGAGCAGGATCATCAGAAATTTCAACTTCACCGTCTACACCCGGTACGGCTGACGAGCCATGCCCCGCGCCGTGCGCCGCATTCTCATCTTCCTCTGTTATTTCAGGCAGCTTTAAACGCATGAAAATAAATGCAACCACTAATACCGCCAAACCAATCAACGCGAAGGGCAACACGATTGACATCATCTTCTCCCCTTCTACATGGCTGCGGTTACCGTAAACATATAACGCAATCAGCGGTCCAATCGTCCATGCCAGGCCATTGAAGGATTGTGAAAAATTGATCCTGCGTTCGGCAGTTTCGGGCGGGCCTAATTTTGTTGTATAAGGATTAGCCGCGGTTTCCAGCGTAGTTAAACCGCTGCCAATTATCATCAGGCAAAGCAAGAATAAAATAAAAGATTGCATAGGAGCGGTTGCGGCAGATAGCAAAGCACCTGCAGCAAAAAGCAATAACCCGAATATGACACCTTTTTTATACCCAAACCGTTTCATAAACATCCCCGCGGGAATAGCCATGATGGCATAGGCGCCATACAATGAAAACTGTATCATGCTTGATTGCCATTTGTGTAAATGCAGCATTTCCTGAAAATTCTTATCGAGCGTGTCCAACAGGCCATGCGCTATTCCCCATAAAAAGAACAACGCACTTATTGCCGCAAACGGCTTTGCATAATTAATTCCGTCTTTAACAAATAGAGATTGCTTTTTCGTCATAGAATTGTTTTAGCGTCTAAAATAAAAAATTGTGTTATTACTCATGATCTGTTATCCTTTTTAATTGAGCCTTCATTACAAATACAGTGTATGGCGCCCATAACGACATATTGAAATACAAAACGTCACTCCGATTGTGCGGATGCATAAACGGCCCATATAACCCCCTGAATTTTGCGGCTTCCACCAGTGTTTCTGCATTCGACCACGGCCCGGTTATTTCTTTTGCATACCTCAATTCGATATTTTTTGACTGATCGTTCAAATACGCCAGCATCCAGCAATTAAAATGGTCATTAAAAAATATCGATGCTTCCCCTACATGGCCCTCAAATAGTTTTGACGCTGCTTCTTCATTATCCTTTACCCACCCTTTTAGGTCATTCCAGTATTCGTAATTTTTTTTATGAAGAATATCTTTCTCTAAAAATCTGCATAAATATACGGGAGATGTTCTCAATGTTGAGGTTCCGGCCATATAAACATACCCATCTTTTTTGGCCAATGCCGCTACTGAAAATTTACTACCCTTCTCAAATACGGTTTGGGTACAAGGCTCCCATGTTTTTCCCCCGTTTCCGGATTTGTAAAATGATGAAAAATTAGTGACCCAGCCTTCCCACGATTTCAAATCGAAATAATGCACATAATCTGCACCGTTCACATGAACGGCTGCTGTTGGAATGACGGTATGGCTTTTTTCAGAACCGGGAAACACCTGCCTTGCTTTGCCATTGCCATCTGTTGCCATGGAATCGATTACAATGCCGTCAGAAATATTTGTATCTGTTGAAAAGGCCAACAGGTTGAACCTCCAGTCAGTGGCCTTACCCGGGCCGCCACCCACTGGTACAAAATCATTACCATAAGAATCTCCAAAGAACAATCCTATTCTGCCGTCCTCCATATCCCACATTATGCCCAGGTCCGTTCCGCCTACATTATACTTTGTTGTATTGCCCGTGTTTGGAAGCGTTTCACCCGGCAAAGTTTTTCCGGTGAGCCGTGCGATTCTTTCGGTTTCAACGACTGCAATTTTAAGTACGCCCGCACCTGTCTGCTTTGAGGAAGGAATTTTTTGACCACATCCCAACGCAAACAATATCAAAAAGAAAGAAGCAACCTTTAGCCTTCTCATAAATTATTGGTACAATGGCCCGTAAGTATCACAAGCCCGGTAATCACTGCCTTCCGCATCCATACCATGCGAAGCCCATGCTGAAGGGCGAAAGATTTTATCAGCATCCACATTGTGCATACAAACAGGTATGCGCAGCATTGCTGCCAACGTGATCAGGTCGGCGCCAATATGGCCATAGCTGATGGCTCCGTGGTTTGAACCCCAGTTGGCCATTACGCTGTACACATCTTTAAATGCCCCATGCCCGGTAATGTTTGGCACAAACCATGTTGTGGGCCAAATATAGTCGGTGCGCTTATCTAAAATATCATGCACGTTTTCGGGAATGTCAATCGTATATCCTTCTGCAATTTGAATAACCGGGCCCAGGCCTTTTATTAAATTCACACGGCACATAGTCACCGGCATTTCGCCCTTGGTTAAAAATTTTGAGGAGAACCCGCCACCCCGCATATAATCGCGGTTGCACGGATGAAAAGTGGTTGCTGCTACACAAGCATCTGCTTCTTCCTGTGAAATTTCCCAGAAAGTTTTCATTGCCGGATGCCCGTCAACACTTTGCCGGCCGGTGCCATCCAGCGTTGCAGAACCTGAATTAATCAAATGGATAAGCCCGTCTTTCGCCCGGCCCGCCGGCTTCCAGCCTGATACTCGTTCTGTAGCTGAGGGGCTCCAGTATGTTCTTACATCAGCAAAAATTTGAGCCGTATTGGTAAGGAGGTAATTGAACAGCATGGAAACGCCGTTTAAAGCGTCGTTTTCTGTAGCTACAATAAACGGGTTGCGAATTCCGTTCCAGTCAAAAGAAGAATTCAGTATTGCTTCAGAGAAATCTCCGTTAGGCAGTAAATCCGTCCATTGCCTTTGACCCTGAAAACCCGAAACAATTGCGTTATGGCCAAATGCTTCTTCATAAAAGCCCATTTCTGCCAGCTTTTGATTACCAATCATAAGGTCGCGGATAATGATGGTCATCTTTACCACAAATTCCCAATCACTATCTAATGCTTCACGCGTTTTCTTTTTAGGATTAAAGTCCTCCCCTTCTTTACAATTTTCTTTTACCCATTTAAGTGCAGCCTCGTATTCGGCTTTATCGTAAATACCCAGCTTTATCCTGCGTAAAACTTCGGTACTGTCAACGTATTCATTGCGCATACCCAGGTATTCCTGAAAAAAATCGGGGTTTATTGCAGAACCTACAATACCCATTGATACAGAACCAATGGCCAGGTATGATTTGCCTTTCATGATGGCCACAGCAAGGCCGGCTTTTGCAAACGCTAACAATTTATCACGCACATCTGCGGGTATTGCGGGGTCACCCATATCCTGCACATCGCGGCCATAAATTCCAAAAGAAGGCAGGCCTTTCTGATTATGCCCGGCCAGTGTTGCAGCCAGGTAAACGGCGCCGGGCCTTTCGGTTCCGTTAAATCCCCAAATTGCTTTTGGCAGATGAGGGTTCATGTCCATTGTTTCCGTTCCGTAACACCAACAGGGAGTTACTGACAGTGAAACGCCTACATTATTATTCGCAAACTTATCAGCACAGTCGGCAGCTTCTTTCACGCCGCCGATGCAGGTATCGGCAATCACGCATTGCACCGGGGAGCCATCGGGATATTTCAATTCGTCACTAAAAGGTTTTGCCACAGCTTTCGCCATGCCCATGGTTGTGTCTTCCAAGGATTCCCTGATGCCGCCATAACGGCCATCTATGATGGGGCGAATGCCTATTTTAGGATGGCTTGTCATATTCTCTGATATTAGTAGATTAGTATATTTTAAAATTTAGCAGTTTCTGTTTTATAATCCAATCTGAACCATTTCATCAAAACGCTTTTTCAATTTCTTCAACCGACACGCCGAGTACCTTTTTTGCAATTGCACTTAACGAAGTTTTGTCGCCAATAAAATGATACACGTTATGCTGATGGGTAATTTTTTCACCCGGCTTTAAAAACGCTGCATGCGAAACACTTTCTATTTCATAAAAAGGCCCCATTTGCGTTCCGTCTTCCAAAGGCCCGTCGTTATACGCATTCATGGCATCGCCGCTGTAAGGATCGCGATCTGTGCGCCATTCCTGGTTTAAATATTTACCATCGTTTTTAATATCGAATTTTGTAATGGTTAAAACATTGTTGACCGCATCATAACTGCCGGCCACATCCTTAACACGTGCAGGCGGTATGCCCATTTTACCACGGGATTTGCCATCGGCTTTAAAGAACAAAATGCCATTTGAATACTTTATCCTTTCGGGAGGTATCTGCCCGAAATAATCAGTGGTAGCCACTTTACCGCTTCCCTCATTGATGTATGGAATGACAATCGTACATTTTTCAGATGGCGCAAACATGTCCAAATTCCAGGTACAGGGCGCTCCAGAGGCTTCTGTCCACTCGTTTGTTCCACTGTTCGTAATGCTGTTAATGGTTTGAAAACCCACAGTTTTCAAACCGGTAAGGTCTACCCCAAGTTGCTGCGCAATGCTTTGATTATTGAGTAACTCAATACTGCGCTGCACTTTCATGGTAAGATTTGTGCCGGCATAGTTCTGAAGGTTCATGTCCTTTTCCATGTCGGCCTTAGCTGCGTTGTTCGAAACCATTGTCCACGGTTCAGAATCAATTGGCGCCGGTGTATGCCAGTCATCGAATGCCTGTTTAACGCCGGGTTTAAAAAAGACTGAAAACTTTCCTCCCTCCGGGCCAAGCCACAGGCGGTCTTCACCACCATACCCGTTCATATGAGGGTCATGCTTATCAAAAGCGCCGTAGTTTACCCACCCAAAACTTTTGCCGCCTCCGCCATCTGCAGTGGAAGTAAAAACCTTTGCCTGGTATTTTGGAGAGATAATGATTTGCGAAGCACCGTCAGTGCTTTTTAATACGATCAGGCTGCTGTCGTATTTTGAAAGGAACTGTAAATCATGGCCAAAGGTTCCTAACTGATTTTCATCGTTCATAATATTAGTGGTTTGACGTGAAGAGTCATTTGGTTCGTTACCGGATTCGGATTGACTATTACAGGCGGTGATAACCACACTGATGATAACCAGGTAGAGAACATTTTTTTTAAAGTACATGTTTCAATCGTTTTTTTTACAGCTATAAAAATATGCATTTGCTATGAGTGGCAAAGATGTAGTGCCTGAGCGAATATTTGTGCTTCCTCTTCAATTTTTTTATTAGTTGACCTCAAGTGTGTTCGCATCCGGTAATTTGGGGAATCTGGCATGGGGCTCCGTCTGATACCAATAAGCCACAGTAATAATATCAGAACGCTGTGAAAGATAACGGCCACCCGACATCCATCCCAGATCCTGTATGGTTACTTTTAGATCTTTTTCAAAACGGACAGGATCCATAATATGCCAGCGGTACATACCAAAACGCATTTGTGAGCCGTACAGTCCATCCGGCCTTAGCACCTGGTGCAGGCCTGCATACGCGGTAGAATACTCCTGGTATTGGCGGGTGCGTTTGTTCTCAAAGTTATAAGACCCGCAAAAGTAATCTTCAGTACCGGTACCTACAATCGTTGCGTTATCTTTATCGCCGTCCATAAAGAATTTAATTTCTCCTTCGCCCCACCAACCGTTATTTGTAACTCCAACGCCCATATAAGTGCCAACATAATGGCCCTTGCCTTTTATACCGTCAACAATGGTATGAATGCCTCGAATACCATCGTTGCGGCGGCGATATTGAGCGTGAAAATAAGCTTCATCATTAGGTACATCTGTTAAAGTGTAATCTACCTGATAATACAACCGCATTGGCTCCGCCGCAATATTCTGCATCGTCATCTTTAATTTTTTTCTGAAAGGCATTTTCCAATAGCTGTTAAAGGCGCTTCCGGGGTTTACCGTAATTGCTAACGAATTCAAAGGAGAAAACTCGTTCCATGCAATACCAAAAAATGGCCCCACGGGGCTTTCAACCGAAGGCGCTTCTTCACCATCATAATAAATCCTGAAGATTGAAAAATTAAAATTTCCGGTTGGTGTCATCCAGATATGCTGAATAGCGCCGGGGCCTTCAATATCGGCCATGGTAAAGGTTTCGCCGGGATTAATGATGACGAATGGGTTTACTTTCCATCCTTTGCCCAAATCCCTGGCTTCATGGGCGGCATTGGCCACATTACGCTTGCCTTTGTCGGCAACAGGGTCGGCCATTGCGCCCTTACCCTTTTCACCGGTAAAGTTTTCGGGACTAATGGAACGGGTTTTGGCGTCAGATAAACGGGAAAGGTTACCAAGGGTCATATCCAGGCCGTTAAACTTTCCGTTCTGCGCAAATAAGGCAGTGCTTACAAAACAAACCAGGAAAAAGAAAAGACTTTTTTTCATATACAATAGTTTAAAATTTAAAGCGCTTATTCGTTTAAGCAAATATAGTTATTCAGTTCAATTTTCATAATTAATCTACAAATTTATTTTGGCTCATCCCCCAGCGTTTTTGCTTCTGCCAGCATGTCGCGCTTTGTGTCACTCATTTTACTACCACCATTCCCGAACAAAAACTATAAAACTGTCCTGCTGTATGATCGCACAGAACCTGAGATATTTAGCGTGCCGCGCAGGAACAATATTTTCGTTGACAAATCAATATCGCAGTAAAATGTAACCTCCGGGGTTTTAGCAGCATTTGATGCCGGGCTATTTAAACCAGTAGCAATAATCTGCCGTCAACCCGCACTATTAGTTGTCTTTGATACATCTATTGTATGCCTGAAATCTTCCCCT
>MKRO01000095.1:9171-12427 GCA_001896965.1 Sphingobacteriales bacterium 41-5 | reverse complement strand
CGTTTTGAAAAAAAATAGAATTCGCAAATAAACGAAAACTATTTTTTACTGATAATAAATTATTCGCGCCAGGTTTTTGTTTTGATACTTTGGTGCTGTAAATCTCAACTTGCAACCAGCCATCAAATCCTTACCTTGCGCAAATAGCTTAGTGCAAAAATTTGGCCGATAAAATTCATAAAATCCGGGGCATTGTTTTAAGAAGCGTGAAATACGGTGAAACCAGCCTGATTGTTTCAGTTTACACCAGTATTTTCGGGCTTCAAACCTATATCATTAACGGCGCCCGGTCATCCTCAAAAAAAGGCGGCAATAAGGCGGCCAGTTTTCAGCCGGCCGCCATTCTTGATCTGGAAGTTTATCACAATAGCCTGAAACAGATCAACCGCATAAAAGAATTCAGGCTCGCCGCGATCAACGATACTATTTTCACCAACGTCATTAAAAACGGTGTGGCGCTTTTTATGGTGGAACTTGTAACAAAATGCTTAAAGGAGCCTGAAAGCAACGAAGACCTTTTTGCTTTTATTGAAGATAGCCTGCTGCACCTGAATGATTGTAATGATAGCGTTACAGCTAATTTTCCTGTTTTTTTTGCGGTGCAGCTTACTAACTTTTTCGGCTTTTTCCCAAGAGAAAATAACCGGCGCGCGCCGCAAGGCAATCATTTGTTTTTTGATATGCAGGAAGGCCTTTTTACCGACGAGGCTCCCCTGCATAACCTTTACCTTGAGCAAAAAGCAGCATCGTTGCTTGCAGAGTTGTGCAAAGCACTTCAGCCGGCGGAGCTTGCCCAAATCCGCGGCAATGCCAAACTCAGGCGGCACATCCTTGACGCGCTGGAAAATTATTACGCCCTGCACATTCAGGATTTTGGTAAACTGAAAACCCTGCCTGTTTTGAGGGAATTAATGTTATAGCGAGCCGAACGATTTCTTCTTTTCTACTGCTGAAAATCGAAATTTACTTTTTACCGGCGTTAGTTTCTGTTGCCTTTTATTTCAAAATATACTTTGCATTTTTTCAGATTACAAAGACTATTTTTGGCCAGGTGTTAAATGATGATATTTTAATACAGGAGCTTAGGGAAGGCAAAGAATCAGCTTTCAAAACAATTGTTGACAACTATCAGGATATGGTTTACAATACCTGCCTTTCAATTGTAAAAAGCGAGGAAGATGCCGAGGATCTTGCACAGGAAGTTTTTGTGCAGGTGTATCAATCTATTCGTACATTTAAGGGAGAATCCAAACTTTCTACCTGGATTTACCGCATCGCTACCACAAAAAGCCTTGACCACGAACGTAAAAAGAAGCGAAAAAAGCGCTTTGGGTTTGTTAAAAGTATTTTTGGAGATGATAGTGAGATCGTAATTAATCCGCCTGATTTTAACCACCCCGGCGTGGCGTTGGATAAAAAAGAAAGCGCCGCCAAACTATTTAATGCCATAGAAAAGCTACCTGAGAACCAAAAAGTTGCCTTTCTTTTGAATAAGGTAGAAGGGCTTAGTTATCAGGAAGTTAGCGATGTGATGAAAGTTTCAACCTCGTCAATCGAGTCTTTACTGCACCGCGCAAAAACTAATTTAAGAAAGATACTTGAAGATAATTTATAAAGAGTTTGAAGGTAAAATTTAAAAATAACGTCAAATTGACTTATGATGAACAGGTCTGAAAATAAAGCTGAAGAAATTCTAAACAGCCTTGATGGGATAAAAAGAGCTACGGCCAGGCCATTTATGTACACCCGCGTAATGGCTAAAATGCAGGAAGACGACGTAAAAAGCGTTTGGGGTAAAACAGTGGAATTAATTGCCCGCCCTGCGGTGGCCTTAGCTTGTTTAGCAGCGGTAATTGCTACCAATGTATTCTTTGTAATTAAATCTGAAAACTCTGAAACAGAAACCATTACAGCTACAGCAACTTCGGTAACCGAGGAGTTTTTACAAAACGATAATATGGTTTTAGCAGTGAATAATTTTGAAACCAGTAAGTAAGATCATGAACAATCCCCAATCAAAATACCGGACATTAATTGCAATTATTGTTTTATTGTTGGTTACAAATATTGCAGTTCTTGCCTATTTCATGTTAAATAAAAAGCCGCATGGGCGGGATAAAGGCAAGCAGGGTTTTGAATCTGTACTCCAAAAAGAAGTGGGATTTACTGATGAGCAGGTGGCCCGGTTTAAAACATTGAAAGAGAGCCATTGGGCAACAGCAAAACGGCAGATGGATGAATTGAAAGGAGTAAAACTTAATTTGTTTAACCTGACTAAAGAGGAAAATCCTTCTGATTCGCTCGTCAACAGTCTTGCAGACTCTATTGCATCGCTTCAAAAACAGGTTGAGATAAATTCTTTTCAGCATTTTAAGGCTACCAGACAAATTTGCACACCCGCGCAACAACCGGCTTATGATTCACTAATGACAAGAATTATCACAAAAATGGGCCGAAGTGGAGGAAAATCCACCGAAAAACAAAAAAGATAGCCGTCATTTGCAACTTTTAAAGCAAATTTGCTTTCTTAGTATAAAAGTTGTTCAATGAAGACCAAAGCCATTTTATTAGCATTTGTATTTTTTTTAATCGGCGGTGTCACCTACGCACAGGCTTCCAAACGTAATGTGGAAAGCAAAGTGGCAACCGTGATGGATAAATTTGAAGCTTTGAAACTCGATAAAGCGACTACCGAAACGGTTACTGATATTTTTACTGATTTTTATACGGCTCAGGACAAGATCAGGGATAATATTCAGGGCCCCTCAACCACACTCGCACAGGGTTTTGCCAGGCAGGATTACCAAAGCGTGCGCAAGCAAAATGAAAAAATTATTGATGACCGCGATAAACGCCTCAAAAAAGCACTCACCGCTGATCAGTATAAAAAATGGACCGACGAAATTGAACCCTCGTTGCGCTCGAAGAAATAAAGACTAAAATATAAATTATTAGAAAATCCCGCAAGGGATTTTTTCTTTTCAGGATGACGGGAAAATCGTTGGCAAAAACTCTTTAATTGTTCTTACCACCCCATCTTCATTATTATCAAATCTTGTAATAAAGTTTGCGGCTCTCATAATTTCAGGTTGAGCGTTTTTCATGGCAAAGCTGTACTTACCAGCTTTCATTAATTGAAGGTCGTTCAGGTAATCGCCAAAAACCATCGTTTCCTCATAAGTAACGCCCAGTTTTTCCTGTAATAGTTTTACAGCATTGCCTTTATCGGCATCAAAACCCGTAATGTCGAGCCAGC
>MKRO01000095.1:0-9082 GCA_001896965.1 Sphingobacteriales bacterium 41-5 | reverse complement strand
TAGGCCCCATCACATTTTCAAGCCGCTCAACAATTTCATATTCCTGGTAATATTGCAGCGCTATTTTGCGTAACTCCTCGTCAATATCTTCCAGAAAGGCCATCTGTTTTCCGCAAAGAACCGGGTAGGCATTTTTAATATTTCTTGAAATTGCAACAAACTCATTTACAATTTCACTGCTCAGCGGCAAAGCAAGTAATTCCTCATCGCGATGA
Source organism: Sphingobacteriales bacterium 41-5 (assembly GCA_001896965.1). Lineage (GTDB taxonomy): Bacteria > Bacteroidota > Bacteroidia > Chitinophagales > Chitinophagaceae > Niabella. Next base: position 8,867 of record MKRO01000095.1, on the reverse strand, counting down.
ACGACATAGGCGCCGTTATCGCTGATGAAATAGGTATTGTCTTTGATTGAAGAAAATTCATTGGCGATGTTATGCAGCGGCCTTCCGCTGGCGATTGCAAACGTGATGCCGCTTTCACGTAAAGCTTTTTCTACTTCCCAAAAATCTGCTGAAACTTCTTTTTTATCATTTAAAAGTGAGCCGTCTAAATCCGTTACTATCAACTTGATCATGCGTAAAATTTTGAAGCGCAAAGGTAAAACAATGATGGAGAGATTTAAACCTATTCGGCCCGTAACGAAAACTCCTGTTTGGATGCTTTCAACGCCGGTATAAAAGAGGCAATAAAGGCAATGACAATAACGGTAATTGCTACTAAAATAAAATCGGCCCACCTTAATTCAACGGGGAAATAATCAATTAAAAAGGAACCGCCGGTTAATGGTATCACATGAAATTGTTGCTGAATGATGACCATCGCCAATGCCAGTAACATGCCGATAACGCCACCAATGATTGCCAGCAAAAACCCTTCATTCAAAAAAATACGGAGAATAAAATTTCTGTCGGCCCCCAGCGCATTTAAAATGCTGATGTCTTTTTGTTTTTCAAGAACGAGCATCGTGAGCGCGCCAACCATGTTAAAAGCGGCCACCACCAATATCAAACAAAGAATAGCGTAAAATACCCATCGCTCCATATTCATTACCGAGTAAAGGCTTTGGTTTTGCTCATAGCGGTTTTGTACAAGATAATTGTTGCCTAACAGTTCTGTGATTTGCTTTTTAATGGCATCAGTTTTTGCCGGATCCCTGACAGCGATTTCAACAGCGGTGAATTCATCAGGTTTCAATAACATAGCATCTTTTAGAAAACCAAGGTTGGTAATGGCGTATTTATTATCAAAATCCTGTTGAATCATAAAGGCCGAGGAAGTATGGATTGTATCGCTTGCGATATCGCGTGCAGGGTCTATTTGCTCAGATTCACTTCTGCGCGGGATATGAATCGTTAAAGGAAAAATGCTATGAGCCGCCCTGATTCCCAAAGCGCCTTCTATTCCTGCACCAAGAATGAGTTTTGGCTGCGTTTCTGTACCAATATCGTAAACGCCATCATCAATATGCTGCGCTACAGAAGTGGTGGTTTTGTAATTGCTGTCAACCCCTTTAAGATGCACCAGTTGCTGGTCTTCATCCATTTGCAAAATGCCCTTTTCTTCTACCACCAACGAAAAATTTTTGATGCCGTTTACCTGCCGCAGTTTTTGTAATTGTTCGCCGGTAAGCGTAATAACTTTTCCTGATTGTGCACCGATGCGAATATCAGGATAGAAAGAGGAGTATAGGGATTTTACCAGGCCTTCAAACCCATTAAAAACGCTTAGCACCAAAATCAATGCTGCAGTTCCCACCACGATTGCCGTGATGCAGACCCACGAAATGATATTGATTACATTAGTGGACTTTTTAGCCCTGAAATACCGCCACGCAAATAAAAAGTGCATTCGTTTCTTTAAAATTATCTTTGTAACCTTACCAACCCGTTAACCTGTTAACTCATCTTTACCCGCCTTCTCCTCATTAATCTTTTTAAACAACTCCTCCATTCGGAAAACATTGTCTAAAGTATCATCGGGGAAAAATTTAAGTATGGGGATATTGCGCAGTTGATGCCTCACTGCTGCAGCCAGTTCTTTTTTAATTTCATGATGCCGGTCTTCAATTTTTTTTAAAGCCGCATCGGTATCATTCACCTGAAAAAAACTCAGGTAAAATCTTGCTTCCAAAAGGTCGGGGGTTACTTTTACATCAGAAATTGACACCATCCCGCCATTTATCATGTTCAATCCCAGCTTCTGAAAAATTGAGTTCATTTCTTCGTTTAGCAATCCCGCCACTTGTTTCTGTCGTTTGCTCTCCTGCATATCTATAACATTTGTTAGCTGTAAAAATAACTATTTTTGCAGGTTTATAGCTATCAATTCAGCATGAAGAAATATTCAAGAGTATTTTATTACCTGGCGCAGTATAAAGGAAAAGTGGCGTTGTATATTTTGGTAACGATTCTCGCCATTATATTTTCATTGTTCAGCTTTGCTTTAATTTACCCTTTTTTAGATGTAATCTTCAACGGCCAGAGCTCGGCTGTTATTAAAACAGAGATTTCAAAAACCGACCTGCTGGGTCAAATGAAGAATTATATGATGCGGGTTATTTCGGGTGCAAAAATGTCGCCCACCTATTTACTGGGTGTAACCTGCCTTGTGATGATCGTTGCGGTATTTTTAAAAAATTTGTTTACTTACCTTTCTTTGTACATACTAAACCCGTTAAAGAATCAGATCACTAACCGGTTCCGCTCTGATCTCTACGATAAAATATTGATGCTCCCGATTGGTTATTTTAATGAACAGCGAAAGGGCGATCTCATCAGCCGCATTACCAATGACGTAACCGAGGTTGAAGGCTCGGTGGTTGGCGCTTTGGAAGGCTGGTTTCGCGACCCGATAACAATTATCATTACACTGATCGCCTTGTTTTGGGTGAACCCGGTACTTACCACAGGGATACTAATTTCAATACCCATTATTGGGTTTATTTTAGGCAGAATTTCAAAAGCTTTAAAAAAGCATTCAAGTGAAGCGGCTGTTAAGCAGGGCGAAACCTTATCGGTGCTTGACGAAACTTTAAACGGCCTGAGGGTAATAAAAGCTTTCAATATAGAAACTGTTTTAAGAAACCGGTTCAATTTTTTGAACGACGAATTACTGCAGGCAAAAAATAAAATTATCAGGCGCAGGGATGCGGCCTCACCCGTTTCTGAATTTTTGGGCGTGCTGGTATTTATCGGTATTGTTTTTTTTGGCGGAAGGTTGATTCTCTCCAACCAATTAGATATGGAGCCTGCGGCATTCCTTGCTTACCTCACTATGTTTTATACTTTGATTAACCCGGTAAAAACTTTGTCAACCTCGTTTAGCAATTTAAATAAAGGTTCCGCCGCCATTAACCGTATTGAAGAAGTGTTAAACACTCCTGTAACTGTTGACGACAATCCCGACGGCAAAATACTTGACAGTTTTAATGATAAGATCGAATTTAAAAATGTTCGTTTTGCATACGATGACACGGTGATCCTGGACAACATCAACCTAACCATTGAAAAAGGGAAAACCATCGCGCTGGTGGGTTCTTCCGGCGCGGGAAAATCAACGCTGGCCGATCTTGTGCCGCGCTTTCATGATGTAACCGATGGCGAAGTACTTATTGACGGTGTAAATATTAAAGACTATGCTCTGCAATCTGTGCGCAGGCAAATGAGCATTGTAACACAGGAACCCATTTTGTTTAATGATACGATTGCGAATAATATTGCGTTGGGAGAAGAAAATGCTTCGATGGACTCGGTTGTGAATGCCGCCAAAATTGCCAATGCACACAATTTCATTATTCAGAAAGAGGAAAAGTATGATACCAACGTTGGCGACCGCGGCAATAAACTCAGCGGCGGCGAAAGGCAGCGGCTTACCATTGCCCGGGCGGTTTTAAAAAATCCGCCGATATTGATTTTAGATGAAGCCACCTCATCGCTTGACACTGAAAGCGAACGCCTGGTGCAGGATGCCATTAACAACATGATGCAAAACCGCACCAGCATAGTAATTGCGCACAGGCTGAGCACCATTCGCCATGCTGATGAAATTATAGTTTTGCAAAAAGGAAAAATTGTTGAGCGCGGCAACCATGAAGAACTGATTGGCCAAAACGGTTTTTACAGGAAGCTGGTGGAAATGCAGGAGGTGAAGTAATTGCCCATAGCCCATGCCTGTCGTAGTTTCGTTTGGTTTTAAGGTTCTGCTTCGCCCTTCCCGAAATTAGGTGGTAACCGCATCAAAAAAAACTTATAATAATGACTTTTGCCCTTCTCTCGTTCGGGGATTTTAAAACTTTGTAAAAACGCCTTTTATTGGCGGCTTTCTTTGTATTCCAAAATATCTCCCGGCTGGCAATCGAGCGCTTTACAAATAGCTTCGAGGGTTTCGAGCCGCACAGCCTTGGCTTTACCATTTTTTAAAATTGACAGGTTTGACAAGGTAATGCCTACCTTCTCGCTCAGCTCGTTGAGCGACATTTTACGCCTGGCCATCATCACATCAAGGTTCACTATTATAGGCATATTATACTCTTAAGTTGTTTTCCTGTTGAAGTTGTAAACCGCGTTTATAATACCTGGAAAAATAAATTAATAGAACACCTAAAAGTAAATACTCGCCATTTTCACTTGAGGACTTATATCCGGCATAGCCTAATCTATCAAGGAGGTAAAAATTCATGAAGTATTTATTAATAATTGAAAGCAGGCCGCTGAAAATTAACAATTGCCCCAGCCTTAAAACATAACGCTGCGTATTATTTTCAAACTGGTCTTCGCTTTGAAGCGCTTTCAAAAATTTTATCAAGAACCACAACCCCGCGAAAAGAAGAACAAATCCAAAGAATTCCTGTAGTACAAAGAAAATGCCCCAGCCGGAATTTGATTTCATCTTTATAACAAGATCAGGTTTTGAAACCAACTGTGAATTACTTAATTGACTTTTAAATAACACAGCGTCTTTTAAATTGAGTTGCGTTTCTTTTCTCTTCCTAACGTCAATTTCTATATCTTCTTTACCGGTAAAGTAGTTTATAAACTGCGGTACAATAAAGTATAATGTGATTCCTAAAAAGGCGAAAAACATAATATAGAATTGCCAGCGGGCTTCTTTCTTTGAATACGTTGCCATAGTTAATTCTTTATACGGTTAAATCATTTTCGCGCTGAAGTTCAACGCCCTTTTTAAATATAGCAGCAATAATATAAACCACTGCTGCCATCAAAATAAATGCCTGGCTGTCTGCCCAAAACTGATCCAGGTTGTCAACGGCGTAACCGCGGTTCATTAGGTTTTTGGCGGTTTCACGGGCGATATAACTTAATAGCCCAATGGCAAAAGTGTAGTAACTAATTTGAGTTATTCGCTCAGAAACAAAATTGTTAAACGGTGCCGATAAATTCAATTTGGTTAAAAGCATAACAACAATGTAAAACAGATACGCCTTCAAAATTGCGATGACGAGGATAAAACTATATATACCAAAAAATGCAAATTTGCTTTGATGATAAACGCCGGTTAAATCCAGTTTTTGATAGAGGTTTTCCAAAAACTCGGGATTATAAAGTGTAACTATAAAATTGGTTATTAAGGCAGCAGCCTCAATACTCAAACCAGCAAAAATGAGCCAGGCAATGATGCGCAGGCCATTAAATAATAAATTGTCGTTTTTTAATTTTGACATTTTCCAGTAATTTTAATCATGCGACAAAGATAAAATATTTATTGAATTACAATAAATATTTTTTGAGTTAATGAAATAAAAAATGGATAAGCTGAACTTATCCATTCTAAATCAATTATAAGAAAAAGTAAAATTATTCCTCTACAACCTCCGCATATTTCGCATTTTCTGCTACCGATGCAATACCATTGTCGCGGCCTGATTCATCAGCGTACATTTGGCTGGTGCCAATCACCTGGCCATTGCCGGCTCTCAAATTGAAATACGGCTTTCCGTTAGATGCTGTGAGCTTTTCAAATTTTGATTCGTCCTGCGAATTGGCTTTTACGGATTCAATTCCGTTTTGGCAGGCAGTTTTTGTGCTGTAGCCTTCGCTGCTTAAAATTGTCTGCCCGTTTCCCGCTTGCAGGTTAAACTGAAATTCGCCATTAGTGCGCGTTGATACAATAAACTTACCCATGATAAAAGTTTTAAATTTCTTTAAAGATGATGAATAAATTATATACAAGCAAGTTAAATTTTGAAAAACATTTTGATTAAATCACGAAATACGCAAGGGGCGGCAATTAAACAAAGGTTTCTACACTCAAAAGAAGTTTTGCGGCCTTTGTGCATCCTTTGTGATCTTTGTTGGTTAGTCCGCCGAATCACAATCCCAAAACATCCCTCAACTTACCGTACCCGTTACGGCTCACGTTTATTTTAGCGCCGTTTTTCAGCACCGCAACATGGCCGTCTTTTTCGTAAGGGTCAATGCGGGTAATTTCGCCAATGTTTACGATAAATGACCGGTGGCTGCGCACAAACATATCCTGCGGCAAAAAGGATTCAAAAAATGCCATGGTTTTATTTTTGAGATAATAGCCGTCCTTCGTGAAAATTTTTACGAAATCGTCTGCCGCTTCCAGATATAGAACTTCTTGCACGGGAATGATCTTGATCTTACTTCCGTTCTTAACCACAATCCTGTTGTTAATGTTGGGAAGCTGCGCATCGTTCAACAGGTCTTTTGTTGCCGAATTATCATTTTTATGCTGCACCAGAAATTTGCCGATAGCTTTATCAAACCTTTCCTGGTCGAAAGGTTTTAAAAGATAGTCGATGGCGTGCGCATCAAAAGCCTTGATGGCATATTCATCAAAGGCAGTGGCAAAAATTACCGCAGGTGGTTCATCTACCAGTTCCAGCATTTCAAACCCGCTGATTTTGGGCATTTGAATGTCAAGAAAGATCAGGTTCGGCTCGTGCTCCTGAATAGCTTTTAAACCTTCAAACCCATCGCCGCATTCCGCCACCACTTCAAATTCGGGATGCTTCAGCAGGTATTCTTTAACCATGCTGCGGGCTAAAAATTCATCGTCAATAATTACTACTTTGTTCATTGGTTGATAGTTTGTTTATTGCCTAAGGACGGTTGTCCATGGGCTATTGCGGTATTTTAATAATTGTTTCAAATGTTTCATCACCGTTAAAAGTGGTTAACAAATCGTTTCTGGCGAATAGTAAATATAATCTTCTTTTTATTGATGATAATCCAAAACCCGTTCCTTTCATCGGTAAAGATGTTTCAGGATCGTGCGGGTTGCTTACCATAATTAAAAGGCCGTCGCTTTCTTTTTTACAGTAAATTTTTATTAATGTTTCGCCTGTAGTATCGTATAATCCAAATTTAATGGCATTTTCAACAATAGGCTGTAACAGTAGTGACGGAATAAGCATTTGTTTGCATTCGTCGGGTAAAGCAATATCAGTAACCAACCTGTTCCCGAAACGCACTTTTTCAATTTCAAGATAAAGATTTAAATAACTTACTTCTTCATCGAGTGTTACCATCTGCGATTCTTCTTTTTTCAAAGTTCCACGCAAAAAATCTGACAACTGCAAAACCATCTTACGCGCCTGTTGCGGGTTGATGCCTATGAGCGCATTGATTGAATTTAAACTGTTAAATAAAAAGTGAGGTTGCAGTTGATGGCGCAGTTTAAAAAGCTCGGCCTCTTTTGAAAGCCTTTCTGCGTCTGACTTTCGTTTATCTATTTTTTTTTGTTCCACCCAGTTATACCATAAAACGGAGGCAATTGTTACAATAATCAACATTAGAAACGCAATGCTATACCGCACTACTAAAGAATTGTGCAAAAAGGAGAGATATATTTGCGAATCGCTAAAGAATATTTTTAGAAAACTGCTGATGACCCAAAGCCAAAGCCCGCAAAGCACCGCGCATGCCGCTATAACGCTGATGTATTGATAGGTTGTAGTGGGAAGGTAATATTTGGTAATGTTTAAAACAAGAAACGCAGCCAGCAGCAGGATAGTGTTGGTGATAAGGCTGTCAAGTATTGCTACCTGAAATGGAAAATTTAGGTCACTTAACAAAAAGAATTGCGCAAGTACCAACACAAGCCACCCGCCTCCAAGGGAAAGTAAAAACCGACGTGCAGAGAGTGGCGAAGATTCCATTCTTAATTTTTGTTTTGGTTCTGGTAGCTATCGAAATTATGATTTGAGAAACCTGCAAAACCGGTAAAAAAATTTTGTGACCGATAGATTTTCGGGTCAATTTTGCGATATATGCCTACCCAATGGGCCTGCAGCGATGAGGAAAGTAGGGATATGGTTTGGCTCATGCAATATTAATTAAAACCCCTCCTTTAAAGGGGACGGTTGCCGCCTAAAAACTTTTTACATCAACACCGCCAAAAATAACAGTTCCTTTAATTAACAGTGTTTTATTGTTGTTTTCCGGGATGTTTGTCATAACACGTTTGTCCTTCACTTCGCCAAGAATTGCAACTGCATCGCTCACTACGTTCCAGTTTGAAGGCACTAACAGAGTTGCGCCGCCAAACAAGGTGGTCACGTCAATCACGGCCGTTCCGTTAATATCGGCCTGTGTGAGATCAATTTCACTGCCGCCGAAAATATTCACCATATCGCCACCGCGAAAAGCCTTGCTAAATACCTTTTTTTTGGTTCCGCCAAAAATTGAAGTGGTGTCAATATAATCTTCACTGGTGGGGTTTACGCCTTTTGGTAAAGGTATTTCGTTTGGCTGGCCTGCTGCATTATAATCAACATAATTATATGATTTTTTTGGGCGGAAGATGAAGAACAAACCTGATCCTATTAAAATAATCGGCAACAGGAAACGGCGCAACTTATCAAAAACAAAAAATTCGTTTATAAGAAACAATGACCCGATCAAAATTAAGATGAGCCAGGTAGCTCCCTGAAAATCTTTGCGAATACCAACAAAAAGCCCAATCGCTATCAAAAGCATTTGCCAGGAAAATAAAAAATCAGGAAACTCAATGCCGAACATTTTTAAAAGAGCTACAGAACCGACTATTAAAAGTATTCCACCAATCCAGATATGATTATTTGAAGGCCGTGGGTTAAACTGTGGCGGTTGGGAGCAGGTTGTATTCGCTGTATTCTTTTCGGCTTTATTGTAGGGTCCGGGATTAAATTGATTATCACTCATTCCTGTAAATTTTATGTAAAAATAGTTCCCTAATTTACCGCTTCAAAAGCAATTATTGTATA
>MKRO01000094.1:10515-12226 GCA_001896965.1 Sphingobacteriales bacterium 41-5 | reverse complement strand
TCTACCCATCTACCCATCTTTTATGAACGGGCTTAAAAGAGTTATCTTTCTTTTGTTTACGCATTACAATCTGTAGCAGATAACCAAATTTTTCTTTCACCTCATTTATAATAGCACCACAATATCCGCCATCAGCAATAATTACTTTGATACTATGAAAGCAATCCTGTAATACACGCATCAGCAGCATTACCGCTTTGCTATCATGAATATGAGCTACAGTTGCCATTACCGCCAATAGAAAACCATTCTTATCCACTACCACATGGCGTTTGATTCCTTTTATCTTTTATTGCCATCATAGCTTTTAAAAGACCGGTTATTACCCCAGCGAACGCTTTGGATGTCCATAATACCGAGTGTAGCACGTGCCTTTTGGCCTTTGGTAACCCTTACTTTGCTAAAGAAGTGCTATATCCATTCGTTCAGCAGCAATAATGATTTATATACTGAGGAAAAGTACGAACAGGTTAAACACATTTTGGATCGATTCGCAAGTATGGAAAACATAGACCGCGACTGGACATCAACCGTTACCGATGTACGGCAATGGTTTGAGTTCAATGCCAGCGAACGTTTTCGTCAGAACGACAGCGAAAAGGAATTCTACGAGGGTTCTGGCGGGAAGAGCGGCGGTCAGAAAGAAAAACTGGCCTATACCATTCTTGCCAGCGCATTGGCCTATCAGTTCGGACTACAATTTGGGGAAAGTAAAAGCCGAAACTTTCGCTTTGTTGTAATTGATGAAGCTTTTGGTAGAGGCAGCGATGAAAGTACACGCTACGGGCTGGAACTTTTTAAAAAACTCAACTTACAGCTACTCATCGTTACCCCCTTACAAAAAATACATGTGATAGAAGGTCATGTCAATTCCTTTCATTTTGTCAGCAACCGGGAAGGAAACAACTCACAGGTCAGTAATTTTACAAAAGAAGAATATGAAACCGAACGGGATAAACATAACGGTATCTTTCAAACTACTCCTGAACTATGATTAGTCCGGCGGAAATAAAAAAGCAAGCTTTAAAGTGGTGGAAGCCCTTGTTACAGAGTTTTATCAGGGAAGATCTGTTTTTTCCAAAAAGCATTGACCGTATTGGAAAAGTCAAATCCACTCATGTCACGGCAAGATTTGAATTGCTGCAACAGGAAATTGAAGAACTTTACCGTTGTTCTAAAAATCAAACTGGTAAAGGTTACCAGGTACAGACCGCCGGGCGAAATTTCAGGCGCACAGGCAGCCACGAACTACCGGATGCCGTAGTCTTTGAAACCATCGAGGATTATATAGCTTTTACAGGTTGTAAGAAAGAATGGAATATTTTTCTGACAAATTACAATATTATTAAAAACAGCATTCCTTCATTGCATGACTGGACTTTGCAGAATTGTTTATAGTTAACGGATAAAAACATCATTTGGAATGATGTACTTAAAGTTTGCCAGTATTTTATAAAAAACCCAAGGCCTCATCTTTACCTACGACAACTGCCTATAGAAGTCCATACCAAATTCATTGAGGAAAATAATGCTTTAATTCAATCGTTGCTTGATTATCTTATTCCGAACCATATACGATCAGTAACTCAAAAGCGCTTCGCAGAACGTTTTTTTCTAAGGTATGATGAACCATTAATAAGAATGCGTTTTTTAGACAGCTATCAACAGCAGTCTTCTAACTTTACCGATATCAGCATCCCTCTTTCGGATT
>MKRO01000094.1:1279-10429 GCA_001896965.1 Sphingobacteriales bacterium 41-5 | reverse complement strand
TGGAGCGGTGGCGGCTTTAACATCAGCTTTTTGAAAAATGCAACATGGCTTTTTAAGAAAAGTATTATTTATTGGGGCGATATAGATGAGCATGGTTTTCAAATACTACAGCAGCTAAGAAGTTACTATCCACACGTCCAAAGCAGTCTGATGGATAGGGAAACCTTTGATCTATTTCGTGTGTATGCAGTAGATGGCACACGGAATAAATCTGAGTACCTACACTTGTTGACAGATAATAAGAATAAACTCTTCCAGTATTTAAAAACATTGGATACAAGCAATAGACTTGAACAGGAGAAAATTCCGCAGGTATATGTGGATGTTTGTTTGACGAAAAGCCTTCTAATATGATGTTGGGGCATGGTATTTTATAACCTAATTTATGGATGGCATTAAAGGTGATAGTTTATAATTAAATTGTCGTAACACTACTTTAAAAACCTGTGTCCGGTTTCACCGCTTCCTTAATCAGCCCTTTCAAAACAGGAGTATCACTTCATCTGCAAATTAACCAAATCCTCTATAGCTATTTCTACTCCCGCCAATTTAATGCATTGTCCGTTCTGACTTGGCATTAGACGGTTTTCTATTTTAAGGATGATAATAATTCGTCCAGTTGCTTGAAATCCACAGTCATTCCTTCTTTAAAGCCCATCTCCAACTCTTTTTCAAGGTCTGAAAGACTATCATAGGTCAACAGTATATCCACCCGTACTTTATCGTTCTCAGGAATAAATGTGTTTTCCCATAAATTTTGAGGAAACGCAGGATTGATCGTTCCGTTTTCATCACTAAATCCGCCCCGCAAGCTGAACGATTTTTTTATAACAATAGCCATAAATTCAGACTTGCTCCAATGTTTTTCACCTTCGGGGCTTACCATGGCGTACAGCCAGATGCCGCCTTCACGAAAATCAAATGTTTTCGTTTCCGCTCGCCAGGGCTTTGGCCCCCACCATTGGTCTAACAATTCTGCCGTAGTCCACGCCTTCCAAACCAGTTCAAGATTGGCGTTAAATTCACGCTTAATTTGAATGGTATTGTTGTCTTTGTTGACAGTAAAGTCAAATAATAAATTGCTGTTCATTGTTTTTGTTTTTTATTGCCTGTTCGAAGCAGGCGGGTTTGTAATAATTTATCCAGATTTTTAAGATGCGATGAAAAGCCCTTTTTGTGACCTACTGTTGCCATCTTTTCAAAAACTTCAGGCAGGCCATACCTTTCGCTAATCGTTACCAAAGTTTTGCCATCTTTTTCGTTGAAAACAGTAGTGCATACAGTCGGTAAGAAATCGGGATTGACCGTTCCGTTTTCATCGCTGAATATCCGATGTTCGGTAATGCTCTTTTGGGGTTCGATATTTTTATAATCGTACCTGCTCCAATGCTTGTTTCCTTCGGGGCTTACTATTGCATAATGCCAGTAACCGCCCTCACGAAAATCCAGGGTTTTTGTTTCTGTTCGGTAGGGATTGGGCGCGCACCACTGATCAAGCAATTCTGCTGTTGTCCACGCCTGCCAAACCTTTTCGAGGCCAGCATCAAATTCACGTTGTATGTGAATGGAATTATTTTCCTGATCTATTGAAAAATCAAAAAAAGCTTTACTGCTCGTCTTGTTTGGTTTTAGTTTCTTTTCCAATAAAACCACATTTCCGGCAGTGCTTATTTTTTCAAAACCCATTTTTCCAGCGAATTTTAAAGCCTTAAGATTTGCTGCTTCTGTCTTTGCTACTATTGTATCAACCGCATACTTTTTCCGGGCGAATTCAATTAGTAGCCCAAAGGCAGATGCCATAATTCCTTTACCCCAAAACCCGGGGAGCAGCATGCCACCAATTTCAATTTCTTTCTGTTCCTTTTCCCAATCGTGCAAAGCACAATCTCCAATAATTTCAGTTGGGTTATCCATTGTTCGTATGGTGAAGATGTCATTACAAATCGAAATAATATGTTTAGTAAACTCAACAGGCGTTTTATCCTCGGGAGCATATAAGCCGTGGAAGGCTTCCGTGTCTTTTAAAGTTAAACGTTTCAATAAAATAAAGTTGTTACGTAACATTTTTTTGCTTTTAAATTTTACATTAGTTACAATTTCCAGATATTGACTTTATCCAGGTGCTATTTTTTTTGCATTTTTGCCAATAGCTTATCAAGGTTATCAAACCGGCCTTGCCAAATTTTTCTGAACTGTTCCAGCCATTTATCTACTTCCCTCATTCTGTCAACCTCAAGTTGATAATAAATTTCCCGGCCTTTGTGTTCTTGTGTTATCAATTCACATTCCGAAAGAATACGCAGATGTTTTGAAACCGCCTGTCTGGTTGTGTCAAAATGTTCTGCAATAGCATTGGGAGTCATCGCCTGTATAGCAATCAGGGCAATGATTGCCCGTCTTGTAGGGTCTGCAATGGCCTGAAAAATATCTCTTCTCATCTGTTTATTATCTTTTACGAAACCAATCAGTTGCAAATATAAGCGCAACCTATCGGTTTCCCAATTTTTTTTTTGATTTTTTTGAAATCCTTTCGTGTTTCACATTTCACACAAGATTTGCAAAGAGTATTCAACATCTGCTATAGTTCAGAGCTCATGCTACGCGAGCCAGGTCGGCAAATTTTATGTTTTAAACTCCTCTCCTCTTCTTATTGTTAAAAAACATCTCTCCCGGTTTTTACTATTTAAATGAAACGCCTTCTAATTTTCTTCTAAATCGGTTCGCACTTTTGTGTTTCATAAATTAAATGATTAAAAAATGAAAAAGTTATTCTTTCTGTTGGCTGCGGTGGCAAGCGTGTCATTCGCCAACGCACAAAAAGTTTCGGAAAAAGAAGTTCCGGCCGTTGTAAAATCAGCTTTACACAAAAACCATCCCGATGCTAAAGACCTGAAATGGGAAAAGGAAAAAGGCAATTACGAAGCAGAATTTGAAGTGGGTGAAAAAGATTATTCTGTACTGATTGACGCTTCGGGAAAGATTATTGAAACCGAGGTGGAAATTAAGACGGACGCACTTCCCGCCCGTGTAAAAGAATATGTTTCTAAAAATTATGCCGGACAAAAAATTAAGGAAGCTGCAAAAATTACCGATGCAAACAGCGTGGTAACTTACGAAGCAGAAATAAAAGGAAAAGATTTGATCTTTGACCAATCGGGTAAATTTTTAAAAGAGATTAAAGACTAAAAAATGATGAATAAGATAAGGCTGTTTTTGCTGCTCATTTCCATACTATTTACATCGGCGTCTTTTGCGCAGGTATCATCTGTTACAATTTCCGGAATGGTAAAAAACAAGACAGATAAATCGGCAGTCGCTTACACCAATGTGGTGGTAAAAACCGAACAAGACGGTGCATTTGTAGCAGGGACCGTAACCGATGATGAGGGCCGGTTTTCCATTGCGAACATCAAGCCCGGCAACTATGGTTTGGAGGTTTCGTTTATGGGATTTGACACCCAAAAACAGCCATTATTTATCGGCAGTCTCTCGCAATTTTTGGAAATCCCTCTCATTGAATTGGAAGTACAATCTACGATGCTGAACGATGTTACCGTAACGGCAGCAGCAAGCGACATCAGTAATAAAATGGACAAGAAAACCTATTCATTAGCAGACAACATCAGCCAAAGCGGTGGTTCGGTATTGCAAAGTATGCAAAACCTGCCGGGCGTTACGGTGCAGGATGGTAAAGTGCAGTTGCGGGGAAATGAAAAGGTAACTGTTTTGATTGGCGGCAAGCAAACTGCGTTAACAGGTTTCGGCAGTCAGGCCGGCTTAGACAATATTCCCGCATCGGCGATAGATAAAATTGAAATCATCAACAATCCTTCATCAAAATATGATGCCAACGGAAATGCGGGCATCATCAATATTGTTATGAAAAAAAACAAGCAGGAAGGCTTTAACGGCAAGGTAGGCTTATCTGCAGGCTTAGGCTCTTTGTGGGTACGAAAAGAAAACCTGCCTACCATTAGGCCACAATACACGCTTACACCAAAAATAAATCCATCACTTTCTTTGAACTATAGAAAAGGAAAAGTAAATGCATTTTTGCAGGCAGATAATTTATATACACAAACGCTCAACAAAAATGAATTCGTTACGCGTAATTATGATGATGGAACGGTTATTCATTCGCAACTGAAGCGCAACCGAAACACCAATTTCCTCACCACAAAAGCAGGCGTAGATTGGCATTTAGATGAACAAAACATTTTAACTGTTTCGGGCATGTATGGCAGCGAAAAAATAATTGACCGTGGCGATCAGTCGTTTTTCAATGGCGATAAGTCGCAACGGTTACGGCTTTGGCAGTTTTTGGAAGATGAAATAAAAACAACCGCGATGGCTACGGCGGCCTATCAGCATAAATTTAAAGAAGCAGGCCATTTAATGAACCTTGGTTTCAACTACACTTTTCACCGGGAAGACGAGCAATATTTTTACGATAATTTTTTGCCCGCCTCCACGGGAAAAGATGCTTTCAAATTATTGTCGGACGAGCAGGTGTACGATTTCAATATAGATTACATCAAACCTTTGAAGTATGGCCGGGTTGAAACAGGCCTAAAATTGCGCAACCGAACCATCCCTACCAACATGGAATTCAAACCCGGCGCCAATTCTGTACTGGACATGGATGCGGGAGGTTGGGCCAATTATAAAGAGCTGATACCGGCAGTGTATGGGAATTATGTTTTTGAAACCGAAAAATGGGAAGCAGAATTGGGCTTGCGTGTGGAGTACGTGAAAATTCAATACGATGTAAATCCCAACCACAGCACCTACAAAAGCGATGGCTATAATTATACACAGCCGTTTCCAAATATGCGCCTGGCTTATAAACTAAACGACAACAACAAACTTTCCATTTTTTATAATCGCCGGGTGGACCGGCCAAATGAAGTGGATATCCGCATTTTTCCCAAATACGATGATGCCGAAATTATAAAAGTGGGCAATCCGGCATTGCGGCCACAGTTTACAAACTCGGTAGAACTGGGCTATAAAAACACCTGGAACAGCGGCTATTTTTATTCTGCATTGTACCATCGCTTTGCCAACGGCACCATCACCAGAATTTCCAGCATTGTGCCCGGCAGCACTTTGATTTATGCCATATTTCAAAATGCAGGAAAGAGCTACAACACAGGCCTGGAATCCATTTTGAACCAAAAAGTTTCCAATGTTTATTCCTTCAACATCAATGGTAATATTTACAGAAACCAAATAAATGCCTTTACGGTTCACAACCTATATCCCGAACCAAGTACTTTTTCGACAGACCGGCAAACCGCCATTTCCGGCAATTTAAAACTGAACAACACTTTTCGTTTTGGTAAAGATTGGGACGCACAAATGACGGCGGTTTATTTAGCGCCTGACATCATTCCGCAAGGAAAAATCTTATCCAGGTTTTCAATAGATGCAGGCTTGAAAAAATCGGTTCAAAAAGGAAAAGGAGAAATATTTTTCAACGCTACCGACTTGTTAAACACTATGGTCATCCGCAGAAAAATAGACGGCATGGGCTTCCATTACCGCAGCGATGATTATTACGAAACGCAGGTAATACGATTGGGATATAGTTTAAAATTTTGAGAGCTGAGTAATGGATGATTTTTTCCTTTATTTATTGCATCCGAAAAAAGCTACAAAAGTCTATATCTTATAATTCAAAAATCTTAGTTCGTATTTTGCAATTCAAAAGCTATTTCCGCGGCTTTAATTAGTACATTTGAATGCCTAAATGGGAAAAAGAAATGACAACACTCTTTATTAAAAATATGGTATGCAACCGCTGCATTATGGTGGTACAAAATGAAGTGGACAAATTAGGTTTAGACGCCAAAAACTTCAAACTCGGAGAGGTCACATTTGACAAAGAACTCACAGACGAACAAAGAAACAATTTAAGCGGCGCCTTGTTCCCTTTAGGGTTTGAGGTTATCAACGACAAGAAAAGCCGTGTAATCGAGCAAATCAAAACCATCATTATTGACCTGGTACACCATCAGGATAACGAGTCCAAAACCAATTTGTCTGATATATTGAGCAGCAAATTAAATCACGACTATAACTACCTGTCCAACTTGTTTTCAGAGGTAGAGGGTACAACGATTGAAAAATATTTCATCGCTCAAAAAATTGAAAAAGTAAAGGAACTGTTGATATATGATGAATTGTCGTTGAGTGAGATTGCTTTTCGTCTAAACTATTCAAGTGTAGCTTATTTGAGCAACCAATTCAAAAAAGTAACCGGACTGACACCGAGCCATTTCAAAAAAATAAGGGAAGATAAAAGAAAGCCTTTGGATGAAGTTTAACCGCAACCCTAAACAACAATATTTCCATTGAAAACTATAAAATTTCATAAAACAGAATGTGGCGTGGATTTTCCGCTGAATGTGTTGCCTGTCGAAGAAGTTAAGGAGAACTATTTGAGCAATGAACTCTTCAATGCCGATTTTTTTGAAATCATCTTTTTTAAGAATGGTAATGGACACCTTATTTTAAATCATCAAAAGATTGAAATTTCGGACAATACGATTGTGTTTATTTCACCTTTTCAAAAACGCCAATTCTTCCTTAATCCTGATGATTTAGATTTTACGGTGCTGGCTTTTCAGGAAGAATTTTTAAATGATTTTTTCTCCGACAAATTGTTTACCTATCGTTTGTGATATTTCTATCAATTAGAATTCCCTTTGATTATGTAGGTTGAGAAAGAAAGTATCGACCAGTATTGTGTGTTGCTGACTGAAATAAAAGCAGAACTACAAAAAACCAAAGCAGATACAACGTGTCAATGACTATACAGATCTTTTGGGCATCAGTCGCATTTCATTGAACAAAGCGGTAAAAGACCAATTTAATGTTACCGCAACCGAACTTTTGAAACAGCGGTTATTGATAGAAATCAAAGATTATTTAGTACACACCGAACTTACGGTTGCAGAAATTGCACACGAACTCCACTTTTCCGAGCCCAATCATTTAATGCGGTTTTTCAAAACCCAAACCGCAATGACCACCAGTGAATTTTTATTAGATTATCAAAATGGTATCTCTTAGTTAGCTTTTGGTAGCCCTTGTTTTTCAGTCTCATCGTAAATTTGCATCATAACATTAAACGTAAAACGAGATGAGTAAACAAGCATTAATCGTTATCGATATTCAGAATGATTATTTTGAAAATGGGGCTTTGCCGTTGGTTAATCCGGTAGAAGCAAGCATAAACGCAAATAAAGTAATCGAACATTTCAGGGCAAACAACCTACCCATTGCACACATCCAACACGTGAGTCCGGAGGGTGCACCATTTATGGGTCCCGGCACAAAGGGAGTGGAAATCCACGAAAATGTAAAACCGCTTGAGGGCGAAAAAGTATTTCAAAAAAACTATCCAAACAGTTTCAGGGGAACAGGTCTTTTGGATTATTTAAAAGAAAACGAGGTTACCGAAGTGGTAATTACAGGAATGATGACCCATATGTGTGTGGATGCTACCACAAGAGCCGCATTCGATTATGAATACAAATGTACGGTCATAGGCGATGCCTGTGCTTCAAGAGGTCTGGAAATAAACGGAAAAATCGTGAAAGCTGACGATGTGCATCACGCCTTTTTAGCGGCATTGGAATTCTTTTATGCTGAAATAAAAACTACCGAAGAATTTCTGTCTGCATAAAAACGAAGGGTAAAATTAAAAAGTCAGGTTCAGCACTTTGTTTGACCTGGCTTTTTTTTATGCCGTAGAACTTACAAATCAATTCCAAAATTCCACAATAACACAGTTCTGAAATGTTGCGACCTTTGCATAGTAAATGATAAGATAATACTATGGCAACAGATAAAAATAAAGAAATCATCTATCTCCCGCTGGAAGATGTAGAAAGTGAACATTGTGCGTTAATCGTTGAAAAAGGATTGGCAAAAGTTGAAGGCATAGAAACACATAATGTGGAACTCAACAACCGTAGAGCCGCCATTACGGTAAAAGAAAACGAAGTCGTTGGCGATGCCGTAAAAGCTATCAAAGATTTGGGTTATGGCGTTACGACCGTTAAAAAAACATTCCCGGTCTTGGGTATGACTTGTGCTTCTTGTGCAGGAAGTGCCGAAAGCATAGTGAAATATCAGGAAGGCGTGGTAGATGCTTCCGTAAATTTTGCAACAGGCAATCTTACGGTGGAATATTTACCCAATATGACCGATGCCACCAAACTGCAAAAAGCGGTACAGGGTGTGGGGTATGATTTGTTGGTAGAAGATGAGAGCACCCGGCAGGAAACATTGGAAGCTATCCACGAAAAGAAATTCAAAACCCTGAAAAACAAAACCATTTGGGCGGTAATTTTATCCATTCCGGTGGTTGTTTATGGCATGTTCTTTATGGATGCTCCTTACGCCAACTTAATCATGTGGGCATTCTCTACACCGGTCGTTTTATGGTTGGGCCGTGATTTTTTCATCAATGCGTGGAAACAAGCCAAGCACCGTTCTGCCAATATGGATACGTTGGTGGCATTGAGTACGGGAATTGCCTATATATTCAGCGTGTTCAATATGCTGTTTCCCGAATTTTGGCATTCGAGAGGTTTACACGCTCATGTGTATTTTGAAGCTGCAGCGGTTATTATCGCATTCATTCTGTTAGGTAAATTACTGGAAGAACGGGCCAAAGGCAATACTTCTACTGCCATTAAAAAACTGATGGGTTTACAGCCCAAAACGGTGATTGTGATACAAGCCGATGGTACAGAAAAACAGATCGCTATTGAAGAGGTAAACGTTGGCGATGTGATTTTGGTAAAACCGGGCGAAAAAATTGCAGTGGACGGAATGGTCGTTTCGGGAAATTCGTATGTAGATGAAAGTATGCTGAGCGGAGAACCGGTACCTGTACTGAAAAAAGAAAACGAAAAAGTATTTGCAGGAACGATTAACCAGAAAGGGAGTTTCCAATTTAAAGCTGTTAAAGTCGGTAAGGAAACGATGCTTGCCCAGATCATTAAAATGGTGCAGGACGCACAGGGAAGCAAAGCACCTGTACAGAAATTAGTGGATAAGATTGCAGGTATTTTTGTCCCTGTGGTGATTGGCATTGCTATTCTTACTTTCATTTTATGGATAATCTTAGGTGGC
>MKRO01000094.1:0-1129 GCA_001896965.1 Sphingobacteriales bacterium 41-5 | reverse complement strand
TGGAGTTGGCTAAAAAAGTAGATGCGATTATCCTGGACAAAACAGGAACGATTACAGAAGGTCGTCCTGAAATAACCGGTATTCAATGGCTGAATAATGACGACAGCACAAAAGCTATTTTGGTAAGCATCGAAAAGCAATCCGAACACCCATTGGCAGAAGCGGTGGTGAAATATTTTGACGGTATTTCAACAACCGGATTAAGCAATTTCGACAGCATTACCGGTCACGGAGCAAAAGCAGATTTTAACAACGAAACCTATTTTGTCGGGAATAAAAAATTGATGTTTGAAAACAAAATCAACATCCCTGAAGAACTGCAAAACCAAGCCGATGAATGGGGCAAGCAATCCAAAACCGTAATTTGGTTTTCAGACAGCAAACAAGCAGTTGCCGTGATAGCCATTTCCGATAAAATCAAGGAAACTTCGGTTGCGGCCATCAAAGAATTGCAGGATATGGGCATTAACTTGTATATGCTCACAGGCGATAACGAAGCGACCGCCAAAGCTATTGCCGAACAAACCCGAATTGGTCATTACAAAGCGGAAGTATTGCCACAGCACAAAGCCGATTTTGTAAAAGAATTGCAGCAGCAGGGAAAAACCGTTGCAATGGTTGGAGATGGTATCAATGACAGTACAGCTTTGGCAACAGCCGATGTGAGCATTGCAATGGGTAAAGGTTCAGACATTGCGATGGACGTTGCTAAAATGACCATCATTTCATCCGACCTTACCAAAATACCACAGGCAATAAAATTGTCAAAACAGACCGTAGCCACCATTAAGCAAAACCTGTTTTGGGCGTTCATCTACAATCTTATCGGTATTCCGATTGCAGCAGGTATTTTGTATCCCATTAACGGTTTCCTATTGAACCCTATGATTGCAGGTGCAGCAATGGCGTTGAGTAGCGTGAGTGTGGTGAGTAATAGTTTACGGTTGAAGTGGAAGAAGTAATTAGCTCCAAAATACACGCAACCCTAATAACTGTATAACGATTAAATGGAATAAAAGCTATGATGATTATTATCAGAAAAGCAGAAGAAAAAGGTAGCCGCTAACAGGCAATAGAGCGGGTTTTGAGCAAAATTCAAAATCCGTTTTTTTACAGGGCAAACGCATCT
>MKRO01000093.1:18956-19445 GCA_001896965.1 Sphingobacteriales bacterium 41-5 | reverse complement strand
AACAATGCCTGTTATCGCTGAAATGATGATAGCCAGTAAATTTTTATCAAGCAATAAAGTAGCAACCACTAAAACGGCAATGGCCGAACCAATGATGATGTACCCGGATGGCAGCCCTTCGCGGTACATCACTAAAAAGAATGAAAAGAACACCAACGCGAGGCCGGTTTCTTTTTGCAGTATGGTAAGGATTGCAGGCACCAGTACAATGGCTGATGCAATGGCCTGAGACTTGGGCTTCGTGAAATCCGTATCGGGTAATGAAAGGTATTTGGCCAGGGCCAGCGCTACGGAAATTTTACAAAACTCTGCCGGCTGAAACTGAAAGCCGCCAATCCTGATAATGGATTCAGTACCCTTAACAGCAGAGTGAAACGGAAAAACCAGCAATAATAAAAAAATGCCCGCCGCATACCAAAGATTGGCAGTGGCCGGGAAAGACTTACTATCGGTAAGAAGTATGAAAAGGCCCAGCGCCAGCGCGATGCA
>MKRO01000093.1:18409-18923 GCA_001896965.1 Sphingobacteriales bacterium 41-5 | reverse complement strand
TAAACCCAAGGAAACTTTGCAGCACAGGGTCGCCTTCTTTGTAGGTAACGCCAAAAATCGCCATCAGGCCGATTGAGACAAGCACAAAGTAAAGGATGATTAATACCCAGTCCATGCCTTTTGAAATTTTCATATCATTCCTGCTCATGCTTCATCCTCCGCGTTTTCAAAGGGTTTACGAAAATACTTTTTTTCATCAAACCGGGCTACTTTTTGAGTATTATCTGCAGGTTTTTTATCATCCGTATTGTCCGCCGGTTTCTTCGCGGCTGAATCGGGTGTTGTTCTAAAACCTCTTAAAAATCGTTTCAGCCTTGTGCTGTCTCCGTAAGCCTTTGCCCATTCTTCGGCCCTCACTGAATCAGTTTTATACTGAAGCCTGTTGAAATATGACGGCAACAAATTAGTTTTTGAAATTCTGTCAAGGTCTGCTTTGCTTTTGTTGGTGAGAGAATCCAGCAGGAACTTTTCCATCAATATCCGTGCAATCGGGCCGCCCCAAGTAGCTCCATAA
>MKRO01000093.1:16053-18226 GCA_001896965.1 Sphingobacteriales bacterium 41-5 | reverse complement strand
GCAGTACCATGCGTTACCACATCGTGCATCCCATTAATGATGGCGTTGTAAGCAGTGTCAGAAATATGCGTAAGCACTTCATGTTTTTCACGATACTTTGTGAGTATTGCTGCATCCGCCAGAGTTTCGTCTTCAAGGCTGTCCACAAAATGCGGAATATAATAATATCCTTTGTTTGCAATAATGCACATTGCATTAGCGAGTTGTAATGGGGTTGTCGTCATCTTATCCTGGCCAATACCTAAAGTAAGGTTGGTGCAGGAACTCCAACTGCCTTTATATTCTTTGTCATAATCTTCTACGGTGGGAATATTGCCTTTGTCTTCGCTGGGCAGGTCAACGCCCAACCTTACTCCCAGTCCAAATTTGTGCATATAATCCGCCCATGTTTCAAACCCTTTTCGCATATTCCCGATTCTGGGATTATCAACAGCTTTGCGATAAACATCCACAAAATAAGAGTTACAGGAATTTGCGATTGCCAATCTCAGGTTTGCAGCGTGACCGCCTCCCGCGTGCGTACAACCAACCCTTCTGCCACAGGCATAATAACCACCACCGCACGGATAACCAAAAGAGGGAGTGATCATACCTTCGTCTAACGCCACCAGGCCGCCCAATGGTTTAAATGTGGAACCCGGCGGATACTGGCCCTTTATAGCACGGTTTAATAGCGGAGCTTTTACGTCCAAAGCCATCTTGCCGAAGTTGGCATTTTTCTGTGATCCTGAAAGATCATTAGGATTAAATGTTGGCCCAGACGTCATCGCAAGTATGCCACCCGTTTTAGGATCGATCGCCACAACGGCGCCCACTTTATTTTGCATCAGCTTTTCTGCAAGAACCTGTAATTCCACATCAAGGTGGGTTTTTAAACCACGCCCGGCAATAGCCGTGGTGTCAAACTGGCCGTTTTCATAGGAACCCACAAGCCGGTTTTTATTGTCTTTGATCATGTATTCCACACCCCGCTGCCCCATCAGCACGCGCTCGTAATTGAACTCAAGCCCATTTTTGCCAATATAATCACCCATCTTATAAAAACCACCCGAGCGCTCAATGTCCTTCGGGCTTACCTCGCTGATATAGCCCAAAAAATGAGCGCCAACATTATATGGATAAGTTCTCACCGGCCGTTCCACCAACGCAAACCCCGGAAAACGCCAACTGTTTTCTTCAAACCTTGCCTGCATTTCGGGTGTTAACAAACCCATGAAAACGGATGGCCTCACCCTGGAGTTTTTTAAAATAGCTTCGGTTATTCGCTGCTTAAAATCTGCAGTGTCTATTTGCATAAGCGTGCAAAACGCAAGCGTATCAATGTTTCGCACTTCAAATGGTGTTACCATCAGGTCGAACATTATGGTGTTGTTTAAAACCGGCTTCCCGTTTCTGTCGTAAATAATGCCTCTTTCAGGATACACTATTTTTTGAAATACGGCATTATCAATGGCAAGCTGGTGGTACTTGCTGCCAAAGATTTGCAGGTTGACTAATTGTAAAATGATAATTACAAATACCGCTAAAAATATGATGCGAATAATATAACTTCTTGATTGATTAAACACCGACATACAACACTCTTCGAAATAAATTATTGGGAAAAACAGTGGTTACAAATGTACAATTACGGCATTGATATTTATTAGTTGAAATTTAAAAAGTTCTTAATTTTTTTAAAGCGCCGATGGAGGAAGATTTTACAGTTCATCAGGTAACCGCCTTCGTTTTATCTTTGCCGGGATGAATGCGATCATTACAAGAACAGGACTTGCGTTGTCGGGTGGCGGAACGAAAGGAATTGCCCATGCCGGAGTACTAAAATTTCTCGAAGAAAAAAACATCCGGCCTGCCATCATCAGTGCTGCAAGCGCCGGAGCAGTTGTGGCCTCGTTGTACGGTATCGGAAAATCGCCTGAAGAAATTCTTGAATTTTTCAAGTCCATCCATTTTTTTAAATGGAACCATTTTGTTTTTAATCGTCCGGGGTTTATTAGTTCTGATGCTTTTAAAACCTATTTCAACCCGGTTTTTAAAGATACCCGTATCAAAGACCTTTCCATTGAAACGCTCATTGTGTCAACCGATCTCGTATCGGGCGAAACAATAGTTTTTGATGAAAATACCCCGGTGATTGATGCCGTTATTGCATCCTCAGCGTTTCCGGGTATCA
>MKRO01000093.1:6665-15954 GCA_001896965.1 Sphingobacteriales bacterium 41-5 | reverse complement strand
GGCATTTATGTTTCACCCCAACAGCTGCTCACCCGTGAACAATTGAACTCTATTAAATCAATTACCATTCGCGCTTTCGACCTGCTTTCATACAGGATTGAGAAACCGAAATTCGCATACTGCGACTGGTTCATTTGCCCTAAAAAGCTAAGCGCTTATGGCACATTCGAAAATAAAGGGCCGAGGATGAATGAAATTTTTGAAATAGGGTATCACGAAGCCAAAGAAACCTACAAAGAAGATATTGTTTGACCTCAGGCTGTATTTGTACGGTATTTTAACTGGCGTGGGAAGATCAGTTCCGCTATTAAAATCATCAGCATACTGATTGCGGTGGCTATGATCACCTTCATTAAAAAATTGATGAACGAACCGAAGGACAACCACTCCAAAAAAAGCAGGTAGAAGTTGTGCACGAAAGTGAGTATTAAAGCATATAAGGCGTAACCACTTACCCCGAAAGCCTTTGGTGATGGTTCGCGATAGTTAAATTCAGACGTGTCTTTTGAAGCAAAAACATTAATGACAAAAGGCCTCAGATAGGCAACCAGCGTGCAGGCAGCGGCGTGCAGGCCCGGCGTCATTGAAAAATAATCGACGGTTAGCCCCAGCAAAAACCCCAGCAATAGTACCCAGCCACGTTTCATGTAAAACGGCAGCCACAGAATGAAAAGGAAATAAATATATGGTGTGATGAGCTGATGCAAATGAGGCATCACATCCAGCACATACACTTGTATGAAGACGAACAGAACAAAACGTAAAATATTTTTTACTAAATCACTCACTTTTTCGATTGGTTTTTGTCAACGATTCTGCGGGTTTCATCATCCAGCGCTTTTTGTTCTTTCAGGCTTAAATTTTCAACAACAAAAACATGCTGAAGGCTGCCAAAATTTGCCGTTGGTTTTATTTTAAGAATTAAAAAATTTGTAGCCCCGTCTTTAAATACCCGCGCTACTGTTCCCACCATTTGGCCGGCCGGGTAACTTAATGAATAATTTCCTGTTAGCACCGTATCGCCGCGCCTGATTGAGTCAGTTTTAGGAATGCCGTTCAAAGTTAGCTCCGTTGGCGTATTCCCATCCCATGAAAGCATGCCCGAAGTACCCGTTCTTTTAATTTGTACACTCAGTTTGTTAATGACATGCAATAGCGTCATTACCTGGCTGAAGTTTGGCCCCACATTTACCACTTTACCAACTAATCCCCCGTTCGAACTTAAAACGCCCATATCTTCTTTTATACCCGATGCGCTGCCTTTATTAATCTGCAGGTAATTTTTATCACTGTTTACAGTTGCATATAATACCTGCGCTGTGCGCCATAAAAATTGACGCGCTTTTCCTGTGGTATCAAAACGGAGGCTATCGGTTTTTAGAACAGCGGCTGAATCGGCCGAAACAAAATTTTGGTTGAGCAAATTTATCAGCGAGTCGTTCATGGCATGAATGCGCTTATTTTCTTCCTTCATTTTGAAGAAATCATTTAACGATTTGTATTTACCGTTGAAATAGCTTGTAATACCCCCGGCCATGCCCAGCCCGCGCGCGCGGTGGTATTTATTGTAAGAAAATAATAAGTACAGCGAAATGATTTGCAGAATAATGAATGCAATGAAAACCGAATACCTGCGGATGAAGAGAAAGACGTTTCGCAACTAATTTAAATATTGAAGTTGAAAAGTTAAACAGGCTGAAAAGGCATCTCCTATTAAAATTATCAACCTGCCAGCCAAAAACCGCGTCCCTGGGCCTATCTCATCACAAACGGGTACCTGTCATAATTCTTCAAAGCAATGCCGGTGCCCCTTACCACACTTTTTAGCGGGTCATCGGCAATATGAACGGGAAGTTTGATTTTCTGGCTGATTCTCTTATCAAGGCCACGAAGTAAGGCGCCACCACCGGTGAGGTACAAACCGCGGCGATAAATATCACTCGCCAATTCGGGCGGGGTTTGCTCCAGCGCTTTTAAAATCGCCTCTTCAATTTTGAAAATACTTTTATCCAGCGCCTCGGCAACTTCCTGGTAACTTACCATGATTTGCTTAGGAATACCGGTTACTAGGTCGCGGCCGTTTACAGGAATATCATCCGGCGGATTGTCCAGTTCTTTCATGGCAGAACCGATCTGTATTTTAATCTGTTCGGCGGTACGCTCCCCAATCAAAAGGCTGTGATAGCGGCGCAACGCTTCCATAATATCAGCCGTAAATTCATCACCGGCAATCCTGATGCTTTGATCGCAAACGATACCTGCAAGCGCAATCACGGTAATTCCGGTTGTACCTCCTCCAATGTCAATGATCATGTTGCCCACGGGTTCTTCCACATCAATGCCAATACCCAGTGCGGCAGCCATTGGCTCGTGAATGAGGTAAACCTCCTTGGCGCCTGCCTGTTCTGCGCTGTCGCGCACGGCTCTTTTTTCTACTTCTGTGATGGATGATGGTATACAGATCATCATTCTCCAGCTTGGCGGAAAAAGTGGTTTTTTGGGATAGACTAATTTGATCAGTTCGCGAATCATCAGTTCAGCCGCGTTAAAATCGGCAATCACGCCGTCTTTTAAAGGGCGCACGGTACGGATGCTTTCGTGTGTTTTTTCGTGCATCATGAGGGCGCGCTTGCCTACTGCTAAAACTTCTTTGGGGTTGTTGCGGTTGAGGGCTACGATACTTGGCTCATTTACAGCCACTTCTTCGTTATGTATAATGAGGGTATTTGCAGTACCCAGGTCCATTGCAATTTCTTGTGTAAACCAGTTAAAAAGTCCCATTTATCTTTCTTCTAATGTGTTAAAATTATGTGTTCGCAAAGGTGGCGGAAAAACTTCAAATTAACAAAGTAAAAAACCAAGTACCATAAGGTTTTTTAAGCTTATGGTTTCATTAACATTTCATATCGCCGCAGAACTGCGAGATAAGAAAATAAAGCCAAAACTGAATCACTTAGACAACAATCAACCCATTAATCGCGGGATTTGTACGCTGATTATCCGTTTGCAAAAACCACATTTTTATAACAAACGGAGATTGTTGGTTTTTGTTTGTGTCCCCATCGTTTTCAAATTTTAAAATGAAAAGCACATTCAATCATTTTCTAATCCGTTGTGCTTACGCAAACGATTTAGGTAAAAAATCTTTGCCAATTGCCCTGTTGCCTTAACTTTACCGTTATTTACCAAACTTAGTTAAAATGGCTTTAAAGGATATTCAATCAACCGGAAATAAAGACACCCGCAGCGGTTTTGGAGACGGAATTGTAGAAGCAGCGCGTAAAAATGAAAACGTTGTCGCGCTTACTGCCGACCTGCTCGGTTCAATGAAATTAAATCAGTTTATAAAAGAATTTCCTGACAGGTTTATTCAATGCGGCATTGCCGAAGCAAACATGATTGGCATAGGGGCCGGATTAACTATCGGCGGTAAAATTCCTTTTACAACCACCTTTGCTAATTTTAGTACGGGCCGGGTGTATGACCAGATTCGCCAGTCGGTAGCTTACAGCGGTAAAAACGTAAAAATTTGTGCTTCTCATGCCGGTGTTACCCTGGGTGAAGATGGTGCTACCCACCAGATTTTAGAAGATATTGGCATGATGAAAATGCTGCCGGGCATGACTGTTATTGTTCCCTGTGATTATACACAAACTAAAGCAGCTACAAAATATATTGCAGAGCATGAAGGCCCTGTTTATTTAAGGTTTGGCCGCCCGAGCTGGCCGATTTTCACCAACGAAGAAGACTTTGTTTTCGGTAAAGCGCAACAATTCTCCGAAGGAACCGATGTTTCCATTTTTGCCTGTGGCCACCTGGTGTGGAACGCAATTCAGGCGGGCGCGGAACTTGAAGCAAAAGGCATCAGCGTGGAAGTTATCAACCTGCATACCATTAAACCGCTTGATGAAGAAGCCATCATCAATTCTATTAAAAAAACAAAATGCGCGGTAACAGCCGAAGAGCATAATATTTACGGTGGCATGGGCGAAGCTGTTGCTCACGTAGCATCAAAGAATTTCCCTATCCCGATTGAATTTGTTGGGACTAAAGATACATTTGGTGAAAG
Organism: Sphingobacteriales bacterium 41-5; assembly: GCA_001896965.1. GTDB lineage: Bacteria > Bacteroidota > Bacteroidia > Chitinophagales > Chitinophagaceae > Niabella. The sequence continues at coordinate 11,885 of MKRO01000093.1, read as the reverse complement.
CGGCACACCTAAAGAACTGCTTAAAAAATACGGAATGGATGTAAGCGATATCGTAGCTGCTGCCGAAGCGGTGATGAAAAAAAAGAGCTAAACCATCTTTAAATTTTTATCAAAACCACCTGTTTGTACGGGTGGTTTTTTCGTTTAAGAAAGTAAGTTCGTTTTGGCTAAAATTTACTTCAATCTAAAAATATGCTGCCTTCTTTATTGATGTACACCAGGCCCGGTTTCTTTCCTTTTTCAAAACTACCAAAACTGCTGGAAAAGCCGAGCGCTTTCGCCCCGTTGATGGTTGCCCATCCCAGCAACTGCTCCAACTCAATTTCAGGAAAATGTTTCTGAATAGTTTGAATTTCTTCCCAAATACTTAACTGATGGTTCGATGCGAGGCTGTCTGTTCCCAAAACGATGTTACAATTATTTTTTATGAACAAGGGCAGATTGGGCATTGTGTTGCTGATGTATTGATTCGCGTTCGGGCAACAACACCAGTATAATTCATTAACAACTGTTTTCGAAAATTCAATATCGGCCGGAGTTGTATGAACATTGTGAACCAATAAAACCTGTTGCTGAGGCAGGAATTTTGGCAGAAAGGTTTGCAGACTGGTTTTGCCGGTTGCGTTAAATGAATCGCTGTTAATACCCATTTGCCGGAACATTTCGACAAAGCCGCCGGTTTTTGCCTGAAACCATTCGTTCTCTTCAGGAGTTTCCTGGTTGTGAATACTTTTGATTTTGCTGCTTTGATGATGAATGATTTTTTGCCACAATTTTTCTGAAACCGAATAGGGTGCGTGAGGCGTAATGGAAACAGAATCCCCATCAAGGCTTTCACAAAAAGCATTATAAACCTTTTCAAAAATTGCAAAATTTCTTTCGGCTGCTGCTGGGTCGCTGCCCATCGCCTCAATAAAGTTCAGATATTGAAGATTCCCTTTTTGTTTTTGTGAGATTGTGTGAGGGCTGTTGCAGATGTCGCCAACTGCAACTATTCCGTTATTCAACATTTCTTTTTCCGCGGTTGCAATCGCGTCAAAAATTTCTTCATCGGGAAGCCTTCTTTTTTGAACAACCTGTTGCACAAATTGAGCCAGGCCGGTATGTTCATCAATCAACCCTTTTAAATGACTGAGTTCTAAATGGCAATGGCAGTTAATAAACCCCGGTGAAATGATCCCGTCAAACTCCTGCACATTATCACCCGCTTCGTTCGCGGGGATCATTGCTTCAACAGTTCCTTCTTTTGAGAGAATTAAAACCTCATCATTTCTAAACCGGTAGCCATCGAACAATTGACTGGCCTTTATTTTTTTATACATCTTAAATCAAAAATCTCAAATCAGAAATTAAATTACCTTTGCGCCCTGTCAAAAATAAACTATTTACATGTTAGACAAATTAGAAGCAATAAAAGCGAAGTACGATCAGTTGGGCGTGGCATTAACGAATCCTGAAATTGTGGGCGACAATAAAAAATTTGCGGCAACCAGCAAGGAATACCGCAGCCTTGAAAAGATTGTAACCGCTTCTAACGATTATACAAAACTGCTTGGAGATATTGAATTTAACAGGGAAGCCCTGAATGATACCGATGAAGAATTGCGTGAAATGGCAAAATTAGAAGCGCCCGCATTAGATGAAAAAAAAGAAGAACTGGAAGCTCATATTCGTCAACTACTCATACCCAAAGACCCGCAGGATGAGAAAGATGTGATCATGGAAATTCGCGCCGGAACCGGTGGCGATGAAGCCAGTCTTTTTGCCGGCGACCTGTTGCGTATGTACATTAAATATTGCGAAAGGCATGGTTTTAAAACTTCAGTGTTAAGCGAAAGTGAAGGCACGGTGGGTGGCTACAAAGAAGTTCAGTTGGAGATTACCGGAGACGACGTTTATGGTACTTTAAAATTTGAAAGCGGCGTGCATCGTGTTCAGCGGGTACCCGACACTGAAACGCAGGGGCGCGTACATACATCTGCGGCTACCGTGGCGGTAATGCCCGAAGCCGAAGAAGTAGATTTTGAACTGAAGGAAAGCGAAGTAAAAATGGAAACCTCGCGAAGCGGTGGAGCAGGCGGCCAGAACGTAAACAAGGTTGAAACTAAAGTGATGCTCACGCATATCCCAACGGGCACTGTTGTAATTTGTCAAACCGAACGTACACAGCTTGGCAACCGCGAAAAAGCCATGGGCATGTTACGTACAAAACTTTATGAAGAGCAGGTGCGCAAGCAGGAAGAGGAAATTGCACGACACCGTAAAAGCCTTGTGAGCAGCGGCGACCGCAGTGCGAAGATCAGGACTTACAATTTCCCACAGGGGCGTGTAACTGACCACAGGATTAATTTAACATCTTATAATCTTGATGCATTTATCAACGGCGATATTCAGGAGTTTATTGATAAGCTGCAGTTTGCTGAAAACAGCGAGAAGCTCACCAAGCAGGACTAAGCAACAGGGATGCTTTTCGAAAACCAATTCCTATACAATACAGCGCATAACCTATGAGTTTTAACGAATGAACTGATTAATTCAAAAGTTGAAAGACTACCGCGGCAAGCAACGCTCCCACAATCGGGCCTAAAACGGGTACCCAACTGTATGCCCAGTCGCTGGGGCCTTTTTTGCCGATGGGCAGAATGGCGTGCATGATGCGTGGCGCGAAATCACGAACAGGGTTAATTGCATAACCCGTGGGGCCGCCAAGGCTTAAGCCAATCGCTAATACAACAAATGCAACCGGCAATGCATCCAAAGCACCTAAACTATTAGAAGGGGCAATGATGAATAATATAGAAAGTATAAATACAAAAGTGGCAACGGCTTCTGTTGTAAAATTTTGGCGGAGGGTACGGATGGCAGGGCCCGAGCTGAATGTTGCCAGCTTCCCAGCCAGGTCATCCGTAGTTAAATAATGCTGCCTGTAAACTGCCCAAACGCCCAACTGGCCTAACATTGCGCCCAGAAACTGTCCGCCTAAATAAGATGGTATAGTATTGGCATCAATCTTTCCCAAATAAGCAAGCGCCGCAGTAACAGCAGGGTTCAAATGCGCACCGCTATATTTTGCCGACACAAATACACCAACAAAAACGGCCATCGCCCAGCCAAAAGTAATCACGATCCATCCACTATTATTGCCTTTGGTTTTGGTGAGTACAACATTAGCCACAACGCCGTTGCCTAATACGATCAAAAAGAATGTACCGATAAGTTCTGAAGTAAAGATGCTCATTGTATAAACAGGGAGTTTTATGATTTATCTAAAAAAAATAATTGTTGATTTTGTCTATCGCCACGGACTAAAACTATTCTTCCGTCCACGCCTGTGCGGCTTTAATTGCCTTGCCCCACTGCTTTTGTAATTGTGTTCTTTTTTCACCCTGCATTTGGGGCTCAAAAATTTTTTCCTTCTGCCAGTAGTCCTGCACTTCGTTAATGTCGTTCCAAAAACCCACAGCGAGGCCCGCCAGGTAAGCTGCGCCCAGTGCCGTAGTTTCAGTAATGCTGGGGCGTATGACAGTTGTATTTAAAATATCCGCCTGAAATTGCATCAGGTGATTATTTACCGTAGCGCCGCCATCCACGCGCACTTCTTTAATAGTCATGGCCGCATCGGCTTCCATTGCATTTAGCACATCCATTGTTTGATAAGCAATGCTTTCAACTGCTGCGCGCGCAATATGCGCATCGCTGCTGCCACGCGTGAGGCCAACAATGATTCCGCGCGCGTGCTGGTTCCAGTAAGGTGCGCCAAGGCCGGTAAAAGCAGGTACCATAAATACGCCGTCGCTGTCATCTACTTTTAACGACAGCTCTTCCACATCACTGCTTTTTTGAATGAGTTTTAATCCATCGCGCAGCCACTGTACCACAGCGCCGGCAATAAACACACTGCCTTCCAAAGCATAACTAACCTGATCATTTATTTTCCACGCTACTGTTGTAAGTAGATTGTTGTAAGAGGTGATAGGTTTTTCGCCGGTATTCATCAACATAAAACAACCCGTGCCATAAGTGTTTTTTACCATGCCGGGCAGTGTACACATTTGCCCGAACAAAGCCGCCTGCTGATCGCCTGCAATACCAGCAACAGGAATTTGGTTTGCAGCGGCCAATTGCTGCGTGTGGCCGTACACCTCGCTGCTGCTGCGCACTTCGGGCAACATGCTTTTAGGGATGTTCATCAATTGCAGCAGTTCATCATCCCAATCCATTGTGTGAATATTGAAGATCATGGTGCGGCTTGCATTGCTTACATCTGTGGCATGAACGGCGCCGTTAGTAAGTTTCCACAACAGCCAGCTGTCAATCGTACCAAAACAAAGTTCGCCCCGTTGCGCTTTTTCGCGGGCGCCTTCAACATTATCTAAAATCCATTTTATTTTGGCCCCCGAAAAATAGGCATCCGTAACAAGCCCGGTTTTTTCTTTGATCGATTGAGCGGAGCCGTCTTTCTTTAATTGATTGCAATAATCGCTGGTTCTTCTGTCCTGCCACACGATGGCGTTGCAGATGGGTTGTGAAGTTTTTCTATCCCACACAACCGTTGTTTCCCGCTGGTTGGTAATGCCAATGGCAGCAACATCTGCAGCATTAATGCCTGCTTTGGCAATGGCTTCCGCTGCCACGCCAATTTGTGTACTCCAAATCTCGTTGGCATCATGCTCTACCCGACCCGGTTGCGGAAATATCTGGCGAAACTCCTTTTGCGCTACAGCAACAATATTTCCCTGTTGATTAAAAACAATAGCGCGCGAACTTGTGGTACCCTGATCGAAAGATAAAATGTACTTTGACATACAATCTGTTTATGGCTTTGAAGATATAGTTTTTAAGTGAAATTGCCACGAAGTCCTAAAGACGAAAACAAGCGCGACTTCATAAATTTACCGGATAGCACTTCGTGCAGCTTCGCGAATTTGTGCCTTGGTGGCCTTCATTTACAACTGCCCAAACAAATCAGGATAATCGGTAATGATTCCATCAACTCCCAAAGCTATCAGTTCTTTCATTCGTGGTAAATCATTAATCGTCCATGGAACCACTTTAATGCCTTTTTGATGGCAGGCGTTTACAAGTTGTTTGGTAACCAGCATGTGGTTAGGGCTGTACACGGTTGGCGTAAACCCAATTTCTTTTAACTGCTCATCAAGACTGCGTTTGTCAAACGCTTCTATTAACAAAGATGTTTTAACGGAGGGATATTTTTTGCGC
>MKRO01000093.1:543-6531 GCA_001896965.1 Sphingobacteriales bacterium 41-5 | reverse complement strand
TGATTTCGATATTGTACAAAATATTGATGCCTTTTTCTTTCGCGTATTTTTCAGTAGCATCTAACAAATCTGCCAATAAAGGTTTATGAACTGCTATTTTTTGCTGGCGCGGAAAGTCAGGATGAGGTTTTAAACCCACATCATATTTTTTAATTTCATCGTAATTGAGGCTATACAGCATGAGGTTTTTGGCCTCTTCTTTACTCAAAAACTTTCCCTGGGGCGTAGTAGTAATATTGGCGTTGAAATTAGGATCGTGCGATACGACCACTTTTTTATCTTTTGTGATTTGAAGATCCATTTCGAGCGTGGTGACGCCTAAATCAATTCCTTTCAACATTGCAGGGATCGTGTTTTCCGGCATCAGCCCGCGCGCACCGCGGTGGCCTTCTTTATCGAAAGCCGGAAGGCTGACGGTTGTGTTTTTGGTGGTGGCGCAGGAAAATAAAAAAACCATACAAATAAAGGCAATACAAAACTGCTTCATCATTTTTTATTTAAAGAAAAAATTGCCGTTTGGCTTATCTGCAATTTTTAAAGTTATAAATGTGTTTCAAAATTATTCAACCAGTTTTGTTACGGCGTCATTCTTTTCTATATCATCCACGGTAGCAGCGTTATGGCCATCTTCCGTTTTCTGATATAATTCTACAACTACCTGCTTGCGTGCGGTTGTCCATTTGCCCAGAGTAATGTTGTAAACTCCACCCATCATATTAAACAAACCAGCATCAGTTGCGGCCGTTGGATATTTTTCATTTACAGCGTAGGGCATATTGGTAGTATTGCCCTGTGAGCGGTAATACAGGTAAGGCACTATTTGGGGTTTAAAAGTAACCGGGTCAATTGAGATGGAATACATCGAATACCAATCATTGTTACAAATTCGGTAGCCCAATATGGGAGTCTTGTTCGGATCGTAAATGCCTGTTGTTCCTCCGGTTGCTACAAACAATACATCATGCGGCACCGATGTTTCAGTAATAGTTGTGCCTTTAAAGATCGCAACGCCACACGCATTTCCACTGTTAGCCCATGGGCCGGAATTACCAAATGCACTTGGTCGAACCAACCCACCATCACCGGCGTTTGTTGCCCCACTTGCTGAATTATAAGTTTTTTGATACCAGTTTGTTTCCGCAGGGAATGACACTGTGCCACCTGAACCATTTAGTTTTTTCCCTTGAAAACCAAAATAAAAAAACTTACCTTTTTGCACGCTTCCGGAATTGATGTTCCATTTAATGGTTCGTTGACCACCGGTTGCCCAACCGGCATTAAGCGGGGTTGCTGTAATAGCAGTACCAGCATTACCACAAAATACAATGCTGAACGGGGTTATTGCAAAGTCGATATCTTTGGTGGCAATCAATTGCACATACTCATACCCCCCGTCACCCCCCCTTGGATCACCCAGAAAACCCGATATAATTAGATCTTGAGCCGAGGATCCCATGTTTATTATATCATCTTTTTCTCTCGTTCTGAATTGTATAGAATCGTTGGTAGATCGAAAAGGGATACCCACGTAGGCGGCCAACCCAAAGGGCTCATCATTAGCATAGCTCGTACCAGGGGCAGTATAAAGGCTAATATTACCAAACCCATCATTGATAAGCTTTGTGCCGCTTAGCACCTCTCCTTCTTTTGGGGCGGGATTAAAGCTGGATTTATTGAGAATTGTCAGCGAACTTTCATAATCGTTTGGGTTCGATTTTAACTGGGACACATTTATAGCATTAATGCCAACAATTCCTTTTCCGGCAGACGTTATTCTGGATTCGTCAATACCGGTAATAGTAAGAATGCCGTTCTTTCTGGTTAAAGTGCCGCCCGTGATATCCACCAGCACCGAGTCTCCGGGATGATATTTAGCAGCAGCAGCGCCTAAATCAATTGAGATACCTCTTAACATATTCAGCCGCCGATTGTCCTGAATCACCAATAACCCTTCGGGAAGGTTCTTTTCGGTATGGTCAGAGATGACTACTGCGGCCAACTTACTAGCGCCGTATAAATTATCTTTCGTGAGCGTTACATCCTGCCCTTTGTATATCGGGCGAACATCCAAAATGCCGATCACCTCAGCAGGGTCACCTCCAGGATAGTTTCCGTAAGCCCCGTTTTTTTTACAGCCCGTAAAAAATAATATAGCTAAGGCAACGATTGGAAATGGTAATATATGCTTCATTTATAATTGAATTTTGTCTTATGTCTAAAATCTTTTATCTAAGTTTTGTTATGGCCTCTGCCACCAAACCTGATTTGATATCAAATCCGGCCCCTGCACAGCTATAGCCGCTTTATAGTTGGTAGGATTGGTAGATTGCACATATACAGGATATACCATTCTGGCCGGCATTACACCTCCGTTTTTTAGTCCTTTCAATTCGTTGAGGTGAAGGTCTGGATGGCCGGTACGCCTGTATTCAAACCATTGCTGCATGTCCGTCATAAAGAGTGCAACATATTTCTGTAGATGGATTAATTCCATTTTGTTGTTTAACGAAAGATTATCGTCCCAAACTGCACTACCTGCTGCCATGTTTTCAAGATGCGTGGTAAAATTGGCCGAAGTAATGTTCTCGGGAAAGTTAGAAACCCAATAGTTAATAGCAGATGCTATGCCTTTGTAGAAAAAAGTTTTCGCGTCACCCGTAATCCAGCCTTTCGCCACTGCTTCTGCCAATATAAACTGTACCTCCGAATATTGCATCATAATCCCTGTTAAAGGATTCAATTGTAGCGAAAATCTACCGGTGCTTGCGTTATCGGAACTTTGAAAATAAGACCCCTTTAATTCTCCCTGGCCGGGCTCATAACCACTTGGCACACCAAAAAAACCACCGCCGCTGGCCTGAGCAATACCCAGTTGACCAATACTACCAGAACCGTAAGGTGCAGAAGAAACAATGCGCGGATCTGTCCATGCCAATAAATTATCAATAAAAAAGCTGGCAATACCCGGGGACCTGAAATCCTGTACACGTATTCCAAAAAACGGAGATACATAGGGTGCAACACCTGTCCATAAAACCCTGGCCGACTCTGCATTCTTTTCAAAAATCGGGTATTGAGCCGCATTGGTTTGTGCAATTTCTTTAATCTTGGCAATTGCCTGCGCCGATACCTCAGCTTTTCCGCTCACCCGCATCAACAATCTTAAATACAACGAATTGCCAAATTTGCGCCATCCTGCAACATTTCCATTATAAGCGGGATCGCGACTGGCGTTGATGGCTTCCCCCGCGCTGAGCAAAGTGTTGGCTTCTTCCAGCATTTCAAACATGCCGAGGTATACATCCTTTTGGCTGTCGAATTTCGGTTCTACAATTCCACCAAATTCTGCCTTGGCGCTGTTGGATTCTGAAAACGGAATGTCTCCGTAAGTGTCAGTTAAGATGGAGTAGAGCCATGCCTGGCAGATCAAAGAAATGCCCTTGTAACTTTTATTGTTATTGCTTGTAGAATCCCGGTACATGTCCTTAAAGTTGGTTAACTCTCCATACAAGCCATTCCACAAATAATCCGACCAGTTTGACCGATAATCATAACGAAATACGGCGCCTTCCGCATCTGTTATATTCACAGTTACCTGCATCAGTTCATTATTGAAATTACGGTTTCGGGTCATGTTGTACCCAAGCGCATCGGTGAGTGCTGCCGGTAATAGCTGGTCAGGGGCTACGTACCGCACGCCATTGGGATTGGTATTTATTTTTTCAAAATTCCGGGTACAGGATGCCATGGTTGCCAGGATGACTACAATGGCGCTTATCCGAAAAATATTTAGCTTCATCATTCTTATTTATTTTTAGATATCAGATAAATTTTTAAAATCCAACGATCAGGCTTGCCCCGATTGTTCTGGTTGAAGGGAACTGGGCAATTTCAAAACCGCGCACGATGTCTGTTCCGCTAAGTGTTCCAAATTCAGGATCGAACATCGGCCATGGCGACCAGATAAAAAGATCGCGGCCATAAGCTGCCACAGCAGCTCTTTGTAACCCTATCCTTTTAATAGCGCCTCTTACAGGAATATTAAATTCCAGCCTGGCTTCGCGCCATTTAATAAAGTCGGTGCTAAAGGTGCTTCCTTCCGCGTTATCTATACCCATGTGTGAGCGGTAATATTCGTCAATATCCTTTGCAATAACATCGTTGGTGCGATAGCTGCCATCGGCATTTTGAACCACACCTTTACCAATGATGCCATTGTACCTCCCGGGCAGGGTTAGGGTAAGCTTACCCTGTTCTACCATTTTGTAGTGCATTAATGAGTGTGCCACACCGCCCCACTGTCCGTCAAATAAAAAGCTCATCCTCCAGTTGCGGTAACTCAATTTATTATTAATGCTTGCTTTGCCTTTAGGAATAGTATTTCCAATGTGAACCACATCCTGGGTGATTAAAGCATTTCCGGTGGTTCCATCATAAACAATCTGGCCATCCGGGGCACGCACATAACCACGGCCGTACAAATCGCCCATGCTGCCACCAACTTTCGCTACAATCTGGCCACCCGCCACAGGCCCGGTGTTAATCACCAAAGATGTGTCGGGCATACTCATGATCCTGTTCCTATTTGTGGCAAAAGTGACTGTACTGTTCCACACAAATCCTTTTTTAGCTTTAGACTTTATTGGCGTACCACTCAGGGCTAATTCAAACCCTGTATTTCTAACCACACCTGCATTTACCACCTGCCTTGCAAAACCGCTTGACCGGTCAATGATGCGCTGTAATATCTGGTCTTTTGTATTACCAATGTACCCGGCCACATCAACCGTTAAACGGCTATTGAAGAAACTGGCGTTACCACCTAATTCATAACTAATGGTTTTTAACGGGCGCATGTTGGGATTTGCAAGCGTTGTAGGATTTGTATAAATGCTGTCATTAATAAAATCTACTTCCTGCAAGTAAACATCGGTATTCAAATAAGGATTTGTACCTCCGCTACCCACACCGGCTACAGAAAATCTGAGCTTGGCAAAGTTGACCGTTTTAGGAAGGTCAAATGCATCAGACAGCACAAAGCTGGTATTTACTGATGGGTAGAAAAACCCACTTTTTGCGGTACGGTAAGGAGATGCTAACACACTGCTCCAATCCTGCCGGCCGGTAAAGTCTGCAAAAAGATAATTTTTGTAGGAGGCAGTGATCATACCGTAAAAACTATTCACAATAAATTCTGCATTATAATCAGGAACGTATAATAATTGGCCTGCTGCGTTATAAAGATGGTAAAGCCCCGGAACCCTTAACGAATCAGCCCTTACTTCTTTTCTATTATAGGTGTTTCGCAACGTGCTTCCTCCAAAAGTGAAGTTGGTCTTAATATCCTCTGAAAATTGCTTATTGTAGCGTAAAAGAAAATCGGTTGTCCACTCCTGACTTAGAATATTTTGTTCACGCACACTACCTCTTGGCAATCTGGAACCGGCATCCCACGGCCTTCTTTGCTGGCGATATTCTCCTCCCCAATCTGCTGCTGTGCGAACCATCAGGCTCAGGTCTTTAGTAAAATCATAAGTGGCAGAAAAATTACCGGTGATTGTTCGCCTGAGTGATTTATTTAAAAACTCGTATGCAATAGCATAAGGGTTTTCAGGAAAAGAACTGTACGGGTAAAAAATCAGGCTGTCTTTTTGTTGTATAAAAGTTGCTGTCCCGTCAGGATTCACGATTCTTCTGTATCTCCAATAATCTTTTAGCCAGTTAAGATCTGCATTGGGTTGCCAGAAAATAAACCAATACATGATGGATTGGTTACCATAACCCGCACCCGGCAGGTTATCACTCCACCTGTTGGTATAATTGATCTTTGACGCCAGCCGCAGCCTGTCTTTAAAAAGCTTTGTATTCATCGTAAGTGCCAAACTGTTGCGATCGTAACCGGTATTGGGTGTGATCCATTTATTGGTTACGTTAGTATAATTAAATCTCGTGTTGATGGGCCCCATTGTACCGTCCAGCGCAATGCTA
>MKRO01000093.1:0-486 GCA_001896965.1 Sphingobacteriales bacterium 41-5 | reverse complement strand
GTGTTCTTGCTGAATCCTGCCCGTGCAATGTGGGGCTATATTGATAAAACATTTGCCCGTCGAACCTTGGCCCGTAGGCAGAGCTGGTTCCGCTGGTGCTGGCACCGTCAGCCGAAGCTCCGTATGAGTAATAAGTAGCGCCGTCCAGACCCTGGCCATATTCATATTGCATATCCGGCCAGCGGTTGATCTGCTCAACAGAATAGTTGGAATTGAGCGTTACGTTCCAACCTTTCTTTTTTCTTTTTGATGATTTGGTAGTGATAATGATCGCTCCGTTAGCCCCTCTCTGGCCGTAAAGTGCCGCAGCGCCCGGGCCTTTTAATACTGTAACCGATTCAATATCATCAGGGTTAATATCGTTCATGCCGCTTCCATAGTCGGCGGGCATATTATCGCTGCCTGTGCCATAAGTTGCTTCGCTGCCGTTGGCCGTGCGCCTTGTGTTTCCACCCATCACTACTCCATCAATTACAATGAGCGCTT
>MKRO01000092.1:13641-17302 GCA_001896965.1 Sphingobacteriales bacterium 41-5 | reverse complement strand
CTTTTAGGAAGTTAGGAAGTATTGACGCGGAATTAAAAAGCGGCACAGGCGAATTAAAAAAAACTGTTGTGGAAACTGCAACAAGCACTTCGCGCATTTCGCTTTCAGAAATAGAAACCAACCCCAAACAACCGCGTACCGATTTTGATGAACAGGCATTAAAGGAGCTCGCCGATTCCATCAAAATGCATGATATTATTCAGCCGGTTACGGTATCGCGCATGGCCAACGGAAAATTTAGGCTTATTGCAGGTGAACGCCGTTTTCGTGCGGCAAAAATGGCCGGGCTCAACGATATTCCCGCTTATATTCGCCAGGCAAACGATACTGAGTTACTTGAACTGGCGTTACTTGAAAACCTGCAGCGCGAAGATCTCAACGCAATGGAAGTTGCCCTCAGCTACAAACGCATGATGGACGAACTGGATTACACGCAGGATAATGTTGCTGAACGAATGGGCAAAGACCGTAGTACCATCTCCAATTTCATCCGCCTTTTAAAATTACCACCGGATATTCAGTTAGCTGTTCGTAACGGCGAATTATCAATGGGCCATGCCCGCGCCCTCATCAATATTGATACTGTTGAGAAGCAACTTTATATTTTTAAAGAAATTAAAGAACGTAGCTTATCGGTAAGGCAAACCGAGGCTTTAGTGCGAAATCTTTACAAGCAAACCGGTGCAAAAAAACATAAACCCGGCGGGCTTTCCTCTGCTTTTCAAAGGATTGAGGATAAGCTGGCATCGCAATTTGACACAAGGGTGAAATTGAAACACAGCACCAACGGCAGCGGCCAGATCACTTTTGACTATTATTCTGTGGAAGAACTTAACAAATTACTGAACAACTTTAACTTATCTGTAGATTAACATCTGTCATATTTGCAACATGAACCTGTTCAGAAAATTTTTCCCGCTCACCTTTTTTCTTTTAGCATTTGCAATAGCCGGCAATACCCAAATTGTGGATACCGCCGTTACCCGAAAACTTTTAAATGCAAAAGACACATTGGTACGTCCGGCGGAGGAAAATCCGGCATTAAAAGAAACAGACAGCATCAAACTAAAAAACCCCAATTATCGTAACCCCCGCACGGCAGCATTAAGGTCTGCAGTTTTACCCGGCTGGGGACAGTTGTACAATAACAAGTGGTGGAAAGTACCCATTGTTTACGCTGTAATGGGCGGTACGGCCTGGTTTTTTTTTGATAACAGAAATATTTACAAAGAGCTTAGGTTAGGATATAAAGTAGCTTATAATATTTCACAATTTGGAGATAGTACGGGCTATGATAAAATAAAAGAGATTAGGGTGAAGCAGGCGGTGGATGGAGGTTGGCTAAATGAATTGAAAGCAGAAAGAGACGCTTACCGAAAGAATGTGGATTATTCTTTTGTGTATTTTTTTCTTGCCTGGGCGCTCAATGTTGTAGATGCTACTGTTGATGCGCACTTAAGCAGTTTTGACATAAGCCCCGATCTCAGTTTTAAAATTCAACCGGGCTACAGCGAATTAGCCCGAACGAGCGGCGTGAGCGTGGTGCTGAAGTTTAAATAGATAATTGTCATGGAAAGTTTTACCGGCCATGAATTGATCAATAAAAAAGTTATCCCTGGTTAGGCCTGGCCGCAGTAGGCAAATTAAGGATGGCACAGAAACTACCAATTATGAATATTGCATTAATCGGATACGGGAAAATGGGCAAAGCTATTGAAGCAACCGCTTTAGAAAGAGGCCATGAAATTGTTTTGAAAATTGATGTGAATAATGTGAATGAATTCACACCCGAGAATGTTAGCAAGGCTGATGTTGCGATTGAATTCACCGGCCCGCATACTGCCCTGGGAAATATTTTAAAATTGCTTGAATTTGGAGTTCCCGTGGTTAGCGGCTCCACCGGCTGGCTGAACCAATGGGAGGAGGTTAAGCGTATTTGTGCCGAAACGAACGGCACGCTTCTGTATGCGAGCAATTTCAGTATTGGTGTAAACCTGTTTTTTGAACTCAACAAAAAGCTGGCGGCATTAATGCATCCGCATAGCGATTATACGGTAAGCCTTGAAGAAATTCACCACACCGCAAAGATTGATGCGCCGAGTGGCACAGCCATAACGCTTGCAGAGCAAATAATGGAAGTTTACCCTGAGAAAAAAGAATGGGTGAATGATGTGGAGCCTAAAGAGGATCAGCTTTTAATTGTGAGCAAAAGAGAAGACCCCGCGCCGGGCACTCATACCATTTTTTACAAATCTGAAGTTGACGATATTTCAATCACCCACACCGCCCACAGCCGTAAAGGGTTTGCCCTGGGCGCTGTGCTTGCAGCCGAATATGCAAAAGATAAAAAAGGCATATTAACAATGAAAGAAGTGTTGGGCGTTTAAGGTAATAGAATCCTCGACGGCGTTTCCCACAACCCGAACTATTTCACTTCCTGCATTAGCTTGCGCACTAATGGTGAAATGGCTATTAAAACAACACCTGCAATAATTGCATACAACCCTAATTGTTTATACCCTTCAGTGTAAGCCAGAAGTTTATCTACCGGCGTTGCATTTTCATTAGCCTTTGCAAGTCCCGCGCCAAGCAACCCCGCAACGTACTGGCCATAAGCGCTCGCCAAAAACCACATACCCATCATTACGCCCTGTAACCTTGTGGGAGAAAGTTTGGTCATAATTGAAAGGCCGATTGGCGAAAGGCACAGCTCTCCAAAAGTGATAACCAGGTAGGCAAACGTAAATACATCAAGGTTGGCCACGCCGGGTATCACCTGAAAAAATCTTGTGGCAAAGAAAACATAAAACGCAGCTCCCAAAAACAAAAATCCCAAACCAAACTTTACAACCGTATTCGGCTCAATTTTTCTTTTGGCCATTGCCAGCCAGACAAGGCCCAGCAGTGGTGCAAAAATAATCACGAATAACGCATTCGCGGAATTGTTGACCCCGTTAGGATCAGCTTTAATAAAACCCAGCAATTTATCGTCAAGGTTGTTGGCGGCAAACAGCGCAAGCGACCCGCCGCTTTGCTCAAAAAATGCCCAAAATAAAATCGAGAATATAATAAACACTAATGCCGCAAAAAGCTTTTTCACTTCAACTTTAGAGTGCTTTGTCATTTCATAAAAAAGATAAACCAACGTAGCCGGGCCAATAATATACATGAACCAATCAGTATATTCAGTTTTCGAAACCATCATCATGATCAGTGGGATCACTGCAAGCGAACCGGCATACACCAGGTAATCCTTCCATTTAGCCCTTGCCACCGGTTCTTCATTTAATTTAACCGGCTCCTGATCCGGATTATTTCCGATTGCGCCGTAATCAACCACTGTTTGCTTTTTAGCTCTCACGGGCGAAAGGCCAATCGGCCCCAGATTTTTCTTTGTGAATAAAAAAGTGATCAGGCTGATCGCCATCACAACCGAAGCAAAACCAAAAGCTACATTCCAGCGAAGGTTTTCAGGAATCACCGAACTTAACATATACCCTTTGCCCACAGCCACACAAACATAACCGCCAAGCAGTGCGCCAATATTAATTCCGGAATAAAAAAGTGAAAACCCTGCATCCCTCCGTATATCACCCGCGGCATACAACTGCCCAACCATCGTTGAGATATTAGGTTTAAAAAAACCCGTACCAATCACCGT
>MKRO01000092.1:10840-13590 GCA_001896965.1 Sphingobacteriales bacterium 41-5 | reverse complement strand
ACTACCTGTGATCATTAATAAACCACCCCAGAACAGCGACTTTCTGAACCCTAAAATTTTATCGGCAACCAATCCTCCAATAAACGTGAAAGCATACACGAATGCCTGTGTTGCACCGTATTGCAGGTTTGCCACATCCTCTTTCATAAACAATTCGTGCACCATAAAGAAGGTGAGCATACCCCGCATGCCGTAAAAGCAAAAGCGCTCCCACATTTCACTAAAAAACAGGCTCCAGATCTGTTTGGGGTAACGTCCTTTAAAACTTTGTATCTCTTCGATTGTTGTATTCATGTAACGATTTTAAATTTGAGGCAAATTAATATTTTATAAATATAAATTAGTTTTTAGTATGGTTCGGAAATTCTATATTTGAAACCCTGCTAAACAAACACAATTATTCATTTTTTTAAATTTTAATTTTTATGGCTGATATTACATTTAAAGGAAACGCTGCACATAGCGTGGGAACACTGCCGGAGGTAGGAAGTGAATTAAAAGATTTTAACCTGGTAAGTACTGATCTTTCAGAAAAATCACTGAGTGATTACAAGGGAAAGAAAGTGATCCTGAGTATTTTCCCAAGTATTGATACAGGAGTATGCCAGGCAGCAGCGCGTAAGTTCAACGAAGCAGCTTCGGCGCTTGACAACACAGTTGTTGTAAATATTTCAAAAGACCTGCCCTTCGCGTTGAACAGGTTTTGCGCTGCGGAAGGTTTGGACAAAGTAGAAAACCTTTCTGATTTTCGTGGCAACTTCGGCGATGATTACGGTGTGACGCTTACCGATTCTCCTTTAAAAGGATTATTGAGCCGTGCGGTGATTGTAGCTGATGAAAATGGCAAAGTTATTTATACAGAACAGGTGCCTGAAATTACACAGGAGCCTAATTATGATGCGGCGCTGGAAGCGGTGAAATAATAAAAACCCGTTTTTAAAAAAAAGTTTATCGGAAGAAATTTCGATAAACTTTTTTTATTAGTAGTGGCCAAAACAATTTATACAGCCGCCTTTTCTCGCGGGGATTAACACCACGAACGCTTGAGCAAATTTCAAACTTACTCCGCAAAAAACTTATGAAAATAAGGAATCGTTTCTATGCCTTTATAATAATTTTCTATATTATATTTTTCATTCGGGCTGTGCAGGCCGTCATTATCCAACCCAAAACCCATGAAGATAATTTTGATACCTAATTCTTTTTCGAGTGTATTACAAATGGGAATGCTGCCGCCGCCACGCACTGGTAAAGGCATTTTACCAAAAGTGGTTTCAAGAGCTTTGCTGGCTGCCTGATAGCCTTTGCTGTCGATAGGCGTCACGTATGGTTCGCCGCCGTGGTGCTCAAATGCCTTCACCGTAACATAATCAGGCGCTGCTTTTTCAAAATAATCCAACAAAAGTTCGGTCATTTTTTCACTGTTTTGAGAAGGCACCAAACGTGCCGAAATTTTTGCCGTTGCTTTTGCAGGTAATACGGTTTTAGAACCCTGGCCGGTATAGCCTCCCCAGATACCGTTCAGCTCTAATGTAGGCCTGGTGCCGGTTCTTTCATAAGTGCTGTAACCTTTTTCGCCGTGAAGGGCCTTAATGCCGATCTCATCTTTGTATTCCTTTTCATCGAATGGCGCTTTGTTAATGAGTGCTCTTTCTTCATCGGAAACTACGTCCACATCATCATAAAAACCGGGAATGGTTACGTGATTATTTTCATCATGGCAGGCAGCGATCATTTTTGACAATACCACAATGGGGTTGGCCACCGCACCGCCGTAGGTACCGCTATGCAGGTCGCGGGCTGCGGCAGTAACTTCTACTTCAATATAACTCAGGCCACGCACGCCGGTGTCAAGTGAAGGGTTTTCCATGCTAAGCAATGAGCTGTCGCTGATGAGGATCACATCAGCTTTCAATAAATCTTTCTGTTCGGCCACAAATTTCCCCAGGTTGGGCGAGCCCACTTCTTCCTCGCCTTCAATAATAAATTTAATGTTAGTTGACATCGAGTCCGTTTTTACCATTGTTTCCAACGCTTTGATGTGCATATAGAACTGACCTTTATCATCCGCGCTGCCGCGGGCGAAAACTTTGTCGTCTATTATTGTCGGTTCAAACGGGGGCGTTTTCCATTCTTCTAATGGCTCAACAGGTTGCACATCATAGTGGCCATACACTAACACGGTTGGTTTTGAGGCGTCAACAAATTTTTCGCCGTACACAACAGGGTGACCCCCTGTTTCCATCACCTGCGCTTTGTCGCAACCTGAATTGATCAACGCGAGCCTCACAGCCTCGGCACATTTCTTCATGTCATCTTTGTGCTCATCACGTGCACTAACCGACGGAATGCGCAACAAGTCCATCATTTCATGTAAAAAACGTTCTTTGTTTTCTTCCTGATATTGTTTCCATTCTTGTGACATAATGTAAATTTTTTAGTATTACGAAGTTAGGGCATCGGGGGAAAGTTTAAAAGTTTAAAGGTTGAAAAGTTAGCAGGTTGATCGATTGAAAAGGAAGATGGGAATTGAATTATCTTAACGTTTGAAAGTTAGTGTAGCTGTTCCCCTTCAGCGGTTGGGGGCTGCTTCCGGGCAGGTATTGCAGCGGAAATCCTTTTGTGGCGCGAAGCGGAGCAAAAGATTGCAGCGAAAAGCCCGGCCGAGCGTGAGTAGCCCGCCATTTCAATGGCGGGTGCGTTGCGCGAGGGCCCGCAAAAAGAAAAACTCAATTAACTATATTTGATGC
>MKRO01000092.1:1321-10744 GCA_001896965.1 Sphingobacteriales bacterium 41-5 | reverse complement strand
TTCGCGAACCAAAAAGCTGTTGATGACATTAGCCTTGAAATAAGTGAAGGCCAGATTTTTGGATTGCTCGGCCCGAACGGAGCCGGCAAAACCACACTGATTCGTATGATTACGGGAATTTTTTACCCGGATAGCGGAAATATTATTTTTGATGGCAAACCTTTCGACGCGGAAAATGACATAACGAAAATCGGCTACATGCCCGAAGAACGCGGCCTTTATAAGAAAATGAAGATTGGTGAGCAGGCCGTTTATCTTGCACAACTTAAAGGCCTTTCAAAACGTGACGCGGTGGCGCGGATTAAAGATTGGTTTGCACGCTTTGAAATGGAAAGCTGGTGGAATAAAAAAGTGGAAGACCTTTCGAAAGGAATGCAGCAGAAGTTGCAATTTGTGATAACTGTACTGCACCATCCGCGACTGATTATTTTGGATGAACCTTTCAGCGGGCTTGATCCGGTGAATAGCAACCTCATTAAAGATGAGATTTATAAACTTGCTAGAAACGGTTCCACAATCATTTTCAGCACGCACCGCATGGAGCAGGTGGAAGAAATTTGCGACCACATTGTGCTGGTAAATAAAGGCAGGAAAATTTTAGACGGCACCGTGCAGCAAGTGAAGCAGGATTTTAAGGAAAACCTCTTCAACATTGGCTTTTCAGACGCTTTTGCGGAAAGCGAATTGAATAACGAATTATTTGATGTAGTGAGCGCCTCGCAAAATTCAATGGTGATTCAGAAAAAAGAAAACCGGAGCAATAATGAAATTTTACAATACTTTTTAAATAACGGGGCGAGCATTGACTCGTTCAACGAAATGCTGCCCTCGCTTAGTGACATTTTCATCAGGGAGGTTGAGGGAACGCCGCTGGCGCGCAGGTTTGAAAGCAATTGACAAAAACTATTATTATGAAGAAGATACTATTAATTATACAAAGAGAATTTTTAACCAGGGTTAGAAAAAGAAGTTTTATCATCACAACACTTCTCTTTCCATTGTTATACCTGGCATTGATCTTTGGCACGGCTTTTATCGGCGAAAAAGGCCAAACCAAATTAAAGATCGCGGTGCTTGACTCGTCCGGGAAATTTACCAAAGCAAGAGTTGACAGCGCGAACGCTTTTGATAAAGCAAGTACACTGGTTTTGGTAAACGAAACGCCTGCTTCGCTTGAAAAAGATTTTGAACATAAAGGATACGACGGGTTTGTGATTATTCCCGCAAACACAGTGGGCACAATGGCTCCGGACAAAATAGAGATAAAAGCCAATCGAACTTTAGGAACTGCAAGTAGTGTGCAAAGTAAATTGAATACTATCTGGAACGACATAAAATATGAGGAGTTGGGGATAGATTCTCAAAAACAAAAACAACTCAACGATAGTAAGCTGACCGTGCAGGTTGAGAATATGCAGGACAAAGGTTCCAATGCTAAAATCGCTTCGCTTACGGGTTACATTACGGGGTTTTTAATTTATTTCATATTGTTGATATACGGGTCGCAGGTAATGATGGGCGTGATGGAAGAAAAAACAAACCGGATTGCCGAGATCATGGTTTCGTCAGTAAAACCATTTCAACTGATGGTTGGAAAGATTATCGGCATAGCTGCCGTGGCGCTTACACAGTTTTTGTTGTGGATTGTTTTTGTATTTCTGATCTATAATATTACAAAATCAGGCAGCGCCGGAAATTCGGCCATGGCAGTGGTTGTAGGCCAGGCGCAGGAAGTTTTTTCGAGCCTTAATATTCCGCAGCTCCTGTTTTTATTCGCGTTCTATTTTCTGGGAGGATTCTTCTTTTACGCATCAATGTATGCAGCAATAGGCAGCGCCGTAAACGAAGACATGCGCGAAGCGCAATCGCTAAGTTTCCCTATCACCATGATCATCATCTTCGCCATTTTTATTTTAACAATCGCGATGCAGGATCCCACAAGCCCTATCGCAGTCTGGGGAAGCATCATTCCCTTCACCTCGCCAATTGTAATGATGGCGCGGGTTCCATACGGAATTCCCGGCACCGTTCCTTATTGGCAATTATTTTTAAGCATGGGATTACTGGTTGGCGGTTTTCTATTTATGGCATGGTTCGCTGGAAAAATTTACAGAACGGGCATTTTAATGTATGGCAAAAAACCTACCTGGAAGGAGATGTTGAAATGGGCATTTAAGTAAAGCCCTTCCCTGTCTCATTCTTTTCAGCTTTAAATTGCAACTTTGCCCTTCCCAAAGGGACGGGTGGTATATTTCATGCGACTTAAAATAAAGAAATTTTATATACCTCCCTTCGGGGAATCAGTGTTTTTGAGAAAAAAACTCTTACAGGGGGCTTATCATTCGCGCTATGCGCTCTCCATCCATAGCGGCGCTTACAATGCCACCTGCATAACCCGCTCCTTCAGCACAGGGATATAAATTTTTGATTTGCGGATGTTGCAATGTTTCAGCGCTGCGAGGAATGCGTACCGGCGAAGAGGTTCGCGATTCTGTGGCAACAACCACGGCCTCGTTGGTAAAATAGCCTTTCATTTTTTTACCGAAGGCCACAAATCCTTTTTGTAAAGCGTTGTGAACGAACGGCGGCAATACATTTTGCAGCCCGGTTGAATGAATACCGGGCAGGTAAGAACAATTGGGTAAAGTTGCAGATATTTTATTATTACTAAAATCAACCATCCGCTGTGCGGGAGCTACAAGTTTTCCACCACCGGCTTCAAATGCCTTTTGTTCAACCCATTGCTGAAAATACATCATACCCAACGCGCCTTTCATTTTATCGCCATACAAAGATTTTAATTCTTTAATAGCATAAATATCCTTTTGTTGCACCTGCACCACAATGCCGCTATTTGCGTAAGGATTATTTCTTTTGCTCGGCGACCAGCCATTTACAACAATTTCGTTCTCGTTAGTTGCAGCAGGGGCAATGATTCCGCCGGGGCACATACAAAAAGAAAAAACACCCGCTTCGTTTACCTGATGCACCAGGCTGTAGGAAGCCGGCGGCAAATATTCTCCACGCGCATCGCATTTATACTGCGCCCTATCAATCAGGTCTTGTGGGTGCTCTGCCCGAACACCTAAAGCAAATGGCTTTGCTTCAATCAAAATATTCTTAGCACATAATAATTCAAAAATATCCCTCGCAGAATGTCCTGTAGCCAAAATAACCGCATCGCCATCAAACACAGTATTATCAATAGTTTGAACGCCTTTAATTACGCCATCCTTTATATTAAAATCAACTACTTTCTGATTAAACTGTACTTCGCCGCCGCTATCAATAATCTGTTGCCGCATCGCAGTAATAATGTGTGGCAATTTGTTTGTGCCGATATGCGGATGGGCTTCATACAAAATCTTTTCATCGGCGCCAAAGTGAACAAAAATGTTCAATATCCTTTCAACGCTTCCGCGCTTGTTGCTGCGGGTATAAAGTTTGCCGTCACTATAAGTCCCTGCCCCGCCTTCACCAAAACAATAATTGCTCTCGGTGTTTACCACGCCCTGCTTGTTGATGGCGGCAAGGTCGCGCCTGCGGCTTTTTACATCTTTACCACGCTCCAAAATGACCGGCTTTATTCCAAGCTCAATCAGTTGCAGGGCTGCGAACAAACCAGCTGGCCCCGCGCCAACAATAATTACCCTTTTGTACGCATGGCTTACGTTTTTATAATTAACTTGAACTGATTGGCGGGGTTGCGCGGGCTGGTCAATAAATACTTCAAGTGTGAGGTTGATCCACGTCTGGCGGCTACGCGCATCAATAGAGCGTTTTAAAATATTGAAACCATAAACCGATCCGATTTTTTTGCTAACGGCATCAGCAATACGCTGTTTGATGATGGCTTCATCGGCCGCTTCGTCCGGCTTTAACCGAATTGTGATTTCTTTTTGCATCAGTCAGATATTTATTCTGAAATTTCTGCAAAGAAAAGCAATTGAGCCCTTTAACAAAATATTTATCGGGAACTGTTGCGTTTTGTGAATATGATGCGTCAACACTATCAAAATCTTAAATATGTTAGTAAAGCTTTTAATAGGCTTCTTATTGGGCAAGCGAGTCAGTATAGATCATATCCTTTGAAAATTTCTTCAGTTAGGCCAAAGTTTAACGGGGAAACCTGGTTATCTTTGCAGCCCCGATGAATCCGGATTTGTTGAAGAATTTTTATATTGATGACCCCCGCTGTTTACAAATTGCGGAGGGATTCTCATTGCCCAATCCTTCACACATTTCACTTTCAGGGCTTTTTGGAAGTTCGACACCCTTTGTTTTTGCCGCGTCCGCTGCACACGCTCCCGATTTCAACTATGTTGTGGTCCTCAACGAACCCGAGGACGCCGCTTACTTTCACAATACCCTTGAAAATATAACGGGAGCACTTGATATATTTTATTTTCCTTCGTCTTTCAAAACCAGAAAAAATTATACACTTTTCAATCCCTCGCATGTGATGTTGCGTACGGAGGCTTTCACAAAATTTGCAGATCCTTCGCTTCGCATGGCAACTGAAACACGAGTGAGGCGTAAAATACTTGTTACTTACCCTGAAGCGCTTTTTGAAAAAGTGGTTTTATCAAAAACCCTTTCTGAAAACATTATTCATATTAAAACCGCTGACACGCTTGATGTTGCCGAACTTTTATTAAAACTTGATAAATACGGATTTGAGCGCAGTGATTTTGTGTATGAACCCGGGCAATTTGCATTACGCGGTGGGATTATTGATATCTATTCCTTCGGTAATGAAAAGCCTTACAGGATTGAGCTTTTTGGAAATGACGTGGATTCGATAAGAATTATCGATCCTGAAACACAGTTAAGCGAAAGGAAATTATTGGAGGTTTCAATTATTCCAAACGTTGATTCACAGTTCACAACCGAACAACGCGTGTCACTTTTTGATTTTTTGCCGGAAAACACTGTGTTTTGGATTCAGGACAAAAAACTAAGTATTGAACGATTAAAAGATAATGAAGAAGAACTAAAATATTTCCTGGAATACCAGAGTACTCAATCGCCGAACAAGCCCGAGGACACTGACAAACTTTTTAAAAAGCAAATTTCCGGCGAAGATTTCATTAGCGCTTCCCATTTTGAAGATGCGCTGGAACGCAGGCCGGCCGTGCATTTTGAGGAAACGAGAAACATCAAAGTTTCAAAAGAATATGAATTCAACACGCAATCGCAGCCCGCTTTTAACCGACAATTTGAACTGCTGATTCACGATCTGCGCGACAAAGAAAAAAAGGGCTACCGCATCAATATTTTTTCTGATAACACTAAGCAGTTGCAGCGCCTTCAGAATATTTTTGATGACCTTAAAGCGGAAATCGTTTTTGAACCCGTTCCAGTTTCCATCTACTCAGGATTTATTGATCACGATTTGAAAATTGTTTGCTATACCGACCATGAAATTTTTCAGCGTTATCATAAATATCGTGTAAAGCAGGCCTACAATAAAAATAAAGCCATCACACTGCGTACGCTGCGTGAGTTGCAGCCGGGAGATTATGTTACGCATATTGACCACGGAGTGGGCGTGTACAGCGGGTTACAGAAGATTGATGTGAACGGAAAGTTGCAGGAAGCGGTTCGATTGATTTACAAAGACAAAGACGTTTTATACGTAAACATTAACTCGTTACACAAAATTGCGAAGTACACGGGCAAAGATGGCAGTGTTCCCAAAGTAAATAAACTGGGCAGCGATGTGTGGAACCGATTGAAGGATAAAACGAAGGCCAAGGTGAAGGAGATTGCATTTGACCTGATTAAACTTTATGCGCAACGCAAGGCGCAGCAAGGCTTTGCGCACACTCCTGATTCTTATTTACAAACCGAACTGGAAGCTTCGTTTATTTATGAAGACACCCCCGATCAAAATAAAGCAACTGCCGATGTAAAAAAAGATATGGAATCTTCAAGCCCGATGGACAGGCTGGTTTGCGGCGATGTGGGCTTTGGTAAAACCGAAGTGGCAATTCGTGCGGCATTTAAAACCTGTGTTGACGGAAAGCAGGCTGCAGTATTGGTGCCTACAACAATCCTGGCGTTTCAACACTATCAAACTTTTAAAGAAAGGCTCAAAGAATTTCCGGTAACGGTAGATTATATCAACCGTTTTAAATCTGCCAAAGAAAAAAAAGAAACACTTCAAAAATTAAAAGAAGGTAAGATTGATATTCTCATCGGCACGCACGGCATCATTGGCAAAGATGTAAAGTTCAAAGACCTTGGAGTTTTGATTGTTGATGAAGAGCAAAAATTTGGTGTGACGCACAAAGAAAAAATCAAGACAATCCGCACAACGGTTGATTGTTTAACGCTAACAGCTACGCCCATTCCGCGTACGCTGCAATTTAGTTTGATGGGCGCGCGCGATTTGAGCATCATCAACACACCGCCACCGAATCGTCAGCCGATTCAAACTGAAGCGCAGGTGTACCAGGAAGATTTTATCCGCGAAGCGATTTATTTTGAAACAGAACGCGGCGGACAGGTTTTCTTCATTCATAACCGCGTGGCCGGCCTTGCCGAAATGGCCGCATTGATGCAAGGGCTTTGCCCTGATCTTTCGATTGGCTATGCGCACGGGCAAATGGAAGGGCATCAGCTTGAAGAAAAAATTCTTGATTTTATCGATCACAAATATGACGTACTCGTTTGCACAAATATTGTTGAAAGCGGGGTTGATATTCCGAACGTGAATACCATCATTGTAAACAATGCGCACCAGTTTGGTTTAAGCGACCTGCACCAGTTGCGAGGCCGTGTGGGGCGCAGCAATAAAAAGGCATTTTGTTATTTGCTGGCGCCGCCGATGAGTACGCTGCCGGTTGATTCGCGAAAAAGATTGCAAACTTTAGAACAACACAGTGAGCTGGGAAGCGGTTTTCAAATAGCGATGCGCGACCTTGACATTCGTGGTGCAGGAAATTTATTGGGCGGCGAGCAAAGCGGGTTTATGGCCGAGATTGGTTTTGAAATGTACCAGAAAATTTTGGATGAAGCCATTCGTGAATTAAAACGCACCGAATTTAAAGATTTGTTTAAGGAAGAGATCAGCAAACAGGATGATTTTGTGCAGGACTGTACTATTGATACCGACCAGGAAATTTTAATACCAGATGATTATGTAGAAAATATTACGGAACGCCTTTCTTTATATCAGCGATTAGACAATAGTGAAAATGAAGACGAACTGAAAGAAATGTATGTTGAGTTGCAGGACAGGTTCGGGCCCATCCCTTCACAGGTTGACGATCTTTTTGAAACCGTTCGCAGCCGCAAACTGGCGGTGGAACTGGGTTTCGAGAAAATGACTTTAAAGAATGAAACGCTCCGCTGTCATTTTATCAATAGGCCTGATTCTCCCTACTTCGAATCTGAAACCTTCCAAAAGATCATTCAATTTTTACAAACCGAAACCAATAAAGCCAAACTCAAACAAAGCGGAAGGTTATTTTTGCTGATCGCCGAACCCATGCCTTCGATGAAAGAAGTGCATGAATTTTTGAAGGAGATGCATCTGTTTGTGTTTGCAGAAAAAACAAAGGTTTAACGAAGCACCTTCTCCACAATTTTAATATAATCTTTAATCCCTTCCTCAATTTCTCTCAAGTAAATAAACTCATCCGCCGTGTGGCTTCGCGCGCTGTCGCCGGGGCCTATTTTTAAAGCGGGAAAAGGCATTAAAGCTTTATCGGAAGTGGTAGGAGAACCATAATAAGTTTTGCCCATTTCAATACCCGCTCTCACAATCGGGTGCTCTAATGAAATGGATGTTGACCGCAACCTCGTACTGCGCGGCTTTACTTCGGATGCCACATGTTGCCTGATTTCATTCAATACTTCCTCAAAGTTATACAGCTCATTCACCCTTACGTCCACAACATAATTACAAGTTCCCGGAACCACATTATGAGCTTTATTCTCCGTTTCAATCACAGTAACATTCATTTTTGTTTCACCCAGCAGGGGCGATACTTTTTCAAACCGATACGAATGAAACCAGTTAATATCGTTGATGGCATTGACGACCGCGTTCTCCCCTTCGTTTCGTGCCGCATGCCCGGGCTTTCCTTTCGCCACACAATCAAGCACCATTAAACCTCTTTCGGCAACTGCCATTTGCAATAATGTAGGCTCACCCACAATAGCAAAATCTATCGCAGGTAAAGTTGGCACAACCGCTTCAATGCCATTGCGGCCGCTCACTTCCTCTTCGGCGCTTGCCACAAAAATGATATTGTATTTTAAATTTGGTTGCGCATAATAATGTAGAAACGTGGCAATCAACGAAACCAAACAGCCGCCCGCATCATTGCTTCCAAGCCCGTATAATTTTCCGTCATTTTCAACGGGGTTGAAAGGATCTAAAGTGTAATTGGGATTGGGCTTTACTGTGTCGTGATGGGAGTTAAGTAACAGTGTTGGCCTGGAGGCATCGAAAAATTGGTTCTTACAAATTATATTATTGCCCAGCCTTTCAACCGTAATATTGCGCTCTTCAAAAAAAGCAGCAATCATTGACGCAGTCATATCTTCCTCCCTGCTGAACGAGGGAGTTTGGATTAAACTCTTCAACAGACGAACCGCATCTTTAAATAATTGCTCCATAAAATTTATATTGTGTTATCTTTTGCACTTCTATCGGCATTGTTGCCACGCTCGCTTGTACATGATTGCATATCCCGGCATCAAAAGATCAGCGTCCCTTCTGTTTCTGATGTTATATTCTTAATTAAATCCTTCGCATCGCCAATTAGTACCTGATTAACACCTGCATCAATGGCTGCAAAGGCATTATCAATTTTTGGAAGAATGCCTTCAAATAATTTATTGTCTGCAACAAGTTGTGCGTACTTTTCTTTATTGATCTCTTTTATTACTGAACGATCATCATTCACATCTTCCAACACTCCCTTCTTTTCAAAACAATAAACCAAACGTACTTTATAATATTTTGAAAGCGCCACCGCCAGCGAAGATGCAATTGTGTCTGCATTTGTATTTAAAATGTGGCCTGCGCCATCGTGCGTGAGTGGCGCAAATACGGGCGTGAGGCTGGCCTCAATTAATGATCTTAAATTATCAATTTTTAATTGTTCATTATCGATATCGCCCACCCAGCCAAAATCTACGTCCTTTACCGGTCGCTTTTTTGCAGGAATGATATTGGCATCAGCACCTGTAAGCCCAATCGCATTGCAGTTGAGCGATTGAAGTTGTGCCACAATTTTTTTATTAACCAGTCCGCCGTAAACCATTGTCACCACATCAATAGTTTCATCGTCGGTGATTCTGCGGCCGTTGATGTATTTGGATTCTATACCCAATTGATCACCAATTTTTGTTGCAATTTTTCCCCCGCCGTGAATCAATATTTTTTTTGCAGGTATTGAAGAGAAA
>MKRO01000092.1:0-1301 GCA_001896965.1 Sphingobacteriales bacterium 41-5 | reverse complement strand
GTTGTCAATTACGTTGCCACCGATTTTTATAACGTGTAATTCCTCGCCTCCCATTGATTGTTGTTTATCTTCCGCCATCATTCCAATTCTTTTAATGTTTTCTCAATATACTTTTCCAGGTTTTCTTTGGATGGAAGCTGCACTAAATATTTTTGTATAAAAAGGTTCTCACTCATTCCCGCTGTAGCGTATTTTACGAGCGCGTGATCTTTTTCGGCAACCAACAAAATACCTACCGGCGGGTTGTCATTTTTTTCGCTGATCTCCAGTTTGAAATAGTTCAGGTATGTATTTAACTGGCCAATATCCCCATGTTCAAAAGCGCCGATTTTTAGTTCGATTAAAACATGGCATTTTAATACACGATGGTAAAATACCAGGTCAATAAAATAATACTTATCGCCTATTAAAATACGTTTTTGTCTTGCCTCCAGGCAAAAGCCATTTCCCAGTTCAATAATAAATTCCTGCAGGTGATCCAGTAAAGCCGTTTCAAGGTCTGACTCTTCCACAACATCTTTCACATTCAAATTTAAAAATTCAAATGCGTAAATATTTTTTATAATATCAGCAGGCTTTTGAGGAATCGCTTTTTGTTTGGTAAGTTCCTGTAATTTTTCAGGTTTTGCAGAAAGGCCGCTTCTTTCGTAATATAGACTATTGATTTGCCTTTTTAACTCACGTATACTCCAGGTGCATTTAATACATTCCATTTCATAGAAAGTGCGTTTGAGTCGATCGTCTATTTTGATGAGTTCAGCCAAATGCGAAAAAGACAATTTTCTAATAATTTTTTCTACCGGAACATTTGGAATAAATTGGTCAGCATCTAACTGTTCAACTTTAATAGCTTGATTATCATAATTTAATAATTCCTGGGGCAGTGTCCCAAGAATTGGGTCCGATCCCATTTCGAGTAATTTTTGGGACAGCGTCCCAAAAATTTGTGGATAAACCCGGAAGAACTGTCTGCACCGGGAAAGTTCGGGAGCAGAAAGACCCTTAATGCTGATATTGTCAGCGATATTTATCAATAATTTTTTTCCGTACTTCGCCCTATCCTCACCCTTTTGCTCAAACTCTACAATATAATACCCAATCAGCCAATTGCGGATAGTTAGCGCCTGATTAACAGCACTTGCGGCCTGTTGTTGCAGGCTTCGGTGCGTTTGGTCAATAACAGCAATCAATTGTTTGAAGTCACTCATAACAAACTGATTTTATTTCAAAATCTCACTCAACACCGCCTGCGCCGCCCACACCCTGTTACCAGCTTCCTGAGTTACCAGGCTGTTGGGGCT
>MKRO01000091.1:1427-15025 GCA_001896965.1 Sphingobacteriales bacterium 41-5 | reverse complement strand
TACGTTGTAAAGAATCCATGGTAGCCTTATCCTGTGGCCTGAAATTATTATTTACATACCTGCGGCTGGCCATTTCTAACAGGTTATCAATATTTATTATTTCGCTATTTTCCTGAATTGCATCCTGGTTAATATAGCCTCCGCTACCACTAAGTTTATTGTTAATCTCGTCAATTGCACCATTAATAGAACTGATGTTGCGAAGTAGCGTTAATTTTTGAGCTTCCGCCTCTGCAATTTGCTGATTTATAGCGTTCGCCTTCATATTGGCGCTCGCTGCACTAGACGCATTGGCCGCCGAACTGGCTGAAGTACCGGACAGAACAGCATTTTTATTTTCCATATCCATCTGCTTTTCCCTCAAAACAGTATCTAATATGGCTAACGATTTTCTTTGCCCCGTTAAAGAGAGTTCGGTATAATAATTAATAAAATCGTTTGATAAATTATTGACTACGTATGCTGAAAGATCTGGATTTTGCGACGTGTAAACCACTTTTATAAGGTCGCTTTCTCCGTGCCGCATAATATCAAGATTTGATAAAAGATTTTTTTCACCATAACCCGTTGACTTCATGATATCAAAAAGCTTCAAATTTTTATTATCGGCTAACGATAATAAACTGCTTGTCGAATATTTTTTTTCAAACTCGGCAATTACAACTTGTTTCTCCTGCTCTGATAATTTCTTAATTTCTTTACTGTATGGCTGAAATGCGTTATCGGGATCTTTTAAATCGTGCAGTATTAATTTATAGGAAAGTAAATTAATATTACGCTTAGATTTTATCATTTCCAACAAATTTCCAAACTGTTGGCTGAGCTTAAAATAATCCATGTTTTGTCCCCCGGCTAACGCAGTTTGCTCAAAACGACTGGTTAGCCCCGTGGAAATTAGCGCCTCTGATTTATAATTTTTTGGTAATTCTTTTACAAAAAAATAAGTGACGATTACGCATAGTAGCGGAATCAGAATAAGCATCCATTTGAAACGTGACAGGTATTTTAAAAAATCTTTTAAACTTAGGTTCAGGCTCATAAGAATAGTGCTAAAAATTATTTTACGTTTTCAAGTTTGGTTCCAATCACATCTTCTAAAGCATTTTTGGCTTTTAAAAATGTAACTTCCGCGGTGAGGGCTTGTGCTTCAGATTCTGTGGCCAGGGTTCTCGAAGCAGTATAAACTTCTATGGCTATTTCGGCCCGTTCATATTTCAATTTTGCGTCATTAATAACTGTTTTATAATTCTCTGCCGCAACCGTGCGCAACGCCAGCTGTTTTTTTGCCAAAAGATAGTCATAATAACGGCTTTTGACTTCGGTGGTTAGCGTGTTGTCATATTCGGTACTTTCTAACTTCGCTAATTCATAATCAGCCTTAGCCATTTTCACTATTGAAGGTTTTGAAATAAGATTGCCAAGGTTTACAGATACTCCCGCGCTAAAACCTCTTACAACAAATTGTCCGGTTTGAGAGCTGGCACCTCCTGGTCCCGCGGCACCGCCAGGTGATATAAAAGTTCCCGATGATGATGATGGGCTAAAATAATAGCCTCCGTTAAAAATATCCAACCAGGAACTTTTGGCCATGTTTAATGCACTTTTAGATCGGTCCACCCTTGTGTCAAAAGCTTTTTTTCTTGGGAAATTCTTTTTTGCAAGCTCAATGTATTTTTGAAGCGTGGCATCATTTACTTCATCAATTATTGCGTCCTGGGCAAACAAACTGATGGAAAGCATCGTAAAAGCGAGTAGAATTGATAGTTTTTTCATGTGAATTGATTTACAAGTTTAATTTTTAAACGTTTTCTTTTTGAAGCATTGCCGGTACGGTTTTTAGCATTATTTTAATATCTCCCAAAAAGCTGCGGTGTTTGGCATAATCGTTATCCAGATGTTTTCTTTCCGTATCAGACATTTCAGCTTTGCCTCTTTTGCTTATTTGCCAAAGGCCGGTTATGCCAGCCGGTCCTAAAAAACGTAATGCAAATTCGTCCGACGTAAGCATTTCAGCTTCATGAAGCGGCAGCGGCCGGTTACCCACGAGCATCATATCTCCTTTCAAAACATTAAATAACTGAGGTAGTTCATCAATGCTTGTTTTTCGTATTAGTTTACCAAACTTTGTAATACGCGGATCGTTTAAAATTTTTACAAATGCCTGGTTTGCCTGATCACCTGAAGTATACTGATTCTGTGTCTTGCTAAGTGTTTCTAATTTTTCATCAGCACCAGCTACCATTGAGCGGAACTTATAAAAATCAAAGACCTGATAACCCGTACCAGCTCTTTTGCTTTTATAAATTATCGGGCCTTTGCTTTCGAGCCTGATGATCAACGCGGTTAAAAGCAACAATGGGGAGAGCAGAATAATCAATATCAAGGCTACGGAAAAACTAAAAATCCTGCTCAATACGGGCGGTTTGTATTGAACAGGGAGCGTTGAGAACTTTAAATCTTCGCTCGATTTCAACAACTTAACTTTTATTAAAAAATTAATTCTTTCCGCAATGATTTCGGGATTAAAAGGGTAGTAATAAATATCGTTTGCAGAATACTTCTGACTAATTAAAACAGATGTCAAATCTTTATTTCGGTTGAGCAGGATTACAATGATCCCACTAACCAGGGGATTGGACCTGAGTTTTGAAATAATATCCGATACACCTTCTGATTCTGCCTCGAGAAGAATAGCACCGGGGGCCTCCTTCAACGTAATCTTTGACATAAATCCCAGTAGGCTTTCTGCATCCGCAAAAATGTCGACATTAAAATTAAATTCGCTGTACAACTTTGTTGCGAGGGAATCAATGAAATCAGAACCGACGTAACAAATATCTATGGACTGCATTAAATTAGATTTATGTTTCAACTTGGTCACTTTGTTCGGTACGGCGGAGGATTGATTTGATTGCATATTTAAGTTTTTCAGGATTGAAGGGTTTTTGGATTATGTTTTCTAAAGGGTGTTTAAAACTTGATTGAATATGGTTTGTATCACTTTCGCCGGTTAAGATAATTACCGGGATATCACTAAAAAGGCCGCTCACTTTTATGGAATTAAAGAATTCAGGGCCATCAAAGTACGGCATTTGAATATCCAGTATTATCAGATCAGGTTTGTTCCCTTCTTCAAGCCACTGCATGGCCTCATACCCGTTGCACCTGAGAGTAATACTGTATTCTTTTGATAGTAAAAAATCCAATAGCCTGAGTATTGCTGTTTCATCATCAATAATTAAAATGTGTTTTTTCATGAAGATGGTTTAATTTGAAAACTAATAATAAGCAAAAATAGCAAAAACCAGCATATCAAGCAGAATATCCTTAGGATATGATGCAACAGATACGTTGGCTTTTGGGCTATTGAGATGCGGCTTTATATAGCTTCTTAGCTTTTTATAATTAGCTAAGAAATAAACACCATACTATTCAACAACATTTACCCCCAACTCCTGTAAGGTTTAGTAAAAATAAAGAAAATTTACTATTCAATATTTGTTAGCCGTAAATTAGCGATGGTTTAAGGATTTCATAATATCAGGCTCATAATCATAGCACAATTGTCGATTGTGAGTAAACACGTCCTATGTCGTGCCCCCATTGTTATCTTTTACCCTCAGGCGCTGTGCCGTGTGCTAATAAAAACCAATATTATCTAAGATTATTTCTCCTATGGGTGTTTTATCAAAAATGAAGGTTATTGCGTTGATCTCAGAAGGGTTAAAGAGCTTTCCCTGCTGCTTAAACTCAGAAAACGGAATTTGCACTGACTGCATCACTCTTTCTATTCTTGATGGGTTTTTAATTTTATAAAAAGGGTTTTGCTTTGTAAGGTTTGTTTCCAATAGAGGGGGTAAATGTAAATGTTGTTTTAAGGTCGTTTTTAAAGTACCGTTCCCTGTTGATAATTCAATGCTAAAATCTATGTCGTTTATATCATTTGTATTATTGCATACATCAAAAACAAAACTCCCCGCAGAATCAATCTTTAAAGATTTTATATCTCCGTTGGGAAGATGAAGTGAGTAAGTGGCTGCTTTATTTGCAAATTTCTTTTGGTCCCATCCCAAGAAAACTCCTACATTAATTTGCGTAGAGCCGTTTTCCATTCTTAAAGGAATGGCATCTTCTTTCCATGTTTTTAAATAGTTACCCTCAATGATGCAGCCCGGCAGTGAAGCGGAACCCACTTCTAAATCTTCATTAAACTTTGCTAAATATTTATATCTCGAATCAGCAAACATGCTGATATAATAATCTTTTGGCAAAACGGGAAAACCATTCCTGTAGTCTCTAAATAATGGCATGTATTCGTTTTTGCCTTTTAAAGTAGTTTCCAAAAAAGAGGAAATATATATCTGTGCAATTTTTCTCTGCTCTTCTGCCGGTAGAATTGATTTTGTGTTTAAAAACCAGGAGGCCGGAGGTTGATCATCTTCTCTTCCCCAACTGGTATTAAACTGTCCGTGATTAGCCTTGTAGATATACAATGCCATCTTGAAATGGTAGCCGCTGTCAGTAAAATTAATTTTGTTAAAAGTTCTGGTACCCATGTTCCAATACATATCCTGGTCAAAGCCGCCGTGTAATAAAAGATAATCTATATTTTCGAGCTCAAAGGGAACTTCTGATTGTAAGGAATAAAAATCTGTTGGCGCAATTTGTATAATGCTTTTTATAGAAAAACCAAAATTAAATGTTTGTGTCGCGTCCAGCGTGTATTTGTTCATTTTGTTTAAAACTGCTGCAATAGATACTGCTTCTCCGCCGCGCGAATGCCCTATGAGGGCGATATTGTTCATATCTACTTTTTTATGAAAAATGGATCCCTGTGTTTCGTTCCAGGTACGCCAATTTTCAAGATGTTTCAGAATCAGCCAACCCCGGACAAAAAATTCAGAAAAATAATAATCGCCAAACCAGGCCAGGTTTAAAAAATTTTCATCAATGGAAGCCACAATGTAGCCCTTGCTCGCTAACAACTGCCCAATGTAGCCATACCCGTTATCAGAATTATGAGTCATCAAACTATTCCCGTGCACAATTAGTACCAACGGAAATATGCCGTCTGCTTCAGGATACCAAACCCTTGCATTTAAAGGATAATTTTTTGAGTTGAAGCCCCAGTAAAATTTGCGCATTGCATTTTTAATTCCTCTTGACTGATCAAAAAATGCGGTGGCATCTACCGGGTTTGTTCTTATGGATACTTTTCCCTCATATTCCGGCCGATGCTTGTCATTGCCCGATCCGTAAAATAATTCTTTTACGGAGTAGCTACCCGCTTCGGCCGGGTTATTCATTTTTACCAGATCTGATTTCTGCTCCCAATAACTTTTAGTTACAGGCACCGTTTTATCCCGCCCCGGCGATATTAGAAAATATAAAACCAATACATTGATGGTTACCGCGACTGAGATGGCTACAACCCTCCATATTTTTTTAGCGCCTTTTGAAAAAGTGAAACCAATCAAAAAGCCCGATAAAATTTGAATTAATATAAAAGGTAAACTAAAATAAGTATTTGGAAGCAGCACCGATATCATAATTGCTGTACTTATCAGAGCTAAAATAATAAGGTTAACTCTTTTGACAATATTCAGACCTACAACCATTAGCAAAAACAAAAACAGGAAGGCGCCTGCCGCAACCCCCGCCAATAGCAAAAAATTCAAAAAAATATTAAGGCCTGTTTTAATTTGCAAGGCATATACGCAACCGAAGAAAATGAGAGCAAGCAGCGAACCAATTGCGGCGCCTGCTCCTGCTTTTAGCAAACGATCCCTGGTAAAAAATCCTAAAACCTTATGACGAAGTTTTGGTTGCATTCTTTGCCAAATTTTTGTCTATCGCTTTTTGAATACTTTGTGCCAGTAATTTATTGTTTGGCGGCAAAAGAAAGGTTTTGTGGTCGCCGGGTACAGGATGAATAGAAATGCCTTCGCGAGCAAATTTTTCCCATCCCAGGTAAACGGTATCGTCTAAATAATAAATCCTCTTTTCCACCCTGAAAAGATCGATCGATGCGTCTATCGGGCGCGCCTCATAAATATTATAGGCGTGGTTATAGGCATTTATAACTTCCGTACTATAATCATAAATTTTTTCGTCGTCGTCTTCGTTAGGCGGCCTATTGAGTTTTTGTTTTAAAATATATGACTGGTACTTAAGTAACTGCCCCGGGTACTTTAAAAAGGTCTTACTGAAAAAAGCTAATTTTTTAAACTGCCGCATTGCCTTTTTTTTGAATCGGCTTACATTACCATTATTTTGATAGCTATCATCAAGGAGTGCATAAGTATCTAAAATGCCCAGGAATAATATTTTTTTATTCGCTGCTAATAGCTGCCTGGCCATTTCAAACGCAATGCGTCCTCCAAGAGAATACCCAATAATACTATAAGGCCCGTTTGGTTCCACTGCCAGCACTTCTTTTAAATAACAGGCGCTGATGGTTTCCAGGTTCGTCAGGCAATGCACGTCACCATCCAATCCCAGCGCCTGTATTCCATAAACGGGTTGATCGTCATCTAAAAAAACCGCCAGATTTTTATACAATAGTATATTTAATGCACCGCCGTGTACAATAAAAAGTGGTGGCTTAGTGCCCGAAGTTTTTATCGGCACAATCACCTTTTTTTCTAATATACCCGTGTTATTACCGTCAATTACTTCAGCGATCGATTGTATTGTAGGGTTACGGAACATGCTTGTAATGGGCAGTTGAACGGAAAAATGTTTTTGTATGCGCTGCATGATTCTTACCGCAATCAGCGAGTAGCCCCCAATCTCAAAGAAATCGTCATTTATCGCAATGTCGTTTATATGAAATTCTTCCTGCCAAATTTTCTTTATTTCAAGTTCGGTAGCTGATAGTTGCCGCTGCAGGTTCTCTTTTATTGTAACGGTGGGTTTAGGTAAAGCAGCTTTGTCCACCTTTCCATTGGCATTTAAAGGGAGGAAAGGGATTGTTACAAAAATTGCCGGCACCATATAGTCCGGTAGTTCTTTCTTTAAAGTTGCCTGCCATGTGGGTTTGTCTTCGATTGCATTGTCGTTTAATACAATATAGCTAACCAGTTTTTGATCTCCCGGCGTATCTTCCCGAACGATAGTGTAGGAATGCCTCATGCCTTCAATTTTGGCAATGTGGTATTCTATTTCGCCCGGCTCAATCCTGTACCCGCGTAGTTTCACCTGGTCATCTATGCGACCCTTAAACACCATTAAATTATTATCAGTCATCAGGGCATTGTCGCCGGTTTTATACATTTTTTTACCTACAACAAACGGGTCTGCCATAAACCGCTCATTGGTGAGATGATCTTTCTCAAAATAGCCCCTGGCAACACAATCGCCCCCGATATATATTTCTCCGGTAACGCCTTTAGGCACTGGTTGCAGCTTTGCATCCAACAGGTAAATTCTTGCATTGCGAATTGGTTTCCCAATAGGCACAGTTCTGGATGATGCGTCTAAAAGATCAAACCTTTGGATCATGCAACCAACGGTTGCTTCAGTTGGGCCATACTCATTGTAAATCGTAATCCTGCCATTAAAAAGATGATGAATATCTTTTGCCAGCGAGGTTTCCAGTTCTTCGCCACCAACAATTAATTTCAGATGACGATCAGGCAAATTTCTCTTAACCTCATTATTATCCTTTACCAATTTCAGGTGCGATGGTGTTAGCTTAATAACGTTCGCCTTATTATCTGTAAATACTTTTTCGATGATAAAGCCATGGGGGTCTTCTTCATAAATTAAAATATTATTCCCCGTTATTAAAGGTGTAAAAACAGAAGTAATGGTCAGGTCGAAAGAAATAGACGTGTACAAGGGAAACACCGAAGGTTCGCCCTGTAAATAATAATCCGCAGCCCAGGTGATATAATTTACGAGGGATTTATTTTCGATCATGACACCTTTGGGCTTACCTGTGGAGCCGGAGGTATATAAAATGTAAACAAGGTCATTTTCCGCAAGGGCTATTTCAGTTGGCGCACTGGTTGGAAAATTCTTTACTTTATCATTAAGTTTTTCAATCGGCATTTCAATTGCCTGCGAAGAAAACCGCCCGGAATATTTATCAGTAGTCAGTAATATTTTTGCGTGGGCATCATTCAACATGTACTCAATTCGCTCGAGAGCATATTGAGGGTCTAACGGCAGAAAAGCCGCGCCGGACTTGACGATCGCCAGGATGGCGATCACCAGTTCATTACCCCTCTCCATAGCCACGGCCACTACATCGCCTTTTTTGATACCCTTGGATATAAGATAATGTGCCAGTTGATTGGCCTTTTTAAATAACTCATCATAGGTAATGGATTCGTGTAAGTAAATAAGGGCAGTTTTATCAGCATACCGTACCGATGCATCGTCAAGCAATTTTAAAATAGTACTATTCTCGGGCAAAGGCTGGCGGGTATTATTGAAGGCTTCAAGTTCCTTCAGGATTTTTTTCTGATCTTCAATTTCTAAATTTTCAATAAGTTGATCCGGGTTCTCTGCAATTTGGGATAATAAATAAGTGTAACAATCCATCAGCCGCTTTATCGTGGATGGCTTGTATAATTGTTTGTTATAAGACCATTGAAACTGATAGCCGTCTTTTACATCGGTAACGTTTAAAAATACCTCAAATGTTTCCGCAACGCGGGGATTATAAACGATGTTGTGTTCTATCCCTTCGAACGAAACGTTCATGTCCATCCCAATATCAATATTAAAGCTAACCGGAATCAGCGGTATGCGGGACGCATCTCTTTGAATATTGATTTTTTTTAAAAGGCTGCCGAATGTGTATTGTTGATGGTCATAATCCTTTAAGGTTTCCGACTTCCGCTTTTTAAGATATTTGTTAAAAGTTATTGTTTCTTCAACCGTGCTTTTTAGTGGCAACAGGTTTACGCAATGGCCCACAAGGTTGTACATGCCGGTGGCCGATTGGCCCGCAGCCGGAAGGCCTACAACAATTTCCTTATGACCAGTGAATTTTGAAAGCAATACTTCAAAAGCGCTTAACAATGTTGTGACATAACTGCAATTTTGGGCAGCGCCCACTTTCTTAATTCGGTCCGCCACCGAATGGCTTACAAGATAATCGTCCCGGCGGGATGCGTAGGTCCTGATGCCCGACCTCTCAAAATCGGGAGTAATTTCAAAATCAGCAATTCTATTAGTATATTGGCTTGCCCAATAATTTTCATTTTCGTGGTACTCCGGCGTTTCTTTAAACTGAATACTTTGAACCGCATATGAGCTGAACTGTTCACTCGCTGCGGACATCGCTAAATTGTTACACAGGGAGTTGTAAATTAAAGAAAGATCTTCAAATAAAACTCCAAACGACCACCCGTCGCAAATAATATGGTGAGCGCTCACATTTAAAAAGCAACTCTTGTCATTTTGTTTAAACATCGACATTCGCAGCAGTGGGCCATTAGTCAAATCGAACGGGCTATACGCATCTTTTTTTAAAAATGCGTCAATTTGATTTTGTTGTTCAATAACGGAACCATTGCTAATGTCGAATAGTCGATTACCGGTTCGGAGTACTCATAAATAATCATTTTTGTGCCATCTCCGCTAAAAGAAGAGCGCAATGACTCGTGCCTCGAAACAAGCATTTTCAACGCTTCGCGCATAATATTCAAATCTACATTACCATGAATTTGCAAAGCAAGTGATTCGTTGTACGCAAGGTTTCCTTCAACGCCGCCGATTACACAGGAAAGCCAAACCTCTTGCTGGGCTTCGGTGGAAGGAACAGTTTTTTCGATTGAAGGGCCGACAAAAGGA
Organism: Sphingobacteriales bacterium 41-5; assembly: GCA_001896965.1. GTDB lineage: Bacteria > Bacteroidota > Bacteroidia > Chitinophagales > Chitinophagaceae > Niabella. The sequence continues at coordinate 5,218 of MKRO01000091.1, read as the reverse complement.
TCATAATCTATTGAAATAATATTTGGTTCAGCGATCATTATTTTTTACAGAATGAGTTAGTAATTTTCTGTCTTCGAATACCGGTTTTCGAAAGAGCGTTTGCGGATAAAAGTACGAATTATTCTTTATCCTAATAACTTTGACGGCCCACAACAAAAGGGTTTCTCTAATTCTCACTGAGTTTTAAAAACCTTCCCTCATTTTCAGCGTCCTTTACAAACCAGGCAGGGTTCCCGTCTTTATCTCTTCCCAATTTCGCGCCGGCAACCGGTGGTTGGTTTGCCTCTACAATCAAATTAGGCTCTTTATTAGTTAATCCTTTTTGTTGTGTTACAAACCCTGCATCCAAAAGTTCCTGCAGGCTGGTTTTAAACGCTTCACAAATGCGTTCAATATCCTCATCGGTATGGGCTAAGGTTAAGAAGCATGGAAAGCCATCCCAGATGTGAATATTTTTTAGTCTCATCAGAGAAAACAATAATTCGTGATAAGGGTATTCTTCTTTGAATTTTATTTTCCACAGTGACGAAAAATGTGCGATGTAAATGGGAACGCCTAGTTGATCACATACTTCATTCATCCTTTTAGCAAGCTGAGTCGTTCTATTATTGATGCGACGTTGAAGCTCAGGGCCTTGTTCTTTTAAATAATCAAGTGTGGCTTTTGCTGTGGCAAGTGCCAGGGGATGCCGCACAAATGTGCCCGCAAAATAAGTTACACCCACTTCAGGAACTGACCGATCACCATATTGCCAGAAGCCTCCATCCAAAGCATCAAGGTATTTCCTGTCACCACCGATTACACCGAGAGACAAACCGCCGCCAACAATTTTGCCATAAGTGGCTAAGTCGGCCTTAACGCCAAATAGCGCCTGTGCGCCCGCAGGGTGGCTTCGAAAGCCGGTGATCACCTCATCAAAAATCAGGGCAATGTCTTTTTCCGTTGTGAGTTGCCTAAGCTGTTTCAAAAAATCAACGGGTTGAAATTCCGGTCGGCGGCTTTGAACCGGTTCTACTAAAATACCCGCGATGTCACTTGCGCGGTTTTTTATAATTTCCAATGTTTCGTCGGTTCCATAATCAAGTATGAGCATGTTTTGAACGTTGTCGGGCAAAATGCCTGAAGCAGCAGGAAATGTTTTGAGTTTTTTTGTACCGCGAACCAAAACCTCATCAACAATTCCATGATAAGACCCCGTGAAAGCAACAATTAAATTTCGGTTGTTAACGGTGCGGGCAATTCGCATGGCGCCCAAAACCGCTTCGGAACCGGTGTTGCAAAGACCAATTCGTTCCATGCCTGTCATTTCAGAAATCAATTTGCAAACCTCTCCGGCAAGTTCGTGTTGCGGCCCAATCTCGTAACCTTTTTCAATTTGCTCAATCATTGCTTTTTTCAAAACATCGGCCTGGTAACCTAAAAAGTTAGAGCCAAAACCGTTTAAAGCATCCACATATTCATTACCATCAATATCCCAAAGATGGCAGCCCTTTGATTTACTCACCACAATTGAATAAATCATTTCTTTGGTAGCAGGCTTAAAGCCGGAAACAACGCGCGGGTCAGCCATGTAGGGTCTGTGCCGTTGCGTGTAGGCCTTGCTTTTAGGCGTTTTTTTATTGTAACCCTCAATTAGTTTTGCAAGGAAAATTTTTTGTTCATCGGTGATCCCGTCTGTTTTGGTTTCGATTCTGGCAATGGCACCAAAAGGTTTCTTGATCTCGGTTTTTTCTTCTATTGTCAGGCCATCATCACCATTCACAGGCGCGGCTTTTGGCGAGCCGTTAAACTGAGCTGGTGGTGGATTTTGCACCGGCAAATTTTGCGGTAAAGTGTTTCCGTTTTGAAGCAACATGACCTGCTGTGAAAGAAGGTTTATTTGTTGAGCGATCAAACTCAAAGCATCATTTTCTGCCAAAGGATTGGCAAACTGCTGCGAATGCCGTTGTTGGGTATTTTGTGGAACAACCTGCGGTGGCTGCTGTGCTGGCACCTGCATGGCTGAGTTTTTATCGAGATAAGCGGCCAGTTTATCAATAGTGTCTAAATCTTCGTTCAACATTCTAAAGGTAATGGGTAGCTGAAATTCTTTTTTCAGGCCGGATGCAATTTGCGTAAGTATTAAGGAGTCCAGTCCTATTTCCATAAAATTATTAAGTGGGTTCGTTGCGCTCACATCAATGCCCGAGGTTTTTTCTAAAATTTCCTTCACTTTTTCAATGAAGAAATCTTTTCTGTCCGGATAGTTACTCATTTCGTTAAAACTTGCTTGATTATTCTCTGGAAGGGTTGTAATGTTGATAGGTATTGGTGTTACGAAAGCCGCCGGTTGTGTCAGAGGCGCTTCCAACCAGTATCTTTTTTTGTTATAAGCATAGGTTGGTACCTGGTGAATGATCTTTGGATTTGAATTTTTGAATAAGGCGCTCATGTCAATTTCAATACCATTTTGCCAAAGCCGCCCCAATAATTTTTTGATTGATGCAAATTCCTCATCTGTTTTAATTTTACTATCGATAGCGTTGAACGCTTTTGAAACAATCCGGGCCCCGTGGCGTTTCGCTAAAATAGTTGCGGTTGTTCCCGGCCCGGCTTCAACAAAAAGGGGATGCAAATCTTCTTCTATTTTCAAAATCGCCTCAGAAAAATTCACAGTTGCCCGCTCCTGATTTGCCTAGTATTTTGGTGACGTTGCTTCGTTGTCGCTTAGCCACACACCTGCTACTGTGCTTAAAATGGGAATGCGCGGTATCTGCAATTTTACATTTTCAACAGCTGCCTGTAAAGGTTTCAAAATGGGATCCATCATTGAAGAATGGAATGCGTGGCTTGTAAGTAGTTTTTTGTGTTGGATTTCTTTTCGGGTTAGTTCAAAAGCAAATGCATCAATAGCTTCGTGCGTGCCGGAAATCACACAAAGGCCCGGTGCATTATTTGCGGCGATCGAAATATTTTCAGGAATGATTTTCTTAACTTCCTGTGCTGAAAGTTGAACAGAGAGCATACTGCCGGAAGGAAGTTCGCTTATTAACCTCGCGCGGTTGGCAACAATTGTCAATGCATCAGTTAAAGACATGATGCCCGACAGGTGCGCCGCCACAAACTCGCCCACACTATGACCTACCATTGCCGCCGGCGAGATGCCATAGCTCTTAAATAATTTGGCAATTGCATATGAAGTGACGAAGATGGCGGGTTGTGTGTAAAAAGTATTTTTTAACTTTTCTGCATCCACATCGGTCCCATGTTCTTTATAAATGATGTCCCTGATATCTTCGCCGATTAAAGATTTTAGAATCTCAGCACACTCATCAACGGCCATCTTAAAAGCTGCTTCGCTTTCATACAGGCCTTTTCCCATGTTTACATACTGGCTTCCCTGACCGGGAAACATGAATACGAGAGGTTGCCCAATTTCTGCTAATTCAACGGTTGCTGCATCAATTTGCTTGGAATCATTTAGCTGAGCCAGTAATCCATCCTTTGAATTTGCGACCAGAGAAACTCTGTTGTTAAACTCCTGACGGGTTTTAAGCAAAGTGTACGAAATATCGCTCAGCGATGCATTTGTACTCGTTAAAAAAGCGCGCAGTTTTTCAGCATACAAACTGATGCTTGTTCTATCGCGTGTAGACCATGCTATGATTTGAGGACCTGGCACCGAAACCGCTGCATCTGATTTTTTAGGAATATACTCTCCAACTATTAGGTGCACATTAGTTCCGCCAACTCCAAAAGAACTCACTCCTGCGATTCGTTTTTTTGCGGATTCCCAATTCTTAAAACTGTTG
>MKRO01000091.1:0-1409 GCA_001896965.1 Sphingobacteriales bacterium 41-5 | reverse complement strand
TCTTCCCAATTGATTTGGGGGTTGGGGCTATTGCAGTTTATTGAAGCGGGCAACTTTTTGTTATGCAACGACAAAGCAGCCTTGATCAATCCCGCCACGCCTGCGGCATGGGTAAGATGTCCGATATTGCTTTTCGCAGAGCCTATTGCGCAGTATTGTTTTTTACGCTGGTTGCCAAATGCTATTTCCAGCCCTTCTATTTCGATGGGGTCGCCCAATGGTGTAGCTGTACCGTGTGCTTCAATGTAAGAAATATCAGCAGGGTCTACTTTAGCATCGTTTATTGCCTGATCAATTGAAGCCGCCTGGCCCACCGCGCTTGGTGCAGAAAAGCTTGCCTTATTGCCACCGTCGTTATTGACACCAGTACCCTTAATTACGGCGTAGATAAAGTCGCCATCTTGTATGGCGGCTTGAAGCGGTTTCAGTAAAACAACTCCTGCACCATCACTGAATACTGTCCCTGACGATTCTGCATCAAAAGACCGTGTGTGGCCGTCTCTAGAGAAGATTGAGCCCTCATCATGCAAGTGGCCGCTATTTACAGGTACATGCACGGACGCGCCTCCCGCCAGAGCTAACTGGCACTGGCCTTTACGCAAACTTTCAACCGCTAACGACACAGCGAGTAAAGACGTGGAGCAAGCTGAATTCACGTTGACCGCAGGGCCTTTTAAATTAAGGTGGTATGAAATGCGGCTCGCGACATAATCCTTGTCTTTGACGGTGGAGAAAAGGAACTGCCCCAGCCGGTCGATCTTATCTTTATGCCAAATTACGTTATTTTCAAAATAGCTATTTGTATCACATCCTGCAAATACTCCGGTAGTCTTATCGCTGAACAAATAACCTGTCTTTTCAAGTACATTTCTTGATATTTCCAGAAAAATCCTTTGCTGCGGATCCATCAACTCGGCCAATTTAGGATTGATGCTAAAAACTTCAGCATCGAATAAATCAACATCTTTTACGACCCCTCTGGCTTTTATATAATTGCCACTACTTTTAATAGCCGCTGGCACGGAAGCATCAATTTGATCATCGGAGAAAAAGCTAATACCTTCTCTTCCGCCAATTAGCATGCCCCAAAATTCCTCTACGGTTGATGCACCCGGGAAATGGAGATCCATACCAATGATAGCAATATCCGCCCCGATTGAGTTAAGTAACAGATTCTCCTTTGTACTTTCTAAGACACCTTCATCACCCGCAAAGGACCTAATCGTGGGAAATTGATACAATTCGGTTACCCTTCTTTTTAAATTGAATTCAGTATTAAGCCTTGAAATTACCTCTTGCGCCAATAAGGAATTACCGCCCATATCGAAGAAATTATCGTCAGTGCCGATGCCTGATATTCCCAAAACGCCCGACCATACCTCCAGGATGATGTTTTCCATCGGGGTCAC
>MKRO01000090.1:0-9354 GCA_001896965.1 Sphingobacteriales bacterium 41-5 | reverse complement strand
AATGGCAGAAATGGCAAAATGTTATCCGCGCGGCGGCAATTTTTTAAAGAAATTATTTCACCGGTTTTTTACTACCGATACAATTGAATGGTTTCAAAGCAGCGGAGTAGCACTGAAAACAGAAGCGGATGGCAGAATGTTTCCCGTAACCAATTCATCACAAACCATTATTGATTGCCTGTTACGGGAAGCCGCTAAATATAATGTTGCCATTCAAATGCAGCATGATGTTAAAAGTATTTCTATCACTGAGAGTCAATTTATACTTCAAACAAGTAATAACAAAACAATTGCGGCCGACTATTTATGCGTTGCCACAGGAGGTTTACATAAACCTGAAATGTATCAGTGGTTGAAAAATCTCGGGCATTCAGTTTCAGAACCGGTACCTTCTTTATTCACCTTCAATATGCCTTCTCATCCCATTAAAGAATTAATGGGCGTAAGCATTGAAGACGTGTTAATAAAAATTTCAGGAACCAAATTGCAGCAACAAGGGCCTGTGCTAATCACGCATTGGGGTTTAAGCGGCCCATGCGTACTAAGGCTAAGCGCCTGGGCTGCACGTGAACTTGCAGGTAGGAAATGGCAGTTCAATATTATTGTAAATTGGTTGCCTCAATACAATGAAAGCCAGATGCGGCAGGCATTACAGCAGCTTCGCTTTCAACTTGCTTCACAGCAAATATTTCATAAAAATCCTTTTGACCTACCACGCCGCCTTTGGGAATTTTTGTTACAGCAGAGCGCGGTGCCCGAGGAAACACGCTGGGCCGATCTACCTGCCAAACAACAAAACCTGCTTATAAAAAATTTGGTTAGTTACGAGTGTGAAGTAAAAGGTAAAACAACTTTTAAGGAAGAGTTTGTTACAGCCGGCGGCATAGCTCTCAACGAAATTGATCCCAATACTATGATGAGCAAAATTGTTCCCAACCTTTATTTCGCGGGTGAAATAATTGATGTTGATGGCATAACAGGCGGGTATAATTTTCAAAATGCGTGGACTACCGGCTTCGTGGCTGCAAAAAGTATTGGGCTTTCATAGCAATGGTCGCGCTTCAATTAATGATCTCTCCTTTGTTGTTCGCTAATCGTTCACGAAATTTTTGAAGCTCTTCCGGTTTTTGCCTAATCCAGTCTGTTGCTTCGCCAACAATTTTCAATGGTTTCGCGCTACGATAGGAACGTGTTGGATTCCCGGGAAATTTTTTATCCGTAAGGTTAGGGTCATTTTCAAAATTCCCGGTTGGTTCAACAATATAAACTCGTGGAGTTCCGGCTCCTTTCGCTAATTCCGCCGCAAGCCCCGCCCCATTAATGGCGGCGGTAAAATAAATGTGGTTCATTTTGAGTTCGGACTGATAGTTAGAATGGCTGCCTGCTGTTAGGAGGCCGCCAATTTGCAAATCAGCTTTAGTTCCGTGATAAAAGGGGCCTTTATCGGAAAGATTGTCTTTATACAAAATGGCTAAGTCGTGATTCTTTTTCGCATTGTTGGGATCGTTCAATTCTTCATAACATTTGGCAATGTTTAAATACAGAGAGCTGAAAGCGTTTTTTATAGCTTCGTCATCTACTTTTAAGCCATGTTCCAAAGCTGTTTCAAACCAATTTAATTTGTCCAAAGTATTTTTTTGATTTCCGGCTATGTAGTAAGCGGCCAGATATTTTTCGAAATCATTTGTTGCGTCATGCCAACCTTGCTGAAATAGCCGTAGTGCTTCGCCGGGATTGTCTTTTTCTTGCAGTTCCATTCCCTGAATGCACAGATTAACGACATTATTAAAGGGAGAAAATTCCATATTTCGGTTTTACATTCGTTTCCTTAATTCCGGGCCGTTATTATGATTGCCCCTTCAACTTTCTTTTCAAAATTATGCTCCAAACTGCCTTAAATGATGATCAGCGTGTTTATAGGCTAATCTTCCCGTTTGATGTTTATTCATTCTTCCAAAGAAAGCATGTACGTATTCGTGATTATCAGCAAGGCTCTTATACCGTTCAAGCGAAGCACTCCACTGATTCTTAAGAAATTCAAGTTGTTCATTTGTTTCGGTAACGATAAGTTCCTGTAGTGAGCCTACATTTTTGGGAAAAAATTTGTCATCTTTTATAAAACTCTTCAATGCTATTTTACCAAATAAACGCCCAATGAATGCCTGTTTGAATTTTGTTTTTCCTAAGGCCATTTCATCCCATAATAAGCAATGGGCTATCATTTGGGAAACATTCATTTTACCCCATTGGGCAATACTATTTTCATTCAGGGAAGCAATTCTGTCAATCAATTCATCATTTGTAGAATAGTCAATTATTGTTTTCATTTTGTTGATTTACTGTTTAAACGGATTCCCTTTTCCTGTTTCCACAAATAGCTTAAGGCTGTTAGTAAACTGTTTCCAGCCGGTTGTACAAATGTCGTAACACTCAATATCAGGCCGTAATCCTATATGTGTAAGCAGTAATTCCGTCTTGCTTCCCTGCGGTATTATTTCCCATTCGATACTTGTTCCTATCCATTCGGTTTGGTTTTTTAGTTCGGGGATATTGATCAATGAGTCGGTAACTGACCACACAATTTTTAGATTATTGGTAATTTCTTTTACCAGTATTGTCTTGTAAATAGTTTCCCCAAAGCGAACCGTAAATGCATCGTTCTTGTTATTTGCCGAGCCTTCAAACATTTCTGTCCACCAAAGCGGTATTTCGTTGGTTAATGCATCAAACACTTTGTCTGCGGGTGCGTTCAGTTTAATGAGATCGCTGTAATTTTCCATGTCAAATCTTTCATTTTAGTGAAATCCATTCGTCTTTTTTTGTTATCATATTACTTCTTGTCTGCTATACAATATGAGGTTATCGTCTGCAATTCATTGTTATCATTAAATTCATAAACATCGCAAGCAGAAACAAAATTTACTCTTTTGCCGTCACGAATAAATTCTGCCGTTCCGTTAATAGCAACTCGGGTATTGTCTGCTATAACATTTATGGTTCTAAAATTGGTCGTTACAGATTTAAAATAATTTGCAATTTGATGGCCATTGTCTATTACCGCGTTTTTCCCCTCAAAATAATCTTCACCTACAACATTCCATAAAACATCATCGGCCAAATACGGGAAGGCTAACTCAAAATTCCCGTTTGAAAACGCTGCTGCTATTTGTATTAGTTTCTCTCTTGGCGTTTGGTCAAATATTGTCTTCATAATATTATTGCTATTATTTACTATAAAGTTATTTTTCACTCTGATTTTCTTCAAACCATTTAACGATATCAGGCATATTTCTTTCAAAACCTCCCGGAATAAAAAAGTTAAGAACTCCTGTTTTTTTATCGGTTCTATTTGCAAAATCGTGGATCGTTTTTGCAGGGATCCTTATGAATGTTCCTTTATCGGCTTCTATCCATTTGTCGCCAATAAGAATAGACATTGAGCCTTCAACCACATAAAATACCTCAACGTTGTCCTCGTGCCGGTGTGGGCCTGGCCCGTCAGAATTTGGTTGCAGCCACCATTCGGATATGCTGTATTTTTCATTGGTTTCATTTTCGTCAGCTTTAAATACTGCCGTCATAGTACCGCAGTTGTAAGTTCTGCCTTCCCCTGCCGAAAGTATTAAAGCATCATTTGAAGTATGATCGTGTTTCATCAAAAACATTTTATTTTTTGCAAGTTTAAAAAGAATTTTATTCTGTTGTCTTTTCATAAGACAAGAAATAAAACCTGTATCGTAAAAGATTTAAAATGCTACTTTGAAAATATGCTCGTTATTTTCAAATCGGTAGGTTACCTGCCAGCCGTGAAGGTTACATATTTCCTGCACAATGGATAAGCCCAACCCGCCGCCGCTATCATCCGCCGGCATCCTGGAAAATCTTTTGAATAACAGGCTGGTACTCAGTGCCTGTTCTCCCGAATTCCTAACCTCAAAAACCGATGTTGTTAATGCCACTCTGATAGTACCTGCGGGCGGTGTATGGCGGATTGCATTGATGATAATATTATTGATAAGGGCTTCGGTTAAACCGCCATTGCCTTTCACTTCCACATCTGAACTAATATCGCGCGCTACACTTATTTTCTTCTCGTTAAAATGCTCTTGCAGCGCATCCATACTTTGCAATACCAAAGTGTCGAACCTAATTTGCCCTGAGTTATCGAACTGGCTGTTTTCAATCTTTGCAAGCAATAACAGGTTTTTGTTTATCCGCGAACTCCTGATCAGCGCTTTATTCATTTCTTCTGCAATGTGGTATTGCTTTTCGGTAAGGTCATTGCTTTGCAACAGAATATCCACTTTGTTTTTCAGAACCGCTAACGGGGTTTGCAGTTCGTGCGAAGCATTTTCAGTAAATTCTTTTTGATTTTTATAAGTGGTAATACTATGTTGAAGTAATTTATCGAGCGTTGCATTTAACTCGGCAAACTCAATGGTATCAGTTTCCTCAAAATAAACCGGCCTTTGACTGTTTAATTGAAACGACTTTAATTTTTGTAAAGTATCCTGAAAAGGTTGCCATAATTTTTTGGAAAGCCGCCGGTTCAAAATCCAAAAACCAATCACCAAAATAAGGAAGAAAAGCAAGGTGATCATAGCAATATAAGCAACGGTTTCTTCGGTTTCTTCCACGTTGGTTTCAATGGTCAGTTCATAATCCTGATTATTGATTTTAATGTTGGTTTTTAAACCACGAAAGCGGTCTATTGCGTCATCCCTGGTAGCATAGATATTTTTTCGTCTGATAGTATACAAACTGTCCTTTGTTAAAGGCTGCCCGGCGTTTTCTATTTTACTTGTTGGTTGTATCTCATTCCAGAATTGAATGCTTTCAGCTAATTTTTCGTCGCTGATATGCTGCTCATTAAATTCATTCTCTATCCGCTCTGCAATAAGATGATTGTTCTCGTCCAGTTCCTTTAGCCAAATCCAGTCTACTAAAAGAAAATACGACGGAATGCTCAATGCAAATACAATGAATGCGTAGATGGTAAGCTGCTTGAGCGACTTCTGTAATAAATTTTTCATCCTTCCCATTTGTAGCCTGTACCGTAAACGGTTTTTTTTTCAAGTTATAAGTGATGAGTTGTGAATAATGAGTGATGAGGTTTTTATCGTTCCTAACTCATAGCTCCGAACAAAAAGTTGTTTCGTCATTCTGTCAACGGTTATGATTCTGTAAGTGTTGGTGTTGATTATAATTTTGATATTTCTTTCAGTATTTGTCACGTAATTATTTTTACCGATTCTTTGAAAGAACATTTCCTGAGTTTCGTTTATAATATTAAAAATCAGGTTTTCGATTTCAGACCTTGAATAATTGCTTTCCAACTTCTTGTTTATTCTGTGATAAACAACTTCTGTGTAGCAAATGCGATTTAATATTTCGGTTCTATTGATATTCATTTCTGTTGAAATCAACTCATCACTTATCATTTATAACTCCTAACTTATTTTACCTTTCTTTGATGTAATAATTGCACTGCGTAGCATTTTGAGCAATTCTGAGTTGTCTTTGCTCATACTTTCAAATTCGGATTGTGACAGGTACTCTGTTTCAAATAATAGTTCTAACCAATATAATGTTTCATCGCATTCTTTTTGAGCAATTCCCAATTTATGAATAAAGTCAGCTTTGCTTTCTGCATTTTGAGCTTCACGAATTAAAGCACCTACAGCAGTTCCGCTCCTCAAAAGTTGTTTGCTCAATACAAATTCTTTTTTATCGCTTACAAGATATTTATACAGTTTTACAACCCTAATTGCAAAGGCAAAACTTTTATTTTTCAAAACACTTTCCTTCATAACTTATCATTCATCACTCATAACTCACTACTCATAACTCATCCTTCCCATTTATAGCCTGTACCGTAAACGGTTTTTATATATTGTTCTCCTCCTCCGTCACTTAATTTTTTTTTCAGGTTTTTAACGTGTGCATAAACAAAATCATGATTGTCCATCATATCAGCAAAATCCCCTGAAAGATGCTCTGCCAAAGTGCTTTTGGAAAGTACACGGTTTTTATTCCCGATGAAATAGATAAGCAGGTCAAACTCTTTTTTGGTAAGTGTAATAGCTTTGCCGTTAAGAACAACGGTTTTTGCCAAAAGGTCAATTTCAAGGTCGTCCTGCTTTATCGTGTTGGAATTGTTAAACTGTTTTCTTCTGATTAGCGAGTAGATTCGGGCTGTTAGTTCCGACAAGTGAAAAGGCTTGGCCAGGTAATCATCCGCTCCCGTTTGTAACCCTTTAATCTTATCATCAACGGAGTTTTTTGCCGAAATAATAATAACGCCGTCCTGCTTATTCTCTTTCTTCAATTCCTCTAAAATTTTCAGGCCGTTCCCATCCGGCAGGGTTATATCCAGCAAAATGCAGTCGTAATTGAACACATCTATTTTGTTCATTGCTTCAGTAAAAGTGGAAGCAACTTCACATAAATATTTTTCTTCGGAAAGATATTCTACAATGCTTTTGGCAAGCTCTTTCTCATCTTCAATTATCAGGATTTTCATTTTTTCAGGCTTTCATGCTGCAAATTTAAAATACAATTTTGAAGAAATTTTGAAGGCGGCAATAGTGTTACTTTGGTTCTCTCAGCGTTCCGTGCAACCACATTTTCATGCAGTGGCCGCAACCAAAGATCAGTTGTCTGGCGCTTGTTTCCTTTTAGGTTTTTTCTTGTCAATAGTAAACAGGTCTGCCGTATATTTTTCGTAGAGTTCAAAAAGAAATACCATTCTGTTGGCTTCGCTTATAAATGCCTGTGGCCTGTATGCCAGGTCAACAGCTTTGTCTAACTCGTTGTGGGCTTTTATCAATGTTGGCGGCATTGTTAGCGGGTCGTAAAGGTCTGCTAAACTGCTGTTCGGAAATTCTGCCCGAGCGTCTAAAACTTTTTGTGCCGCTGTTTCTATGGCTTTTACTTGTTTGTCTGTTGGGTTTTGTGGCCAGGGATAATTGTTGTACACAATGGTATTTGAATAGCTGTACCTACTTTCCAATCTTCCGCATGTAGCTCTCATCCATGCCATGTGCATGGTGGAAGTAAGTATTCCAAAATAGAAATTTGAGGCATCGGGCAGATTGAAAAGTTTGTCACCACAGATAATATCTTTTGAGCAAAATGCAATAGGAATATACTCTCTATTCTCTGATGAAACTTTTGGTATTGCCAAATAATCTGAAGTCGGCTGTCGTTCTTCTCCAAACAAAGACGGGAATTTTGCAGCTTTAAGTGTTTGTGGTCTTTTGCTTTTTTTTCTAAAGGATTTTACTTTTTCTATTTTGTCATAAATTAAATCAATTTCTCTAATCTCGGCAAGGTTTACATCTTTTAGCCAAATGCAATATCGAGGAATATTATTTAGAAACTCCCTCCCCATAAGAAAAGGTTTTATGAATTTAGATGCTTCAGGGAATTTGGTAACAATAAGGTCTTTTTCACTCTGGTTTAATAACAAGTTGCCGTCATCAATTGCATCGCTGCCTCTGTTTATTTGTGGTACATTGCAAATTGGTGTACTTCTCTTCTGAATTATTATATCTTTTGCGTCTACTAAATATGGATTAATATTTTTAGACTTTATTTCGTGTGGTTCTCCTTTAGGATTTTCATACTCGTAAATAACTTTATTATTTGAATCAAAATTTGCAAATCCGATTATCACAACATGTACAGCAGCTTTGCCTTTAGCTTCGTTGCTCCAACTAAAAGTTCTATGAGCAAAATGAATTTTGATCTTGTAATGGTTGTAAAGTAAGCTCCATAATATTCCAGGTTGCTCGCCTTGGGAAATAGAATTAGTTGAAACAAAAGCAACTTTCGTTTTAGTGTTTTGAATTAACTGTGCAGCTCTTACATACCAAGCTGTCACATAATCCAAAACTCCTGCTCCCTTTACCGTAGAAAATATCGATGCCATGTCCTTTTTCTGAGCCTCATTTTGCCAAGCATATCCAATAAAGGGAGGGTTGCCTATAATGTAGTCAAATGTATGTTTGATAGATATTTTTTCTGTGGTTCCGCTTCGCTGGTCAATAACGGTAAGGTTTTTTGTTATTACGTTTACTGTTTGGTATTCAATAGCAGGTTCATTTAATATCAGTGTAGTGTCGCCTGCTTCTATTTCAATGGTTTGTTTTTTTAATAAATCGCCCCATTCTATTTTTAAAGCATTGCCATGCACAATTTTAGCTGCCTTTTTCAATGGTAACCTCACAAAGTATTGCCCAAACTCATTGCTTATTTGCATATTCATTTGGTGGTCAATAAGCCACATGGCTACTTCGGCAATTCTTGCAGGAAATTCCTCGTATTCAATTCCGTACATCATGTCTACATCAAGCCAAATAATATCTCTTACGTCAATGACTCTTTGTCCTGATTTGTTGAGTGCTCTTAAAATTTCAAGTTCTAACAGTCGCAATTCTCGGTAAGTGATCACAAGAAAGTTACCACAACCGCAAGCAGGGTCAAGGAATTTGAGTCTGCTTAGTTTTTTATGAAATTCGGGAAGTTTGTTTTTGTTGTCTTTTATACTTTCAAATTCTTTCCAAAGTTCATCTAAGAAAAGCGGTTTGATCAATTTTAAGATATTGGTTTCACTGGTGTAATGCGCCCCCAGGTTTCTGCGCTCTTTTGGGTTCATTACACTTTGAAACATAGAACCAAATATCGCCGGTGATATTTTACTCCAGTCAATGTAACAGCAATTTAGTAAGGCCTCCCGCATTTTACTGTCGAAACTTGCCGTGGGCAGGTTTTCTTCAAAAAGTTTTCCGTTCACATAGGGAAAGTCGGCAAGTTGCTCGTCCAAATTTTTATAGCGATTTTCCCTTGGAGTGTTCAGTACCTGAAAAAGTTCTTGCAGTTTGGATGCAATGTCGCTGCCATCTTCACTGGTTCGTTGTTCAATATATTCCTGAAACTGTTGTTTGTTAAAAATAGTGGTGTCTTCGGCAAACAAACAAAACAAAATACGAACTAAGTACACTTCTAATGGATGCCCCGTGTAGCCGATTTCTTCTAAGCGGTCATACAGTTTTCCCATTAATTCTGCCGCCTTTATGTTTGCGGGGTCCTGCTCTTTGAAAATCTTTTTTTGATAACCTAATAAATAACCAAAATGCTGAACATTGCTTATAAGTTCATTCAGTTTAAAAGCTATTGTTTTATTTTCTTCAAGGTCGTAAAGCCTAAAGTTTTCAAAGTCGGAAATGAGAATGTATTTTGGAAGTTCGTGTTGTTTTAGGCCGTATGTATAGTCTTTGGCCTGTTGGTAGGCTTTGTCGAGATTTTTGCCCCTGCTTTTCATTTCAATTAAAATAGTTCCCTTCCAAAGCA
>MKRO01000089.1:22455-22788 GCA_001896965.1 Sphingobacteriales bacterium 41-5 | reverse complement strand
ATGCCGGGCGAGTACATTACACAGGATATTGCCATTACAAAATCTATTGCCATAAAAGGCGCCAGGCCGGCAGATAAACCGGTATTGAAAGGAACCATTTTTCGCATTTCTGATAATGCGGGGCTGGAACTGAAAGACCTAATCCTGGATGGAACGGGTGCGCTGAACGACAATCAGGCGATCATTTATTCCGCCGGGTCGGTGTTTGCACCTTTAAGCATTGAAGATTGTACGATTAAGAATTATGTAAAAGGGATTATTTACGTGAACAGTGCGACCAGAATATCTTCAGTCGTTTATAAAGGAAACATCATTCAGGATATACAGTGCAAC
>MKRO01000089.1:21263-22331 GCA_001896965.1 Sphingobacteriales bacterium 41-5 | reverse complement strand
ACCACCAACTTCCCCGGTGTAAGAAGTGTTATTACCATCAATAATAATACCTTCTTTAATATATGCCAGGGAACCTCCAACAGGGTGCTGTACATAAGGCTGGCGAATGGTTCTCATGAAATTAAGTTTAATAAAAATATCATTGCCGGTTCAAACGGGCAGTTTACCAACCAGTCGGCAACGAATGTTACTGAAAGGGGCAACAACAACTATTTCCAGGCGCCTAATTATTATTCCACGTCAGTAACAAACTCTGACCGGGGTGTTTATACCACACTGGATCCGGGCTTTGCAAATCCGGCAACAGGTAATTTCACGGTAAGTAATATTGAATTGAAAGCTGCAGGAATAGGTGATCCCAGATGGGTTCAATAATTAAATAATAATAGGCGCACGTGAGAATTGTGACGTAGAGCTTATTACAGTAAAAGAATTTTAAAATATTGAACAAACTAATTGCAGGCTGTACTCCGGCCTGCAATTTTTGCAAATGCGGGTTTTATATGAGGAATGTTATAACGATATTATTCATTTTTTTATTTGGCCTTGGCTCCTGCTCCAGGTCCGGTACTGATAATCCTGCTCCTTCTGCGCCGCAAAAACCGGTACAGGTTCAGGAACCAGCTCTTGCATTCCCCGGTGCCGAAGGTGCAGGAAAAGATGTGACCGGCGGCCGCGGCGGCAGAGTTATTAAGGTAACTAATCTGAACGATTCGGGCCCCGGCAGCCTGCGGGATGCGATCAATCAAACGGGTAAAAGAATGATTGTTTTTGAAGTATCGGGCAACATCAGGCTTACATCAAGGCTACAAATCAAAAATGGCGACGTCACTATCGCAGGGCAATCCGCTCCCGGCGATGGTATTTGTATTCAGGATAATGAAGTGAACATTGCCGCTAACAATGTTATCATCCGTTACATGAGGTTCAGGCTGGGAGATACCAATGTGGCCACGATAGAGGCCGATGCGATTTGGGGCCGTGACGTCGAGAACTGTATCATTGATCATTGTTCAGTAAGCTGGTCGATTGACGAAACTGCCTCTTTCTATCACAACAAAAATTTTA
>MKRO01000089.1:11734-21167 GCA_001896965.1 Sphingobacteriales bacterium 41-5 | reverse complement strand
CCACATTTCATCATAATTTAATTGCCCATCATACCAGCCGCAACCCCAGGTTTGACGGAGGGTTACGCTACAGCAGCGGCAGTGGAACAGGCATTGGGAAGTTTGGTATTGATAAAGTTGACTACAGAAACAATGTTATTTACAATTGGAGCAGCAACAGCGCTTATGGAGGTGAAAATGGCGAATACAATATCGTGAATAATTACTACAAACCCGGGCCGGCAACGCCTACTAACAGAAATAAACGCATCATGCAGGTATCGAAGGATAATGCTACCGGTGCGCCGGACCCATTGGTGTATGCGCCGGGCTACGGAACATTTTACATTGACGGAAATTACGTTGAGGGTAACCCGACTGTGACGGCAAATAACTGGAGCGGCGCAGTGGATTATGATGCAGGTATTACGGAAGCAATGGTTAAAAAATCTGTGCCATTTAGCAGCACTACTATTCCAAATCACATTGCGCAACAGGCTTATGAGTTGGTACTTAGTTACGCAGGAGCATCTTTTAAAAGAGATGCGGTTGACTCGAGAATTGTCAATGAGGTAAGAACGGGTACGGCAATGTATAAAGGTTCCGTAACAGGCCTGCCCGGTATCATTGATACACAAAAGGATGTGGGCGGCTGGCCGCTGTTGCAAACGGCCACCGCGCCGCTGGATACTGACGGCGACGGAATGCCCGATACCTGGGAAGTTGCGAACAAACTCGATCCCAAAGTACCCAACGCAAACGGTAAAGAACTGAGTAGCGCTTATGATAATATTGAAGTATATTTCAACAGCCTCGTAAAGGCTATAACTGACGGACAAAAATAACGGCCTGACGGTCTCCGCCTGACCGTTACCTACTAGATGAATAGACTATTAATAGCTTTCCTGATTTTTTCAACTTTAATGGCAGCATGTGCGGCGCAGCAAAAAACGATTGCCGTTCCCGTAGTAAATGATGATCGCCCCATCGCTTTTCCCGGTGCAGAAGGCTTTGGCAAATTCGCAACAGGTGGCCGTGGTGGCGAGGTCCGCATCGTTTCCAACTTAAATGATGAGGGTGAAGGAAGTTTGAGAAAAGCAGTTTCAGCGGGCGTCCCACGTATCATTGTATTTACCGTTTCGGGTACCATACATTTAAAAAGCAAACTCAATATTAAAGGCGATGTGACCATTGCCGGGCAAACAGCTCCGGGCGATGGTATTTGTGTGGCAGACCATCCTGTGTCAGTTACAGGCGACAATGTAATCATCCGCTATCTGCGTTTCAGAATGGGCGACCGCTATCAAAATACAGGCATGGTGGATGGCGCCGGCAGTGATGATGCCTTAAATGCCGTGGGCAGAAAAAATATTATTATTGACCATTGCAGCATCAGTTGGAGTACGGACGAGGCCTTCAGCGTATATCGTGGCGATAGCGTAACCCTGCAGTGGAATATAATTTCGGAGCCCTTGAATGATTCTTATCATTTTGAGGACGGTGATAAAGATTTTGAGCATCACGGTTACGGTGGTATTTGGGGTGGAACACATTTTAGTGCGCACCATAATTTAATAGCGCATTGCAATAGCCGCACGCCGCGCTTCAATGGTACCAGGCTGGGTGCAGCAACCGAACTGGCCGACTTTCAAAATAACGTGATATACAACTGGGGGCACAACAACGTGTACGGAGGTGAAGGCGGCAATTACAATATCGTAAACAACTATTACAAATATGGCCCCTCAACCAACAAAAGTGTGCGGTACAGAATTGTAAATCCCAATAAAGAAGAAAAATTAAAAGTGCCTTTCGGGAAATGGTTTGTGAACGGCAACTATGTGGATGGCGCACCCGATGTTTCCAAAAACAACTGGCGCGGTATTATTATGGGTAATAAGGGAACGGAAGAAGAAAAACGCGCTACCGTCGTTGATAAACCACATTTGGTTGTTGCCATCCCTTTGCAAAAAGCAGAAGAGGCTTTTCAATCAGTTTTAAAAAACGCCGGGGCATCCCTTCCCGCAAGGGATACCCTGGATCAGCGGATTATTAACGATGTAAAAAACCGGACGGGCAACATCATTGATGTACAGGGAGGTTACCCTGCAAAAACTGCGTATGAAAAAACAGTAAATGCATGGCCTGAATTGAAATCTGCCGCAGCACCCGTTGACACTGATAAAGATGGCATGCCGGATGAATGGGAAATTAAAAACGGGTTAAACCCGAAAGACAAAACAGATGCATCAACGTATTCGCTCGATAAAAATTATACGAATATTGAGGTGTATTTAAATACTTTAGTGAGGTAGTTTCGACGGATTTATAATTTTAAGGTCTTTGATATTTGAAAAATCTTTTTCGTTATTTGTGACAAGAGTGCAGTTGTGTACTAATGCGGTTGCCGCAATAATTGCATCCGGAATTTTTATTTTTCTTTTTTTGCGTAACTGTACACAAGATATAATGGTTTCAGGAGTAAGGTTGAATATTGATGCATCTGAGATAAAATTCTCTACATTAATAGCAGTAGCGTTATCTGTTTCCCAGCTTAACAATTCAATTTGACTAATGACAGAAATTTTGGGTATCGCATCAATTATTTTGTCTAATAACGTCAATCCGGCTACTGGTAAGGAAGCAGACAAATACCCCGAAACAACATTTGTATCAATTAAATACTGTTCCATTCGGTTCTCATTTGCCCGATATGGGCATCAAGTTCTTCTCCCTTTTTTTTGCTAATAATGCCTTTGTATTTTTCAGATAGCTTTGTCGTCGGAGCTGTAAAACCCGTTTTAATAACTTTTATCAGGTTCAGCTCTTCAAGGTCCCTTAGCAATTTCAGGGCCTTATTATCCGTAACCGTTATAACAAAAGTATTGTCCATTAAAGAAGATTTTTATTCAGCAAATTTAACCATAAAATGTAAATAATGCGCTTATTTAAACTGTTTTGGATATTGCCGTTTTTATTCTCTTTTGTCATGTTGCACCAAAAGAAGAAAATAAAAATATTCCTGGCAGGCGATTCCACTATGTCTGTAAAACGGTTGGGCGCCTACCCTGAAACCGGCTGGGGCATGCCATTCGTTCATTTTTGGGACAGCACCGTAACCGTGGTAAACCTTGCGCAAAACGGCAGGAGCACCCAAACGTTCATCACCGAGGGTTGGTGGAAAAAGATCATGGATGATGCACAGCCCGGCGATTATGTTTTCATCCAGTTTGGGCATAATGATGAATCGGTTGAAAAAAAAGACCGCTATACCACACCTGAACAATACATGGCCAACCTTGAAAAATTTATTAAAGAAACCCGTGATAAAAAGGCCATTCCTGTTTTAATAACTCCCGTATCACGAAGAAAATTTACTAACGGCGAAGCACAGGCAACGCACGCCACATACACGCCACTGGTGCTAAAGGTAGCCGCTTTACAAAAAGTGCCGGTCATTAACCTTGACCTAAAAAGCAGGCAGTTGTACCAATCCTTTGGAGAAGAAACTTCTAAACTTTTATTTCTGCAACTGAAACCCGGCGAGCATCCCAATTATCCCGAAGGAAAAAATGACAACACGCATTTTAATGAACTGGGCGCGCGATTAATTGCGCAATTGGTTTTAGCGGACATTAAAACCCTATTACCCGCTTTAGCCGACAGGATTGTAAAACTGAAATAAATGGTAAGGTTATTATTGCTGATTGTAATATTTTGTACCGGAACACAAGTTCCCGCCCAATCGTTGCAGGGCCTCACGATCATCCCTGATACTTCCTATGCCAATTGGTCTGCTTATCAAAAAGAATTAAAGGTTCATCCCTACATCTCTTTAGTTGAAAAAAGAAAAATGCCGGGTATCAGGGAAAAGAACAATATCGTTTTTTGTAATATCAACGATAGAAAGTTGAGGTTGGATGTTTTTTATCCCACCAAAAAAATTGAAAATAAAAGAACAGCCATCATTATGATTCATGGCGGCGGCTGGCGAAGTGGCAGCAGGTTGCAGCACCACCCGCTGGCGCAGCATTTGGCAGCGCTGGGTTATACCGTTTTTACTCCGGAGTATCGGCTCTCTACTGAAGCTTTATATCCCGCCGCAATATATGATGTAAAGTCGGCCGTGAAATGGGCGCGTGCCAATGCAAAAAAATATAAAATTGATTTGGATAAAATTGTGGTCGCCGGGTTTTCGGCGGGCGGGCAGTTAGCTGCGTTGGCTGGCAACACCAACGGGCTTGCAGCTTTTGATGGCAATGCTTGCCATAAAAATAGTTCATCAAAAGTCAATGCCATTATTGACCTTGACGGAACTTTGTCCTTCGTGCATCCCGAATCAGGAGAAGGTGATGACAGCAAAAGAAAATCGGCAGCCACACTTTGGTTTGGGTATTCCAAAAAAGAAAATTATGAATTATGGGAAAAGGCATCACCACTCACTTATGCCGGAAAAAGTTCTGTTCCTACTTTATTCATCAATAGCGCGGTAGCAAGAATGCATGCCGGCAGAAATGATTATATAAAAATTTTAGATGATCATAAAATCTACAACGAAGTGCACAGCTTTGATAACAGCCCGCATTCATTCATCTTATTTAACCCCTGGTTTGCCCCAACGGTGAATTATATTGATGAATTTTTAAAGAAAGTTTTTAATGTGCCGGCAAATAAATATTTCGAATAAAGTATTCAAGCAAGTCCCCTTTTTTGAATTAACGCGATAAATGTAGAACATGAACAAGAGAAAATTGTTGACGCGGGAACAGGAAGCAATTCCCGGAAGCCATGTGGGGCGCCGCGCCCGCCAATTGTACCGGCAGGTTGTAAACCCAATCAGGGTCAATGCTGCCCGGCTCATCATTTTTATATTATTGATGGGTACCTGCCATTTTGCGCAGGCGCAAACCTCCAACCCGCAGCAATATCAGTACACATTCACCGTAGCCGGGGATGGCAGCGGTGATTACAAATATATTCAGGACGCCATTGACGCCATGCGCGTGTACCCGCTGGCGCCCATCACTCTGTACATCAAAAACGGTGTGTACAACGAGAAGATAGAACTACCCGCAAATAATACCGATGTAACATTCATCGGGCAAAATGCCGACAGCACCATTATTGTGTTTAACGATTATTCCGGCCGCGGTAAACTCACCACTTTTACGTCTTACACTGCTAAAATTTCGGGGAACCGCTTCAGGGCAGAAAATATTACCTTCTCCAACAATGCCGGCCGCGTGAGCCAGGCCGTGGCGCTGTACGTTGATGCTGATAAAACCGTATTTAAAAACTGCAGGTTCCTGGGCGACCAGGATACAATTTTCAACGGCGGTGAAACAGCAAGGCAGCTTTTTGTTGATTGTTATATTGAGGGCACTACTGATTTTATTTTCGGCCCGGCCACGGCCGTGTTTCAGCACTGCACCATCAGGGGAAAAACAAATTCCTACATCACCGCCGCAAGTACTACGCCCGGTAAAAAATTCGGGCTTGTTTTTTTGGATTGCAAAATACTGGCGGCAGCAGAAGCCACAAAAATTTTTCTCGGCCGTCCCTGGCGTGCCGATGCTAAAACGGTTTTCATTCGCTCGCAAATGACCGCAGCAATTGTACCCGGAGGTTGGGACAACTGGGGTAACAAAGAAAATGAAAAGACCGTTTTTTATGCCGAATACAAGAGCACCGGCTCCGGCGCGAACCCTTCAAAGCGCGTGCCCTGGAGTAAACAATTAACGAACCCGGAGGCCGGGGCATATACTTTGGAAAATATTTTTGCCGCTGCCAATCCTAACCTGCCGGGTGAACGGGATTGGTACCAACAACCTTCAAAACCATTTGTGTGGCCCGGAAAAACTAACAGCCGCCAAAGGCAGGGCGGCAGCGAAGCAGTAGAACATCATTCACACAAAAAGTAAAAATCTGATGTTTAAAAGTCCAGTATACCTCATCTTATTGTTTGCAATTGCCGTGGGCCTATCCTGTACAAACACAAAAAAACTGTCAGGGCCAAAAGCCGCCGGAGGCGTGGTGCTTATTGTAGCGCGGGATGGCAGCGGTGATTTTAAAACCGTTCAGGAAGCAATTCATGCTGTAAAGGATTCGAACAGGCAGCCAACCGTGTTATTTATTAAAAACGGAACTTATAAAGAAAAACTCATATTGCCTGCAACAAAACAAAACGTAAAGTTTTTGGGTGAAAGTGTGGAGGGCGTTATTTTAACCTACGATGATTTTGCCGACAAAAAAAATGAGAATGGACAAAATATTGGTACCAGCGGCAGTTCTTCGTTTTTTGTTTACGGCGATAATTTTATGGCAGAAAATATCACATTCGAAAACAGCGCGGGTCCTGTAGGGCAGGCCGTGGCCGTCCGGGTTTCGGGGGATAAGGCTCATTTTAAAAATTGCAGGTTTTTAGGTTTTCAGGATACCCTTTACACCCAGGGCAGCGGTTTCAGCAGCCGCCAGTATTATGAAAACTGTTATATTGAAGGCACCACCGATTTTATTTTTGGTGCTGCAACGGCTGTTTTTAGAAACTGCATCATTTTTTGCAAAAGGGGCGGCCGGTATATCACTGCAGCCAGTACGCCAAAGGAAGCAGCCTTTGGTTATGTTTTTATTGGTTGCGAAATCAGGGGTGAAACGGGGGTTTCCTATTATCTCGGCCGCCCCTGGCGGGATGATGCCAAAACGGTTTTTATTGAATGCAGCCTTCCGGGTTTTATAAAGCCTGAAGGCTGGCATAACTGGGGAAAGCCGGCTGCAGAAACAACAACCTTTTATGCAGAATATAAAAATTACGGCCCCGGCGCCGATACTACAAAGCGTGTTGCATGGAGCCATCAGTTAACGGCGTCGCAGGCCTCCACACACACCCTGCATAATATTTTTAAAGACTGGATGGTAGACCCTTGAGGTGTTAATACCTCAGGGGTTTAAAAATACAATCCGCTCATACCCCGGCAGGTGTCAAACGGTTGTCATAACCGGAAGAGAAATTAACTCAATGCAGAATGAAACGCTTCGGACAACTATGGACTAAAGATGGCGCTACCCACATGCTTTGACTGCGCACCATAAAAATGAATCGGCAATGGGATAATATCGTGAAACTTCAAAACCAATATAAAATTGCTGCCGCTTAAAAAAATGTTATGCACGCAAGCAGAGAAACGCCGGTATGAGACGATTTTTGGTCGTTAGTTGAAAGGCTGCCGGACTGGCAGTAGTAGCCGGCAAAGCCGCTACTGCAGAAGGCCGGAACAGATGTTCGGATATATTCCTAAGCCAACAGCGCCATTTTAAAAAGCAATTACGAAAAGAAACAGTTTCAAAACAAACACTTTTATTATATTGCTGTGCATTAACGTTAGTTATTTTATGAGCAAAACAATTATAGCAGGTATCGGGAGCTATGTTCCCGAAAGGGTTGTAACCAATGAAGAGCTTACCCGTTTAATGGATACGAGCGATGAATGGATACAGGCGCGCACCGGCATTGAGGAGCGGCGCTATGCCAAACGTTTTGAAGAAACCACGGCTAC
The DNA here is from genome assembly GCA_001896965.1 of Sphingobacteriales bacterium 41-5. Taxonomy (GTDB): domain Bacteria; phylum Bacteroidota; class Bacteroidia; order Chitinophagales; family Chitinophagaceae; genus Niabella. The sequence continues at coordinate 13,635 of MKRO01000089.1, read as the reverse complement.
AATGGGCGCGGAAGCTGCAAAAATTGCGATTGAAAGAGCCGGAATTACCGCGGCTGATATTGACTTTGTAATCTTTGCAACCTTAAGCCCCGACTATTACTTTCCCGGTTGTGGTGTTTTAGTGCAAAGGATTTTAGGGCTGAAAGAAGTGGGCGCGCTTGACGTTCGTAACCAGTGCAGCGGCTTTATTTATGGAATTAGTATTGCGGACCAGTTTATTAAAACAGGCATGTATAAAAATATTTTGCTCATCGGGTCAGAAACGCATTCTTATGCCCTCGATTTCAGCACCCGCGGGCGAAATGTTTCTGTAATATTTGGGGATGGAGCTGCGGCAGTTGTGTTACAACCATCACCGGAAGATGGACGCGGTATTTTGAGCACCCACCTGCACAGCGATGGCCACAATGCAGAAATATTATCGATGCCAAACCCCGGCTTTCATTGCGGTGTGCATAACGAACAGTGGAAACCATCGGTTCCCGAGAATCCTTACGGTAGCCTTTTTATAAATCAGGAGCTATTGGACAAGGAAGATTTTTACCCGTACATGGATGGCCAGGCGGTATTTAAAAAAGCCGTGGTAAAAATGCCGGAAGCAGTAATGGAAGCACTGAACCAGAATGGCCTTGCCGTTGACGATATAGATCTTTTGGTACCGCACCAGGCCAACCTGCGCATTTCCCAAATGATACAACAAACCATGGGACTTGGCGAAGGAAAGGTTTTTAACAATATTCAGAAATACGGAAATACCACTGCCGCTTCAGTACCGCTGGCTTTGTGCGAGGCATGGGAAACAGGCAAAGTGAACAAAGGCGATTTGGTTTGCCTTGCTGCATTCGGAAGCGGGTTTACCTGGGGCAGCGCCTTAATGAGGTGGTAGTGTATTTGAAAAAAGAATCACCTATCGCAATCGTGTTTTAATATCAGGGGTCTCTTTAAGCATTCAGGTTTCGGGATTTTCTTCCATCAGGGCTTTTTAGCATTCAAAATTTTTACCTTTGAAAAATTATGCGCCGTCAGCGAAAAATAATCTATATTGTTAATCCTATATCCGGAACCAGCTCAAAGGATGCAGTGCAAAATGTGATTGCGGCCGAAACATTGAGGGAGGGTATCAAATTTCAATTTATTCCCTCCGTGGCCAACGGCGATTATTCTTTTTTACACGAAACAATTGCCGAAGAAAAAATAACTGATATTGTGATTGTTGGAGGCGATGGCACTGTGAGCCAGGTAATTGACGGGTTGAAACATTTTCCGTTACAGTTTGGAATTGTGCCGGCAGGATCAGGCAACGGGCTGGCTTTTGGCGCAGGCATTAATAAAACGCCTAAAAAGGCCCTCGAAACAATTTTTAAGAATAATGCTGTATTAACCGATGGGTTTCGAATTAACAAGCGTTTTGCCTGTATGCTTTGCGGGGTAGGTTTTGATGCAAAAGTGGCACACGATTTCGCACAGAAAAGCCAAAGGGGTTTGATGACCTATGTTCAGCAGGTTTTCAAAAACTTTTTCAATGCAAAACCTTATTCTTTTAAAATCACGTTGCAGAAAAAAACTTTTGAAGTAGAAGCCTACTTTATCAGCATTGCCAATAGCAATCAGTTTGGAAATCATTTTACCATTGCGCCAAAAGCCAGTTTAAGCGATGGTTTGCTTGATATTGTGATTGTAACAGAGCAGCCTAAAATGGCGATGCTTGTGAATACGTTAATGCAGGTTGGCGGACAAAATAGTCTTTTAAAACAAGAGGAAATTGATAAAAAGCGCAGCGTCATTTATTTTCAAACGCCCGAAATAGAAATTAGCAACCGAAGCATGGCGCCCATGCATATTGATGGCGAACCGGTAGAAGCCGAGCGCAGGATTCACGCGGTGGTGGAGGAAAAATGTTT
>MKRO01000089.1:930-11619 GCA_001896965.1 Sphingobacteriales bacterium 41-5 | reverse complement strand
TGCTATGCCGGGCCGGTGTTTGCGGCCGCGGTAATTTTACCCCAAAGCTTTCATCATCCGTTGTTGAATGACAGCAAACAAACAAAAGTTGAGGTGCGTAACGATTTGAGGATTTTCATTCAACAACAGGCACTTGCCTGGGCGGTTGCAATGGTAGATGTGAAAGAGATTGACAGCATTAATATTTTAAAGGCTTCACAGAAAGCCATGCACCTGGCTTTAGATGCGCTGCAAATCGTTCCGCAGCATATTGCTGTTGATGGAAATTATTTCATTCCGTATAAAAATATTTCTCATCAATGTATTATAAAAGGCGATGGGAAATATGCTAACATTGCCGCGGCCAGCATTCTGGCTAAAACCAGCCGGGATGAATACATGCGAAAGCTCCACCCTGCGTTTCCCCAGTACAATTGGTTTTCAAACAAAGGTTACGGAACGCAGGAACACCGCAATGCTATTGATGCTTATGGTATTTGTATCCATCACCGAAGGAGTTTTAAAATTATTCCGGCGCAACTCGATCTTTTTTAATGGCATCTATCACTCAAATTAGCGATGCCGGATACCGATATTTTTTTTTATTGTTAACAGCGTTTTAATGATGCATAAATTATTTTTGCTTCAAATTCAAAACCTATAAAATTTAAAAATCTAAAAGATGAAAAAACTATTATTAGCGATAGCATTAGGCGTGTTTAGTTTTGGCGCGGTAAATGCTCAAACTAAAAAGGCCGCCGCTAAAAAAGAGGCTACGGAAAAAAAGGAAACTAAGGAAGAGGTCAAAGAAGACCGCAAGGCGGCTAAGGAAGCGGAGAAAAACATGACGGAGGAAGAAAAGCGCGAGGCCTTTCATGAACGAGAGAAAGAAAGATGGACCAAAGTGGGTAATTACTGGAAAGGAAAACATGAAGAAAAAGTTGCCAGAGACTCAGCCAGGGAAAAAGAAGGCAAAGAGCGAAAAGGCCCTCCACGCCCACCATCCCCCAAAAGGAAAAAACAAACTGAAGAATAGCAAAGCCGGCGAAAGCCGGTTTTTTTTTGCGATATAAATTCCCCTGCTTATTACAACCGGCCCCAACACATGATTTTTAAACAGGCTTTAATATGAAATAAGATATGCCGGTTGGTTGTATTACACTTATCTTGTGCTCATGATAAAAAACATAATTTTTGATTTCGGAGGCGTTATTTTCAATATTGATTTTAAAAGAACGTTTGAGGCTTTTGAGAAATTAGGGTATAAAGACTTTAAGGAAATGTACTCCCAATACCAGGCAGACCCACTGTTTCAGGATTTGGAAACCGGCAAAATAACCGATAAGGAATTTTACAGCAGGTTAAGCGCCATGCTACCGAACCCTTCGTCAAACGAACAATTGAAAAACGCCTGGAACGCTTTGCTGATAAGCTATAGAAAAGAAAGCCTGGATTTTTTAATCACATTAAAAAATGATTACAACTTATACCTTTTAAGTAATACGAACGCCATTCACTACGATCATTTTTCAAAACAGCTATCAAAAGAAACAAATTATCATAAGCTTGAAGATTTTTTTATTAAAGCCTGGTACTCCCACAAAATACACAGGAGAAAGCCAGCTATTGAAACGTATGAATTTGTTTTAAATGATGCCGGTATTAAAGCTGCTGAAACGCTATTTATTGATGACAGCCACTCTAATTTACCTAATGCCGAAAAGGCCGGCATTAAAACCCACCTCTTAAAACCGGGTGAAAAAATTGAAGATCTGGATTATAATAGTTTTTAGATTTTTCAATCACCAAGTTTCCAGAATTTTTTAAATATTCCGAGATACTCTTCTTTGCTGGCGTTGGCCACCGGCCTGCCATCTTTTATTGTTGGGTTCAGCGCATTCACGTACATCACATTCACCGTTGCATAAAGAAACTTATCCTGATAGTCCACCACCGGTGGAATGCCTGATCCGGACAAGGCTGGCTGAATATATTCCATAAAATCCGCCTTTGATGGTTTGGTAAAATAGCAAAATAAAGTTGCGGCGAGTATGAGAACAATTACAAGTTTTCTGAATTTCATAAAAATAACCTTAAAAAGAATTTTTAAAAGTATTGAAAAGACACGGAATTTTGCACAAACGTTTTCTCTTTTAACTGTGCTTAAAAATCTGCACCTTTGCAAATAACTTTTTTACTATGGCAAAAATTTTAGTTACCGGAGGGTGCGGTTTTATTGGCTCGCACACAATAGTTGATCTGATTGAAAACGGGTATGATGTGATTTCTGTTGATAACAACAGCCGTTCTGATGCATCTATTTTAGATGGAGTGGAAAAGATTACCGGGCAAAAAGTAAAAAATTACAAAGTGGATCTTTGCAATTTTGATGATACGCATGCAATCTTTCAGGAGAATACTGATATAGATGGGATCATACATTTTGCGGCATATAAAGCGGTGGGCGAATCAGTGGACCGGCCCATCATGTATTATGAAAACAACCTGAACTCACTTTTGAATGTGCTGAAATGCGTGCGTGATTTTGATATTCCCTATTTCGTTTTTTCATCGTCCTGCACTGTTTACGGTAACCCCGATAAAATTCCGGTAACAGAAAGCACGCCTACAAAACCGGCCGAATCTCCTTACGGTGCAACAAAGCAAATGGGAGAACAAATTTTGCAGGATGTGGCAAAAGTTTTTGATACGCAAATTATTTCTTTAAGATATTTTAATCCGGTGGGCGCACATCCATCTATTGAAATTGGCGAACTGCCCATCGGGCGGCCTCAAAACCTTGTACCAGCGATCACGCAAACAGCCATTGGTAAATTACCCGGCATGAAAGTACACGGTGCAGATTACGATACCCGGGATGGTTCCTGCCTGCGCGATTACATTCATGTGAGTGACATTGCGCATGCGCACACGCTGGCGATTAAATTTTTGCAGGAACAAAAGAATTCTTCTAATTACGAAATATTTAACCTGGGTACTGGCAATGGCGTAACGGTTTTGGAAGCGATTCAATCCTTTGAAAAAGTTAGCGGCGTAAAACTCAATTATGAGATTGGGCCGCGCCGCCCGGGAGACGTAATCGCTATTTATGCCAACAACGATTATGCTGTAAAAAACCTGGGTTGGGAAATTAAATACGGCCTTGATGATATGATGCGCACGGCATGGTTGTGGGAAGAAAAGCTGAAGGAAAAAGAAGCTGCCAAAAATTAGCCGAGCTTTTTTCGTACTATTTAGAAAGCAAAACGCAACCTTATTTTGGAAATATTTCTACTCCTGTTTTTTTGGAGACTCTCAGGATAAATATTCGTTTTTAATGATCGCCCCGATGCCTGTTGTTTCGGGTACTTCAATCAACCCGGCATCTTTATAAATAATTCCGCCTTTTACAGGGTCTTTGCTAAACATCAGCGCGGTATCAAAATCAAAATGTATAATATTTGGGCTGCACAAAGCAAGGTGTGCGAAAGCGGTCATGGCTAACCGCGATTCCAAAAAAGCGCCGATCTGAATATTCATGCCTGCGTCTTCGGCAAGCCGTATCATTTTGAGCGCTTTAAAAATGCCGCCGCTTTTCGCAAGTTTTATATTGATGAGGTCACAGGCGCCCAGATCAATTAATCTTTTCGCATCATGATGATCGCAACAGCTTTCATCGCTCATGACCGGTATGGGGCTTTGCTTACGAACTTCAGGCAGCCGCATAAAATCCCAACGCGGCAATGGCTCTTCGCAGTGCTGAATTTGATAAGGCTCCAGCGCTTTTAAAGTTTCAATGGCTTCCTCAAAACCCCAGCCCTGGTTAGCATCCACACGAATGGGAATATGGCAGCCCACCGCGTCACGAATGGCTTTGATTCTCTGCACATCAGTCGTGCCGCCTTTTCCAATTTTTACCTTTATCACAGGGAAGCCCCGTTGCTTAATTTTGAGCGCATCTGCCGCCATCTTGTCAATGTCGCCAACACTCACGGTATAATCGGTAAAAATGGGTTTACCTTTTTCGCCGCCCAAAAATTGATATAAAGGCATGCCGGCATTCTGCGCAGCAATATCATACAACGCCATATCAAACGCGCTTTTGATGCAGTTGTTGGCGTATATCACGCTGTCCATATCCGCAATGCGTTGTTCAATATCCAGGGCATTTAAACCAAGCAGTTTTTTTTCAAGATGCTTTGCTACAACAAGCCCCGTTTTGGCCGTTTCACCGGTAATGCTCATGAAAGGGCTGCACTCGCCCCAGCCGGTAATACCTTCTGCCGTGTGAATTTTCACCACAACATTTTCAGCGTCATAAACGGGCCCGAGGGAGATCACAAAAGGCTCAATTAAGGGGATAGAAATGCTGTGCAGTTCAATTTTGCTGATAGTGAGTGTTGTGCTTGCCATGCGATAAAAATAGGAAACATTTTTTATTGGCACGGGCATTGCGGTTAAATTGCGGAGCGTAATATTTACCGCTGGCGGCAGTGCCCCTAAGAGTGAAGGAGGGAAAATCAACGTTCGCAAACGGAGTACATTTGAGCTTCCCATTTTAAATTGATACTTTTAATCCTTAAAAAATTTTATTCAATAAAGATCAAAGCGATGAAACGAAGCACGATAATTTTTTCTCATCCCGATAGTAATCGGGAGGGAATGTATATGCGGAGTTCCCGTTTTGACCGACAGGCATTCGGCCATTAAAAACCCGCCCGAGCGGCATTCAGCCGGGCGGGCATAAAAATAAATACGAATGAAAAAACTACTTCTCTCCACTACTATTGTATTGGTTTTAACTGCAACAAGCTGTAATAACAGTGAAACAGAATCCGGTGAAACAATCGTGAAGGATTCAATGGGCGTTACAACGGCGCCGGTTACTGACCATGTTGATAGCGTTGTAGCAGATACGGTTGCCTCAAACCCTGATCAATCGGTGAGCAATGCAGCTACTGAAACAAATGCTCCCGCCGGTGTACAAACCAGCACCGGGGATTTCGAAAGTGCCGATGGGAAAAAAGTAAACGCGGTTTACAATAATAATGGTCAGATGGCAGTGGCGACGCTACATATTGACGGTGAAGAAATAAAACTAATGCAAACCGAAGCCACGGCAAAGGGCGCTGAATACAGTAACGGAAAAATAAAATGGAAGGCCGAAGGTAACAGCGCTATTTTAACGAGAGACGGAAAAGAAACAAAATTTTCTTTGAAGGAGTAGCCTGTTATTTCAATAATTGATAGGCAATCCAGCTTAGGATATAAGCGAGGCCGGTCATATAAACCAGTTGTATAATTGGTATTTTCCAGGAGCCTGTTTCGCGCTTCACAATAGCCAGTGTACTCATACATTGCATGGCAAACACATAAAAGATCATTAGCGAAACACCGGTCGCAAGTGTAAAAACTTTTGAGCCGTCATTAAAAGTGGCGGCTCTCATTTTTTCGCGAAGCATCAAATTTTCCCTGCCGTCATCTTCCACGCTGTATAAAGTTGCCATGGTTCCCACAAACACTTCACGTGCAGCGAAAGACGTGATGATTGCAATGCCAATTTTCCAATCGTAGCCCAGCGGACGGATAGCGGGTTCAATCGCTTTGCCCATAATTCCCGCGTAAGAATTTTCAAGCTTTGCCGATGCCCATTTCTCGGAGGCGAGGGTGCTGTCAACGTTAGGTTGAGTAAGTTCTGCCTGGTATTGTTCGTAAACCTTATGCATCCTGTCCTTTGGTCCGAAAGAACTCAAAAACCAAAGAACGAGGCTGATGATCATGATAACTTTTCCCGCTTCTACCACAAAAATCCTTGCTTTTTCAATCATGGTTTGTATTGCATTTTTCCAGCGCGGCGAGCGGTATAACGGCAACTCTAAAATAAAAAAGCTTTTTTCTTTGCTTTTGATGAAAAATTTGGCAACATAGGAAACGAGCATTGCGAAAATAATCCCCAATAAATACATGCCCATCATTACCAGGCCCTGTAAACTGACGAATCCCAGGAAATATTTTTGCGGGATTACCAGCGCAATCAAAATAATATAAACCGGCAGCCGCGCAGAGCAACTCATGAGTGGTGTTACCAGTATTGTGAGCAAGCGTTCTTTTTTGTTCTCAATATTTCTCGCGCTCATAATGGCCGGTACAGCGCAGGCAAACCCACTAATCATCGGCATCACACTTTTACCGTTCAATCCCACGCTTCGCATAATCCTGTCAGTTAAAAAACTAATGCGTGCCATATAGCCGGTGTCTTCCAGCAGGGTGATCAGGCCAAACAAAATCATGATCTGCGGAATGAAAATAATAATACCTCCCAGGCCGGCCAGTACACCGTTAATTAAAAGATCGGTAAAATTATTCTGCGGCAGCACATCGCTTAACCAGCCACTGAAACTTGCGGTGGCGCTCTCGATCCAATCCATCGGGTATGAAGCCAGTAAAAAAACACTCTGGAACAACGAAAATAAAACGCCCAGTAAAATAATGTAACCCCAAAACCGATGCAGAAAAATATTATCGAGCCTTTCGGTGATAATTGATTTTTTGTTGGGATCAGGAAAAGTTACCGACTGGCCCAACACGTGGTTGATGCGGTTGTACCGCTGTAAAATTTCTTCGGCCTGTGTTTTAGTGGGGTTGAAATGATGATTCTTTTCAACCTGTTCTATTTTTTCCTGAACATCTTTCGCCAGCGGAAAAGTTTCATGGTTGATGAGGTAATGAATGGCTTCATAATCACTTAAACCTGGCACCACTTCCTGCGCATCTTTTACAGCTTCGGGGGCAAGTTCGGCCACTTCAATAAAGTTTCTGGGAACGGGTTTGTACATTTCGCCCGAAACCAATTCAATTGCTTTCTTTAACTGGTCGATGCCCTTATTCTTTCGCGGATTTACAGCAATGACCGGCACGCCCAATTCCCGTTCCATTTCTTTGGTATCTATCAATATGCCTTTTTTGCGGGCGAGATCCATCATGGTTAAAGCAATAACAACAGGGCGTTTCAGGTCAATGATCTGCGAACAAAAAAGCAGGTTGCGTTTCAGGCTGCTCGCATCCGCAGCAATAACAATTACGTCAGCTTTAACATCTTTGTCCTGGTTGAGAATTACTTTGTACGAAACTTCTTCATCCATCCGGCGCGGATAGAGGCTGTAACTTCCGGGCAGATCAATAACACTGGCCTGTCTGCCGCCAATTTGAGTGAAACCGGTTTTTTTATCAACGGTCACGCCGGGAAAATTTCCAACTTTTTGGTTGAGGCCGGTGAGTACGTTAAACAGCGAACTTTTTCCACTATTAGGATTGCCAACCAGCGCAATATGTAGATTTTCCTTTTTCAAATCCTTGAAGTCGGCAAAAATACGGCTCTATTTTTTATAGTATTTACGAAATGCGGAGTTTATATTGTACGGCTGCTGTGGCGCTGATTGATTTGTTGTTCAGTGGCTGAGTTTCAAACGGATTTGATCGCCGTTTCGCGCCAAACAAAAAAACAAAAAGAAAATTAGCTAAACAGGTATTCCACATCTTCACGGGTGAGGGATTTTACAAAACCGGTTTCATCGCTGATCAGGTCTTTTGCCAGCGCGCGTTTCTTTTCCTGTAACTGTAAAATTTTATCTTCGATCGTGTCTTTACAAATCATTCTGTAAGCAAAAATATTCTTTGTTTGGCCGATACGGTGTGTACGGTCAATAGCCTGTTGTTCCACTGCCGGGTTCCACCAGGGATCAACAATGTACACATAATCTGCTGCGGTGAGGTTTAAGCCCACGCCGCCGGCTTTGAGCGAAATGAGGAATACGCGCACTTCGTCGTTATTTTGAAAATTCTGAATCGCTTTTTCCCTGTCGGGTGCAGAAGTGCTTCCGTCAAAATATTCGTACTTCACGCCTAACTCATCCAACTTTTGGCGAATAAGAGCCAGCATTCCCAGGAACTGCGAAAAGATGAGCGCCTTGTGGTTACTGATGTCTTCAGTAATCTCACGCGCGAGCTCTTCAATTTTGATGGAATGATTTTCAAACACTTCATCTTCATTTAAAATTGCAGGGGAATCGCAAATTTGGCGCAGCTTCATCAGGCCCTGTAAAATTGTGAACTGCGACCGCCCGATGCCCTGGTCGTTGATTGATCCCAGAATTTTATCGCGGTAATCATTGCGGTACGCGTCGTAAATTTTGCGTTGTTCGTCCTGCATTTCGCACCACAATATCATCTCCTGTTTTTCAGGAAGATCTTTTGCAACCTGTTCTTTCGTTCTTCTTAAAATAAAAGGATATAACAAACGGCGCAAATGTTCTTTCCGGTCTGCTTCGCCGAGTTTATCAATAGGTATTGCAAACTCCTGCCTGAAAAACTCAATGCTGCCAAGCATTCCGGGGTTCAGAAAATTCATTTGCGCGTAAATATCAAATGTATTATTCTGCAACGGCGTACCACTCATACATAGCCTGTGTTTTGCCGAAAGCAGGCAGGCGGCTTTGGTAACTTTGCTGGCAGGGTTTTTTATTGCCTGGCTTTCATCAAGCAACACATAATCAAATTTCACACCCAGAAAAAATTTAATATCGCTTCTCAACGTTCCGTAAGTGGTAATGGTGATATCATATTTTAAAAGATCGTCCAACGATCTTGTTCTGGCGCTGCCGTGGTGAATATGATAGGTGAGCGAAGGGGTGAATTTTTTAATTTCGTTTTCCCAATTGTAAATAAGCGTGGTGGGGCAAACCACCAAAGCCTTCATGTGATTGTATTTTTCGCGGTAATGTTGTAAAAATGATAAGGCCTGTATTGTTTTACCCAAGCCCATGTCATCGGCCAATATTCCGCCCCAATTAATATTGTGTAAATAGTTCAGCCATTGAAAACCCGCCTCCTGGTAAGGCCTTAAAACCGGTTGTAAATGTGGTGGCGGTTCCACGTCATGAATTTGTTCAAAATCACGGAGGCGGTTATATTTTTCCTCGAGCTCAAAGAATAATTCATCATCATTTTAACTCGTATAATTCATCAATCACACTGCGGTGATAATGGGAGAGCTTTAATTTATTGGTATTGCCCTCTCCCACCCTGAAGAGCAGTGCATATTTTTTCAGCCATTCGTCAGGTAAAATTCCGAGAGAGCCGTCATTGAGCTGCACAAATTGCTGCTTGGCTGCCAGCGCACGTTTCACTTCGGCAACAGTTACTTTCTGGTCGCCAAACATAATGTCGATCTTAGCATCAAACCAATCAGTATTGCTGCTGATGAAGATGCGTGTTTGTGGTTTGGCCGTATTGAACCTGAAATTATGCAGGGCCTCAAAGCCAAAAACCGGCACCAGCATTTCCTTCATCGCATCCACAAACAAAAAGAACCAATTGTCTTTGATGACATCGCTGCCTTTTAAAGCCAGCGTGTTTCCTTCTTCAGTTTCGGTAAAGTTCGAGTGAAGGTTTTTCAGTCTTTGAATAAACGCATCCTCTATTGGCTTGTTGCGCTGAATGGAAAGCACTTTGTCTCCTTCGGGTATCAGCATAACGTTTCCGCCGTCTTTCGCTTCATAACCGTTGTAGGTAAACATGGGCCTGAATAGGAGATAATCACCCTTTTCTACCAAAAACAGTTTTACTTCCGGAACCGCGCTTTTTACGGTTTGCACCATCGAGCTGTCAAAGTCAACCTTAAAATCTTTTGCGAGCGGTAAAATGAAGTTGTGCAATTTCTCCGGCCAGTGTTCTTTGCTAATAGTAATGCGGCCGCCGGGTAAAAATTGTTCTGCAAGTGAAACCACATCTGCATTTGGATATAAATACAGTTGGTGATTGTAGATAAACAAGATGGGCGAAGTACTTTCATTCTCCTCCACGCCATGCACCATTCCGCGAAGCTTTACAAGACAATCGAAACTGTATTCATCATCATTTTGCGTGTCAACATAAAATTGTGTATCGGCCGGTTCTGCAAACACATCAATGTGTTCAATATTTTGCGTAATGAATTTTTTTCCTTTTTGAATTAGGAAGGCCAAGGCATTTTCTCCCGCGTCTGCCACTAATTTTTTTAAACGTGGGATCAGGTATTCGTTAACGAGTTGTTTGGTTTCAGCAGGAATTTCATCGCCTTCGGGCAACGCCATGTTTTCCCGGATATCATTAAAAGGAGTGTTGCGGCTGATGTATTTATTAATTTCGGTATCCTGAACTTTGCGAATGGTATTCAGCAACGAGTTGTCAGCTTCGGTGTACGCCGAGGGATCAACATACCGCGAAACATCCAAAACTTCAACGCGGCCGGCAAAGCCGTTTTGATCATCATTAGGTTCACCGCTGATGGCTTCTATTGAAAAGAACGGATAGGCTTTTTTGTTGAAATTGATCACGAAACCCAGGCGTAGCAAGGGTTGCACTGTTTCGGTTTCAGTTTCAACGGCCGTTTCAGTTTCCTGTTTTTGCGGCACCGGTACAGGTTTATTGGTATCGGTTATGGTGTTGATTCTTTTAATCCTGCTATCCAGAACGCGTAAAAAAGGTTTCCCGTCTTTAAAAACAAATTCAAATTTTCCTTTCAGGTCATCATTTAATGAATAACCATAGGCTTCGAGTAATTTATTTTTTTCAACGTCGCGGTTACGAATCGTATCAAAATAAGTATTCCCGTGTTCACGTATTAAGAACAGGAACACGATCACTTTGGGAAGGCAGAGCGGATGGCCGGTA
>MKRO01000089.1:0-889 GCA_001896965.1 Sphingobacteriales bacterium 41-5 | reverse complement strand
CTTTCTTCGTTCTTACGGATCACAACGTCATAAACAGTTCCCTCAATGTCAACAGAGGCTTTTACGGTTTCATCTTTCGCCTGCAGAATTTTTGGTTTCTTTTTTTGTAGGTATTTTTCAGCATCGTTGAACACATCGTGTGAGCACAGATGACGTATGGAACGCACATCGAGATTGCGCAGTTTAACCACGGTATGGCGCTGATCATAATAAATTTCTTCATCACCCAATTGGCCTTTGTCAATCAGTTCCTGTAATTGAAAAAGCGAAGCCACCTCGTGCTTGCAAATTTCACCAAGGTTGTAAGGGCAGGTACACCTCAATGAAATGGCTTTCGGGTCGCTGAATTTATTGATGTACACTTTGTAAAAAGTGCTGTGTGTATCGTCTTTTACGCGAAAAGAAACGGAACCCGATAATTTATCGTACTCAATTAATTCGGTAAAGCCCAGGGCATGTGTTTTCTTTCCGCGCCTGATCACTTCATCGGTACCGTATGTATAAACGTGTTTTAGTAAATGTGGTAATGCCAATTGTATCCTCCTTTAAAACCAAACCCCACCATCGCCCTCTTCAAATTGGAAGCGGGTGTTGGGAATGGGCAATCGGCAAAAATAAAAGAAAGTTTAGCGGTTTTCCGAATTATTTGGGGAGTATTTTAAATGAAATTTTTAGGAGTACAATTGAACCGGGTAATTTTCTAAGAAGATTTTCGACAGCGTTTTTGGTATATATTATTTTTTTGTCACCTAAATAAGCGATAGCACAAATTTGAAGCATTAGACACAACATGTTAAATTTGCCCGTCATTAACCGGTGTAAAACACTAAAAACACTACCAAGCGATAGTGCCAGTATAAACCGGCCTAATGTTTACCGATTTTTTCAC
>MKRO01000088.1 GCA_001896965.1 Sphingobacteriales bacterium 41-5 | reverse complement strand
GTTACCACTAAACCACTAACTCTTACTACTCCATAATTAGCATCGCGGCCACGTAACTGGCTCGCTGGATTGGCAGGAGTGCGCATCCAGATGATATTATTGCTTATAAGATTTTTACTGCTGTTATTTAACTCAATTATGCCCAAATAATAGCTTTGAAAATTATTTCCTGATATATTACCATAATTGCAATTGCTCATCTGCAGGTTTACGTTTCCATCGGGATATACGTGATTGTTGGAGAAAATAAAATTCTCCTGATTGGTGAGCTGTACAGTAATGCCTGCGGGCTGCGCACCCAACTGGCAATTACTAATCATATTTTGAATGCCATTGGACATGCTGATGCTATTGGTACATTCTGATATCCAGCAATTCTTTATGATCATTGCATCGGCCGCATTTGCCACAATACCGGTATTTAAGTTAATACCCACAAAATCTTCAATTCTTACGCCATCATTGTCCTGTGCAATATTAATTCCAACGCCCTTAATACTCGTTCCACCAGAAATTAAAAGGTTTTTAATCACTAAACCCGACACTCTATTCTTTCTTCCATTTACATCGGGCAATACAGGTATATTGATACCTATTGAGGATGACCCTAACAATAACTTACTTCCACCACCAGGGTTAGCCAATGCAGCTGAATTCACATCTACATTGCTTCTAAGCCCGGTGTTCAACCCGCGAATAGTTACAAAATTTTTATTAATAATTATAGGATTATTTAATAAAAAATCTCCAAAGGGTATTAAAATAGTTCCACCAGAGGCAGGTATTTTTTCATTGACTATCTTATTAATAATCTCAGAACAATCGGTTTTCCCATCACCAATAGCGCCGTAGTCTATAATATTGAATTCGGGCAACACCACGGTTGGCGCGTTTATAATTGTGGTATCTTTTATGTAAACTGTTTTTTCAATTATCTTTTGGCAGGAACAGAAATATAAAATACCCAAGCTGGCAATAGCAACAGTTACTATTATTTTTTTCATTGATTTTTATTAAGGAGTTTTTAAAGAAATATTATTGAACGCCACTTCGCTGTTATCAGCAAAAATGCCCCAGCTAGTACCAATTGATTTATAAATACGGCAGGTAAGCGCCACAGCGTCATTTACATACACTACGGCAATCGAGTTTTCTACAACCATTGTAACCTTATAATCGGTGTTTGATGAAAGGGTAATGGGAACAGATGTTTTAGCGACGGTTGTATAATTTAACGCGCTTCTTTTTTCTGTATCAAAACGTAGCGTATTTAATGACGGAACAAACCTGATGCTATAAAAATTCTCTGACGCATCACAATTACCAATCATAAAGCCAAAATCGTTAAATGAAGATTTGTAATTGATGGTGGTGTTGAGAACATAGCGGTTTGATGAAGGTGAATTGAAAACAACATTTGCCATGGTCCCGCTACCATTTAGATTGAATGAATTCGTCGCTGTTGCAGTCACATTACCCGTCTGGGTGGTTCTAACCAAAGAATTATCGTTTCTAGAAAGATAATTTCTGATGCTTTCGGGCAGGCCAACGATCAGATCATTATTAGCTTTTTGCGAAATCTTGTGTATTATTAAATTGCCGCCCCACATCCAGGCACCGGCATCAGTATGATCAACTGTGTTATAATTCCAGCCAAATAAATAGGCATTACCGTTTTTATCTTTAGCAATTTTGGCAGCATAAATGCCTTTGCCATCAAAGCGATCGGCATCTACGGGTGCATCCCAGGTACCGGACAGAGATGAGACTTTACGGTAGTAAGTATATTTTGAATCTGAATCTGAAAAAATCAAATACCAAATGCTGCCCAGTTTGATAAGCTGTGGTGTTTCCATCATGAAAAAGTTAGTGTTTCCACCATCATAAAACACATCTTTAAAATTCCAGTTTCTAAGGTCAGTTGATGTGTAATACGTTATCACCCCACGCCATGTACCATTTACATTTTTACGAGCCGATAACAACATATAGTATAAAGAAGATGCGTCATCTTTAAAAACATAAGGGTCGCGAAAGTTGTCATACTCATCATATCCTACACCTTTTGGCGCATATAATGTTGTAAAAGAGGCGTCCTTTGCGAAGCCTGTAGTAGCATAGTTTGAAGTCGCCAGCATAATTCCTTCTTTTCTGATATTGCTGCAATCTGTATGCGGGTTAAACCCGGTATAAAACACATAAAACAAACCATTGGCCTTTATCACGCTACCCGAACCGATTGCAAAATCCTGCGCACAGTGATCAGCGCTGCAACTTAGCAACTCGCCTGTTTCTGCGTAGCTTGTAAAATCAGTTGTTGTAAAAGCATACCAGGGATGCCTTTTGTTAGCAACATCATTCCAAATGTTTTTTAAATAGTACAAGTTGAACTGACCAGATTGTTCATCATAATACACGTTAATATCTCCAACACGCGTTCCATCATTACACATTTTATATATCTGATAGTCTGTTCTTTCGGTTTGCTGAGTACAATTAAATGTTGCCTGTGGTTCTATTGGGGTAATAACAATTGTTGTCGAGTCCTTTTTTACCGGGCCATTTCCTTTTGAGCAGGAACTGCTGCACAAGCTCGTTACTAAAAAAAACAAACCCGAAGCCACCAAATATCTTTTCATTTTATATTTTTTTAAAAAATCTAATAGAGCGGTTGTGTTTTCGTTGTTTATATTGATTACCTGTTTTTGTGCTTAGCGATTTATACTTTTTGAAATGCCTTTCATATTAAAGTTGCTGATTGCCGAAGCAGTTCCATCACCTTCAATCTTTAACAGGTCGTATTGATACCTTGGAAAGAATAGTGTTGTAATAACTCTTTCACCATCATCTACAAAAATTTCCATTGAAGTTTTATCTACAAGAATTTGAAAGTTCGTTAACTGACCGGCTTTTGGCACAAAAGGGCAATTGATTTTTTGTCGCAACAGGTTCGCAAAGTCAACGCCCGCGCCACTTCTGTCCACTACAATATTTTGCGCGGCTTTATCGTAACTCAAATAAATTTTCTCTTTCAGGTTTCCAAGTGTAAACAGGAAAGACGTGCTCGTATTCAGATCTGCATTAAAATCGATTTCGTAAGAGCCCGTTTTTATTATTTTGTTATCTTTTGTGCTGATCCACTTTAATGGCCCTGTTGCCGACGTATCAGGATTGTTTGCCTTGTATGCAACATATTCAACAACAGGATTTGATTTCAAAATATAATTACCTGAAACCTGAGCCAATGAAAGCCTTCTCGGAACGGTCATCGTACTTCTCCAGGTTGTTGTAGGTGTATTTTGGGCATAATTCCAATTGCTCATCCAACCTATTAAAATCCTTCTGCCATCAGTGTTTGGAATATTATTAAAAGTAACGCCGGCATAATTGTCTGTTCCATAATCCATCCATAATGTTTTATTTTCAGGAATGGTAAAACTCTTCCCGTCAAAATCACCGACAAAATATTGTGTAGCGGTGCCGCCATTAGGACCGCCGTTAAGGCTCACTAATAATATCCATTTTGTTGTACCTGTGCCTTCAACAGTTAACGGAAAAAGATCAGGGCATTCCCACACGCCGCCGTGCGCGCCGTAGCTCATACCGAAATCGCTTTCAAAAGTCCATGCTTTTAAATCGAATGAGGAATAAATTTTAATGCGGTCGTTTACAGCGAGCACCATAATCCACTTTGATGATGCAGCATACCAGAAAACTTTAGGATCTCTGAAATCCGCAATCCCTGGATTAGGCAACACGGGATTGGCATTGTATTTCGTCCATGTAAAACCACCATCGTTACTGTAAGCAACACTTTGTTGCTGGGTGGCACCGGCGCTTGTATAGATCGCTACCAAAGGGTTTTGCACGCCGTTTTTAAACCCGGCAGTATTGTTTGCATCTACCACTGCGCTGCCCGAGAATATAGTTCCAAGATTATCCGGTGTCAAGGCGATGGATTCATCTTTCCAGTTCATTAAATCTGTACTGGTAGCATGACCCCAATTCATCGGTCCCCAAACGCTTGCATTTGGGTTGTATTGATAAAATAAATGATAAGTGCCATTATTGTAAACCAACCCGTTTGGATCATTCATCCAATTTCGGGCCGGTGTAAAGTGATAAGCAGGCCGGTAGTCAGTTTCGGTTAAAGTAATAAGGCTTGCAGTTGAATCTTTTATGATTTCAACAATGCTTTGGCCGCCGTTATCCTTTTTGCCACAAGCATAAAGGCAACTGCTTAATAAAACTATTTTTAAAAATGAACTGCCACACATGATTGTTATTTTTTTTAAGTAAAAAACTTTCCACCGCTAATAAACTGGCGGAAAGGTATTGAAATGCCTATTTCGTTTTTAAATACTCAATTGCATTTTTGTATAGTTGTCTAACATTATTTTGATACGGATTTGTACTTCCATTTTGGTTCCATTCAATACCACCGATGCCAATGAAAATGCCTGTACCCAGAAAAGCATCTTTAGGCTGTAATTCAATGATGCCGGCCATAAAGTAGTCACCAATACCATCCCACATGCCTAACCACATCGTATTATTATCAGCATTGAATTTTGCAAAAGCATCATCGCTATCATTAGGTAAACCATAATATTCCGGAATTCTTATTATTACTGCATTATGGTTTTCTTTCCAACCCGGACCAATTGTAGGGAATGTTACACGGCCATCACTCTGTGTGGTTAAACTAATATTTTTGTACAAAGGATGGTTACTGTAATTATGCTTCTTGCGAACGTTGATACCAATGCCCCATGCATCAGGATTATTGAAACCCGCACCTGTTCCATATTCTGTAAAATATGGAAGTGTAAAGCGACCCAGATTCCAAAAATATTGAACAGCAAATTGGTTCAATAATAATCCGCCGCCATTTTTATAAAACGTACCTATTTTATTCAGCACAGTCGCATCTAAAGCTATAGCGGGAAGGTTCTTTGTGGTTTCCAAATCATAGTTCCACCAAAGCACGCGGTACTGGCTTAAATCTATTGAGCCATTTTTAATCTGGTCAAAGGAAATGTACCTGGCAGTAGCGTATTGGCTGAATAACCATTTCGCGGCAGCCACTTCGTCATCATCGCCAGTATTTAACAACGCCGTGGAATCTGAATAAATACCGATGTAGGCTACAGCGGTTGCACCTACCCTGAAAGGCAGGTAAACAGCGTTTGATGGCTGGTTGCTGCTATTAGTTGTTACTGCGCTGATTGTATAGCTACCTAAAGCTATATTAGTGAAACGGTAAGACGTTACAGTTGGTGCAACTTCCACAGTCTGGCCGCCTAGTTTAATTTGAATCTTACTTACCGCAGTAGCAGGCGCTGTCCAACTAACTATCACATCTTTTTCATCCTGTAAAGCGCTGAGGTTTGAAACAGGAGATGCACCCACCCGATTAAACCTGATTGTTTCACCTAAAGACAGGTTACCAGAAGTATCAGCTAATTTTACTGTAAACCCATACTCTTTATTAGTTTCAACAATTCCAAATTTGTAAGCGGTTGAGTTGAGCGCAAGCTTGGTTGAACCGCTTCCAGTATTAATCAGAGGATAAACGTGTGCACCCGATGGAAGAGACCATGTGATTAAAACTGTATCGCCATTAAGTTGATATTGAAGATTAGATATAGTTGCGACCTTTGCAGGATCAGCGCTATAATCCTTCTTTTGGCAACCGATTATAGAAATACATGCTATAGCAATTGCCATGTATTTCACTGTTAAACTTTTCATTTTTATAATATTTTATTGTTGCTTGAATGTTTTAAGTGTCATCCTGAGCGTGTCGAAAAACGATTGTCTCATTATCATAGTTCGGAACCATCCCCATGATAATAGGACTAAATTCACTATTGCGTATAACCCGGATTTTGTTTATACAGATTATGGCTGAATTGGATCTGCTGGTAAGGAATCGGCAAATACTCATCCCTGTTTTTGGTAAACTTTGCATCTTTTAAATAGGTTCGCTTTGTTTTTTCGACAGAGAAATAATTATTCAGGTAAGTATCTGCAACGCCCCATCTTACCAAATCAAAAAAGCGGTTGCCTTCCATAGCAAATTCCAGCCTTCTTTCCCAGCGCAAAGCTTGCCTTGCAAAATCCTGTGTCCAGGTACAATTTACACCAGGCTGATAAGTTTCTATTTTGTAATTCGATTCAAAATTTCCATTAGACAATTTTAATAATGAAGTACTATTTTTTGCTCTTGTACGAACCTGATTGATTAAAGACAATGCGTCGTTATGCCGCCCTAATTCAATCAGTGCTTCTGCTTTCCAAAGCAATACATCAGCTAACCTTAAAAGAATCTTGTTTTTTGTATTAGCATAAAAAGGGCCTAGCTGTGTATATTCTGATCTTTTTACATTTTCTTTTTGTGAAGCGAATGTGCCGTACACATCAGGACTTCTGTTCCAACTAACCTGATAAACCGTATTAGGATCATACTTCCAAATATGGCCGGGCATTGCCACCGTGTGATCCAGTCTGGGGTCGACCGTGTTTACATTTGCGTCTAAATCAGCATTATTGAAAGTACTGAACATGGGAAGACCATCTACACCTGTTTTATAAGCATTCGCAAGATTTTGACTCGGTTTTTGAAAATCACAACAACCAATTCCCTGTGGCGCACTTAATACATCTCCATAATTAAGTCGGCCAAACATGGTTCCATCACTTTTGAAAATTGAACTGCGAATATTGACTCGCGTCCGTTTTCATAAGAACCATTAATGAAATTGTTTGCAAAATCAGGCTCCAGGCTGTAAGAAGATGCAATCACAGCATCGCAAAGAGTAACCACCTGATTCAATTTATCGGCATTGATCTTGGTTACATTATGTTGCTCATCCTGCTCATATGCTTGATACAATTTTGTTTTTGCAAGATATGCCTGTGCTGCAATTTTACTTGGCCTGCCTATCTGTGTTTGAGATGCCGGAAGATTATCAACTGCAAACTGTAAATCAGTTGCTATTTTCTCCCACAGTTGGTCATTTGTCAATTCCCGATTGCTGATATTTCCATAATCATTAGAATTTACATTCTCATCAATATAAGGGACATATTTCCACATGATCTTTAGATTGAAATACCAATGTGCACGCAGGAAACGCATTTCTGCAATCCTTTGCTTTTTTGCCGGAAACTCCGTATCCGTTTTTGCGTTCAGGTTTGCCAACGCAGAGTTCACTCTTGAAATGGCTACATAAAATTGAAACCACATACCATCGAGTGTTCCTAAATCGCTCCTTTGATTAATGAAAATTTCACCAAAATGAAACTGTTGTATATCTGCTTCATCGCGGCCACCTTTGTAAGCATCTCCTGACCTTACATTACCATAAGGCCACAAGCTCCAGGGCGTTGTGTAGTGGTCATTACCAAGATAGGCATAGGCGGCATTTACAAGGCCATCAGGGTTCTCAGCAACTTGCGCTTCGCTTAACGTGCCTTTTGGAGATACATCAAGCCAACTTTTCTTACAGCTTAATAAAACTGCCGAAACTGCTATAATTAAAAATATTTTTTTCATATTTACGCTTTTATTATTTTTTAGATTGATTAGAATGTAAGCCTTACGCCTGCTGTTGCCATAGAAGGAATCGGATAACCCCATGCTGGAGTTTCAGGATCAACACCGGTAAAATTTTTAGACTTAATAGTGAAAAGGTTTTGTCCGCTCACATATACATTCAGGCTTTTAGCGGAGATTTTTGAAGAGATTTTTGAAGGCAATGTATATCCTAATTGAATGTTGCGAAGTTTCATATATGCTCCGTTTTCAATAAAATATGTTGAAAAACGGGTTTCGTTATTTCTGTCGGTTAATGTTAAAGCAGGAATAGAAGAGCTTGTATTAGCAGATGACCACGCCTCCAATAAGCGGGTACCTTTGTTAGATCCTGTTTCATTAATACTCCAGAAATCTGTCATTGACTTTACATCATACACATTCAGGTCAACAGGGCCCACTCCCTGCAAGAATACCATAAAGTCAAACCCTTTGTAACCAAGGTTTATATTTAAACCATAAGTGTATGCAGGATTCGGATTAAATATCCATGTACGATCTTTTTGGTCAATAGTTCCATCACCATTCAGGTCTTTATAACGAATGCGTCCCAAACCTTTGCCAGCTCCCTGCTCTGCAGAGTTTGCTACTTCGTCAGCATTTCGAAAAAGCCCATCAGCAACATATCCATAACCTGATCCCCACGGGCGTCCCAGAATATTATCAGTAGTTCCGTTACCGCCATATGTATTCACTACAGATTCAGGTAATGAAATTACTTTGTTTCTATAAGTACCGAGATTAGCAGTTACATCAAAATTTACCGTTGATGCAATCAATCCTTTATACCCAATTAAGAGTTCAAAACCTTTATTCTTCATAGATGCACCATTCACCCAACGATAACCACCTTCACCAATTACACCAATATAAGCGGGGCGAACAAGCATGTCTGATGTCGTCTTTACGAAATAGTCTGCAGACCCATAAATTTTTTGATTAAGAAACCCGAAGTCAATACCAAAGTTGGATTGCGTCATAGACTCCCATCTTACGTCATCATTACTTCTTTGAATTAATTGAAATCCTGAAGGTAATGTTCCTGACCCCATTCCATTCAAATCATAGGCAGTACCATCGGGAGTTCTCCAGGTGGGATCACCACCCGAGTAATTTGTTGCATACAATGTTCTGTTTGCTGTTGCGTCAATATTTTCCTGGTTACCGGTTACACCCCAACCATACCTAAATTTCAGATCAGAAATAAAATCGAAATTATCTTTAATGAAGTCTTCATTATTCAACCTCCAACCCACACTGAATGCGGGGAATAAAGCAAATTGATTATTCTTACCAAATCTTGAAGAACCATCATAACGTAATGTGGCAGATGCCAGGTATCTTCTATCAAATACATAGTTTACTTTTCCGAAGTAAGACATCAGGCGTGTTTCGGATGCGCCACCATAATTATCTTTTAAACCTGTACCTGCATTCAGGTACATATAATCAATATGTTCACTTGCAAAACCCATACGGCTGGCACCAAAGTCCATACCATTGTACTTTACAATTTCATGTCCGGCTATTGCATCCAGTGAGTGCTTCAGCCAGTCACTTTTATAGTTTAATGTGTTTGTCCAAATTACCTGCGATGTTGTAAAATGGCTCATAGTAACTTTGTTATCAGGATTATTTAAGTAACCTGAAACATAACTTAGTTGCATATCGCGCTTGTCAAAGTTTCCATAATCTAATCCTACACTAGTTCTTGCATGCAGGTTCTTAAAAATTTCGAGGTCAGCAAAGGCATTACCAAATAGTCTAATGAATGTGTAATGATTTTGCTTGTTGTCCGCAATTATTCTTGCAGGATTTTGACGATCATTCATACCTCCAAAAGGGCCGCCCCAACCAATACCATCAATCGTGTGAACTGGTATAACCGGCAAAGCCTGAAGTGCAGGGTTTAAAACGCCCGGATCCTGAACCTCCTGAGTTCTGCTAACTGAAAAATTTTCACCGATCCATAATTTATCGTTGATGAGCTTATAATCTGAATTGATACGCGCAGTCATACGTTTAAAATCAGTTGTTCTTACAATTCCCTGATTATGCAAATAATCTAAGGAAAATACGCTACCTCCTTTATCTGTCCCACGAGACAGGCTGACATCATAGTTTTGAGAATATGCAGGCTGAGAAATTTCATTAAACCAGTTTGTATTAGCAGTGCGCATGGTTCGGGTTGTAGTATCAACAAATTCCGGCAATAAAATCCTGTTTAGCGTATAGTTGTTATTAGCGTCTCTGCCGTAGTCAAACTTATAAATAAGGTATTTGCTTAAAGGGGAACCGTCATTAGCACTTGCCTGCCAAACCGCACGACCATAGCCTTCGGCATCTAATACCTGCATTTTAGTGCCATACCAAGAGTAGCTGCCCCGCGCATTAGCGGTAACCGATGTAACCCCTCTCTTTGCTTTTTTGGTTGTGATAATAATTACTCCACTTGCAGCCCTTGCACCATAAATAGTTGCAGCAGCTGCATCTTTTAAAACCTGTATAGATTCTATGTCGTTAGGGTTTAATTCATGCATACCTGAAAAAGTCGCAACGCCATCAATTACATACAATGGAGCATTGCCATTAATAGAACCAACACCGCGAATTTGAACATTCACATTTGAGCCGCTTGGCGAGCCATCTGTATAAACAATCATTCCAGGTATTCGGCCTTGCAGTGCCTGTATAGGATTATTATTGGGTAATTTGTTGATGTCGTCCATATCAACGACCGTTACAGCTCCCGTCAAATCTGCTTTTCGTTGAGTTTGATAACCTACTACCACAACCTGATCACCTTCAACAACGCCAGGCTCCATCTGAATAGTAATTTCAGATTCGTTACCCACTTTTACAGATTGCGTTCTCATACCAATGTAGGTAATAGTAAGTGTTTCACCCGTGTTAGCAGAAAGACTAAATTTACCGTCTGCATTTGTTGCAACTGAAAGTTTTGGAGAGGTAACAGTAGCCCCTGCAAGAGGCAAATTATCGGTTTTATTGGTAACCGTACCTGAAATAGTCCTCTGCTGTGCATTAGCAATCGTGGCAAGCAGAAAGAATGAGACCAGAAATAATAGTCTTCTCATTTTTCTTTTTTTTAAGCGTGAATAAATGTTCATGTTATTAAAGTTTAGAAAATTCTTAATGTAGAATAGATTGTAATTTTTTAATTTCATCTATTGTATAATCGGGGCACCCACCTGCTTTTGTTGCAACGAAAGCGCCAAGACAACAGGCAAAGTCAAGCGCTTCTTCTACCGCATTGCCCTTTATCAGCTCTGAAAGAAAGCCCGCGAGAAAACTGTCGCCGCTACCAATTGTATCTGCAACAGTTACTTTAAATCCATCGTGATAATAAAATGAATGCTGCTGATTCACTACAGCACCTTTCGCACCACGGGTAACAATCAGCGTGGTTATCTGAAATTTATTTTGAAGAAATCGCACCTTGTCTTCAATAGTATTAAACTGAACATACCAGCTTGAAACAAGGTCCAGCTCTTCTTCGTTCATTTTTAAAATATCGGTTTTGTTTAATTGGTATTCAATACTTTTTTGATTGATGAAAGGAGCACGGAGATTAATGTCAAACACACGTTTACAGGGCACATCCAGTAAATTAAACAA
The DNA here is from genome assembly GCA_001896965.1 of Sphingobacteriales bacterium 41-5. GTDB lineage: Bacteria > Bacteroidota > Bacteroidia > Chitinophagales > Chitinophagaceae > Niabella. Next base: position 4,998 of record MKRO01000088.1, on the reverse strand, counting down.
TGTGCTTCTTGAAACATGGCTACGGGTGACAAGGCTACCGAAAATGAAGTACCCTGCATTTTTAATCAACGATTCATAATTTTGTTTCAACTCAATGAAATCCCAGGCCACATTCTCAACAATTTCGTATTTCATATCGCCCTGCTCATTGTGTGTTGCAAGCACTACGCTCGTATCGTGATCGGGGTCAATTTGAAGACAATCGAGGTTGATATTTTTTTCTTTCAGAATGGAGGTTAATTCCCTACCGCGCACATCGTTACCTAGCTTTGAAATGATAGTTGTTCTATTACCAAGCTGGCCAAGATGATAGGCGACATTCATGGGTGCACCGCCAGCTTTTACCTCTGTAGGCAGCACATCAAACAATACTTCGCCGAAGCAAACGAATTTAAAGTTCATAAAGCAAAAATGATTTAGTGTAAAACAAGATTGGTTTCCAGTTCTTCAAGAGATCGCCCTTTTGTTTCAGGCATATATTTTATTACGAAGAAGAGTTGTAACACCATCATCACACAGAAAAAAGAAAATATAACTCCTTCGCCCAGGCTCTCACTAATTACCGGAAACACAAACGTGATGATAGTAGCCATTACCCAATGTGTAAGGCTGCCAAGCGTTTGGCCCTTTGCCCGTACGCTGTTAGGAAATATTTCTGAAATAAACACCCAAATGCAGGCTCCCTGCGACATGGCGAAGAAGGCGATATAAGCAAGCAGCAAGAAAACGATTGCCATCGGGTTAGATTCTTTTGCTGAAAACAGGTAGGCTACAATTCCCAGGGAAGCAATCAGTCCAATCGTACCTATCAGCATTAATTTTCTTCTGCCGAATTTATCAATCAAGGTTAAAGCAAACAATGTAAATAAAAAGTTTACTCCGCCAATTGCCACACTTGAAAGCAGGGACGAATCTGTACCCAGACCTGAAGATTCAAAAATTCGTGGTGCATAATAAATGATGGCGTTAATACCCGAAACCTGGTTGAATACAGCGAAGGTTACCGCCAAAAAAATCGGCAGCTTATACTTTCCTGAAAAAAGATTTTCTTTTTTTGCACCCTTAGATTTAGCATCGTGCTGTAAAATGGTTTCAACTTCCTGCTCGTATCCCTGAGGATCAATTATTGCCAGTGTTTTCTTTGCTTCATCAACCTTTCCTCGTTTTAATATCAGCCATCTGGGGCTTTCGGGCACAAATCGTAAAAGTATAAAAAACAACAAAGATGGTACAACCATAATACCCAACATGAACCGCCAGGAATGTTCACCACCTGAAATTCCAATTAAATAGTTAGATAGATAAGAAACAAGGATACCGAATACTACATTGAATTGGAACATAGCAACCAATCTCCCTCTGTTTTTGGCAGATGATATTTCGGAAATATAAACCGGCGCAGTTACTGATGAAGCCCCAACGCCAAGCCCGCCTATAAAGCGAAACAGCAAAAACACGTACCAGTTTGTTGCTATGGCTGTAAAAACAGATGATACTAAGAACAGTACTGCAATAAAAATAAGAGTTTTTTTACGGCCTATCCTGTCAGAAGGAATGCTCCCCAACGCAGCGCCAATTACGGTTCCAAATAAAGCTATGGACATGGTGAGCCCATGTTCAAAAGAACTCAACTGCCAATAGCTTTGAATAGATTTTTCAGCACCTGATATTACTGCGGTATCAAAGCCGAAAAGAAAACCGCCTAAAGCAACCACCAGGCTCCAAAAGAATAATTTGTTTGACATTTGCAATCTTGTTTGAATCGTTATAAAATTTTAACGGGTCAAAACTACCGGTTGGGCATCGTGTAAATAGTTCGTTTAATTGACAAAGAATTTTAGAAATTAAATTTCTCTAAGCGCCGCTTTAACCTAATGATAATCAAATAAATAAGCTTGTTCTGAAATTTCATTAAAATATAAATGTTTTAAAATTGTATCAATCCCTTTTAATTTTGAATCAAATTCAGATAAAAAACAAGAGCTTTGAAATCGTTAAATGAACAATTGTTTGTCAAAAAAATTATGAAAAGACTATTCTATTTATTTTTTACACTATTTGTATTAGCCTTTTGTGCATGTAAAAAGGAAAATGTCAAATACAAAATAGGTATTTCACAATTAGGTGATACGGATGCCTGGCGAAAGGAAATGAAGGAAAATATTGACCGGGAGCTGGTTTTTTATCCTGAAATGGAGGCTATTTACAAGCAGGCTGATTACAATAGTCAAAAACAGGTTGAACAGATCAGGGAATTGCTGGCAGAAAAAATTGATGTGCTGATCGTTTCCCCTTACGAGGCAGAGCCTCTTACCGCTGTCATTGAAGAAGCTTATAAAAATGGCGTAAAGATTGTGACAGTAGACAGAAACATCAACAGCGATGCCTATAATAGTTATATAAGCGCCGATAATTATGAAGTTGGCCTGATTGCTGGTACTTATGCAGCAAACTATTTAAACCAAACTGGTAATATTGTTGAAATAACCGGGCTACCTACCTCTACACCCGCAAAAGAAAGAGAAAGAGGTTTTGCTGATGCAATTAATGCTTACCCGAAACTGAAAATCCAAACGATAATCAATGGCAATTGGCTGGCCGACGGCGTTGAAAAAGAGTTAACGCCTGTTCTGAACGAACTGCAGAATGTGCAACTGATATTCGCACATAACGATGTTACAGCTAAAACCGCATCTGAAATTTGTCGTAAAGCAGGAATCAACCACATTCAATTTATTGGTGTAGATGCATTACCGGGCACCGGCCTTAAATGGATAGAAGATAAAACATTGTTAGCATCTGTTCTTTATCCCAATGGTGGTGCAGAAGCTATCAGAACCGCTCATCAGTTACTAAACAACGAAAATGTACCCAGAAAAAATTTACTAAAAACTATTATGGTAGACAGCAGCAACATTGTGATGCTGCAACAACAAATCAGCAAAATCAACTCACAGCAAAAAAACATTGTACGCCAACAACAACTCATCGAAAAACAAACAAAAACCTTTAATACACAAAGAAACCTGATTATTTTTTTACTTGCATCGCTCTCTTTATTAGTTGCTCTTGCGGGGCTTCTGCTTTATTTAAGAAAAAAAATTGTAGCGGCTAATAAAATCCTGCAAGTTCAGAATGATGAAATTACAGCCCAGAGCAATCAAATTATTGAAATGGCTGACAAAGCCCGGCAGGCTAATGAAGAAAAACTAAATTTTTTCACCAACATCTCGCACGAGATAAAAACGCCGCTTACATTAATAATGGCGCCAACGGAAGAAGCGCTTGCCAACCCAAAACTTTCTGAAAGCACAAAAGCCCAGTTCTCCATTGTCAAAAGAAATGCCGGTAAATTGTTGTTGTTAGTAAATCAGCTAATGGATTTCAGAAAAATTGAACTGAATAAAATGAACCTTAGGGTTACGGAAACTGATTTGGTTTTGTTGCTAAATGATGTGATTGATACGTTTAGCGGATTTGCAAAACAACATAATATAGATTGCAGGTTGATTACTAAGGAATCGCAATTAAAAACCTGGGTAGATGCAGAAAAAATGGAAAAGGTGTTTTTTAATATTATTTCGAATGCGATAAAATTCACTAGCGATTTTGGCTTTGTATACATTACGCTTGAAAAAGATAAGGCTAAAAAAGAAGCGGTAATACAGGTGCAGGACTCCGGGCGCGGTATGGGTGAGGATGAAAAAAGCCAATTATTTGAGCGTTTTTACTCGGGCGAATACGCCGGCAATATCAGCGGAAGCGGGTTGGGGCTAACCTTGTCTAAAGAAATTATCGATCTGCATCATGGCAACATATCTGTAAAAAGCGAGAAACATAAAGGCTCAACATTTACTATAAGGCTGCAACTTTCGAAAGAGCATTTTAACCCTGATTTTTTGAATAGCACCCATGATCAATACAAAAGCAGGTCTGCAGATTGGATTGACGGATTTTCGGAAAGAGAAAATCGAAAAAAGAAAAATTTTGATGAGCAGCAAGATGCAAAACTAAAGGAGCATACATTATTGATTATAGAAGATAATGAAGACTTACGTGATTTTCTATCACAACGTTTTGTCCACTCCTATAATATATTAACAGCGCATGATGGCGCCGAAGGCATTATAATGGTATTTGAAAACATGCCTGATATTATTATTTGCGATGTTGTTTTACCTAAAAAAGACGGTATTGAATTAACGCGCTATTTAAAAAATGACATTCGTACCGAACATATTCCTGTAATATTATTAACTGCCAAAACAAGTGAGGAAAGTAAACTGGAGGGGATAAAAGCTAAAGCAGATGCTTACATCACGAAACCATTTAATATAGAAATTGTAGAAGAAACAATGCTCAGCTTGTTAGAGAACAGAACAAAATTAAAAGATCATTTTACTGCGGAAATTCCAAAAGAAATTACCGGAGGTACAGCGAAAAAATCAGACAAAGTTTTCCTTAAAACGCTTAGTGCAATCATTGAAAAAAACATCTCTAACGAAGACTTTTCAATTGATGATATATGCCGTGAAATGAGTATGTCAAAAATTCAACTATATCGTAAGGCTAAGATTGCATTAGATATTAGCATAAACGATTATATTTTAAAAATGCGTATACAACGTGCAAAGCATTATCTTCAAAACGAAGATTTGTCCGTTTCTGAAATTGCATATAAAACCGGCTTCTCAACGCCATCCTATTTTTCGACAGCCTTTAAAAAAATTACAAACGAAACACCAACAGCCTACAAAGAAAGATTTAAGTAGCAATTTCATCTTTCATACTTCTTATAATTTAAGTCCATACTTCCTCTGCCCCAAATTCACAAACTCCGTTTCCCCTTGCTTCCTGTTATTCCGCATTATTTGATTTTCGATCGTCTGCAAACTGAGACCGATCTCGCTTCCTTTCACTTTCACGCCTTTATTATCAATAAACGATATACCCCGGCTTTTAATCACTTTGATTTTATTATTCTGTGCAGCGTTTATA
>MKRO01000087.1 GCA_001896965.1 Sphingobacteriales bacterium 41-5 | reverse complement strand
AATGTTGCCATGTTGCCATCACAAACCCTGTAAGCATCAACTATCCCATCAGCCTGTTCCCCAGTGTGTTTTTATCACAGCAATTAAAAAATGACCAATCGCTTCAACTCAATTACAGCCGCCGAATTAACAGGCCCGGCTTTTTTCAACTTTTTCCTTTTATAATGGATTACTCTGATTCACTCAACATCAGCCGGGGTAATGCAGAATTAAGGCCCGAATTTACCAATTCTTTTGAATTATCTTATTCTAAAAACTTTGACCGCCTCAATAACCTTATATTATCAGTTTACTACAAAAATACCAACGATTTAATTACTCGTTACCAAACAAAAGAACAAAACCCTATAAACGGAGAAGATGTAATTGTGAGTACTTATATTAATGCCAATTCAGGTATGGTGAGCGGTTTTGAAGCGGTATCAAAAAACAAAATTACCAATTGGTGGGATGTAACCAGCAACCTCAACATATATACCTCTAAAATCAATACAAGTGATTTACCTATTACCACGGTGGGGCAGATTTGGAGCTGGTTTGGAAAACTGAATAGCGATTTCAAACTACCTAAAAACTTTATCGTTCAGCTTTCAGGCGAGTACACATCAAAAAGAGTATTATCGCCCGGTGGCAGCAATAGTGGCGGAGGAGGCGGAGGTATGGGCCGCGGGCCGATGGGTGGCGGTGTTAGCGGAAGTGCCCAGGGTTACACCATGCCAAACCTTGATGTGGACGGATCCATCAAATATGAATTCCTCAAAAATAAAGCAGCCTCGGTTACTTTAAGTGTAAGGGATATATTCAGGACTGACATTAACGAGGTGTACACGTTTACTCCCTACTTCGACCAGCACAGCATTCGCCGCCGCGATCAACAATTCTTTCGTTTATCATTTGCCTACAGGTTTGGCAAATTTGACCAATCGCTTTTCAAGCGTAAAAACATGAGGAACGAACAAGAGGGAATGCAGAATGGCATGGAAGGCATGGGTCAATAATCAAAAAAAATCATTTACTCGGGTAATTCAGTTGTCGAACAATTTTGCGCAAAATTTTGTTGTAAAAGATGAATTAAAAAAATTGCAAAAGCGAAGGGATTCACTTCGCAATGCACCATACTTTTTTATCTGTCTTTTAATTTTTGTACCGTTCCTTACACATAATATGCGCAAACTTGCCGTGGCCTACCAATTGCAGCGCTTCCATTGAAGTGCTAAACAGAATTAAGGCTTTTCAGCAATCAGGTGTAGCCATCCATTTACATTATTTTAGTGATGGAACCCAATCGGTTTTCCCCCCTGCGCTTGGTGCAATTTGTGCATCCGTTAATGTTTATAAAAAGAACCCGGTTTTTAAAAGCTTCAGTTTAAAGTTACCTTATCCGTTTCTTGCACACGTCAACACTAAATTAATATCAACCCTGCAAAAAGATAATCATCCTATTTTATTTGAAGGGTTGCGGGTAACCGGTATTCTTGAGCACATCAATACCGGTAACCGAAAAATATGTGTGCGTATTCATAAAGATGAAGTAATCCATAATAAAGAACTTTCCCGCGCTGCCGTTAACCCGTTAAGAAAAATTTATTACAAGGCTGGTAGTTCTTTTGTAAACAAGTATATCGGCTCATTGGTAGCGGATATTTCGTTTGCCTGCATTACTAAAAGCGATTGCCTGAGGATGCGCGAGGGTGGATTTGATAAAGCTTTTCATATTCCTGCATTTTCAAATTGGCAAGAGGTGAACTGTCCTGATGGCATTGGCAATTTATGCCTGTTTCACGGAGACCTTTCAGAAGCTGAAAACGAAAAAGCTGCGCTGTGGTTGCTTTGTAACGTATTTAATAAAGTGCGGGTACCGTTTGTTATTGCCGGGAAAAAACCTTCGCGCAGGTTAAGAAAAACAGCGGAGCTTTGCCAGCACACTTGTGTCGTAAGCGACCCGACTGATCAGGAACTTGATGATTTGATTCACAAAGCGCATATTAACGTGCTGCCGTTTCTCTGCAAAAACATCACGGGTTCGCGCTTAAAACTCTTACACGCTTTGTATAAAGGAAGGCATTGTGTTGTGAACCCCGCAATGGTTGAAGGAACCGGGCTTGAGGAAGCCTGCCACATCGGAAAAAACTCTAACGCAATTGCAAGCATCATTTCACAATTGTATTATCAGCCGTTTAACGAAGAAGAAATTATTTTAAGAAAAAATCTTCTATACAAAGAATATAATAACGAGGAAAATTTAGAACGGTTTACAGATCTGCTATGGTAGCATTGTCAACAACCCTGGCATCTTCGGTTTTAATTAATCTTGCAGGATATTTTTTTACCACAATGTAATCATGTGAGGCCATTACAATTGCCGCATCAGTATTCTGGGCAATACGCAGAAACAATCTCATAATTTCATCTGTTGTTTGTGGATCAAGGTTTCCGGTAGGTTCATCAGCCAAAATTAGTTTTGGATTGTTGAGCAAAGCCCTTGCGATATCTACACGCTGCTGCTCTCCCCCACTCATTTCAAAAGGCATTTTGTGGCCATGGCCTTTCAGCCCAACCTCGTCCAATACTTCGTCAACCTTTTCCTTCATCTGTTTATCGTCCGTCCAGCCCGTTGCTTTTAAAACGAATTTTAAATTAGCCGCTACGTTCCTGTCAGTGAGCAACCTAAAATCCTGAAAAACCACGCCCAGCTTACGTCTCAGGTAAGGGATCTGTTTCCAATGAAGATTTTTTAATTCAAAACCGGCAACGGTTGCCTCGCCTTTTTTTAAAGGGAGTTCGCCGTAAAGCGTTTTTAACAAGCTCGATTTTCCCGTTCCTGTTCTACCAACGAGGTACACAAATTCACCTGAATTCACCGTTAAGTTTACATCGTCCAAAATCAGGTTGTCACCCTGGTAAATTCCCGCGTTTCTGATTTCAATAATCGGTTCTGCCATAGTTTGCAAAGTAAAGGAAAAAAGAGAATGAATGATTGAGCCACCGAGTGCATTTGGCGACCCATTAAAACTATGATTCATTACTTATCATTACTTCGAAAAATATTCCATCTCTTCCCTCATATCTAAAAAAGAATATTTTTCCGATAGCGCTTTCGCTTTTTCGTAATGCGCTTTGAGAAAAGCCTTGTGCGCATTGGTTTCCGGCTGAAAGGCACGATGTTTTTTGGCGATGGCAATTTGTTTTAATTCTTTCATCAATTGTTGAGAAGCCTCGTCAATGCAGTGCGTGATAAATTTTTCCAACACAAATTCAGTTGCCGCGTAATTGGGATGAGCAAGATCAATATCGTAAAAACGATAATCGCGCAGCACATCAATTACCAATTCATACGCGGGGAAATAATTTGCCACAGGAAACTTATGCACGATGTGATGCACCGCTTCTATCAGTTTTGCTTTACTGCGATTGTTCTCCACTACCCCATCGCGCAGGTGGCGCACAGGGCTTACCGTGAAAAGAATTTTTAAATTTGGATTGAAGAATCGTAACCTGTGATAGGTGTTGTCCAACAAAGTGATCGTTTCTTCAATGGACAGCATTTTTTTATCGAACCATTGGCCCGGTGCGCGGTGACAATTTGCCACTTTTAACTGGTTGAATTTCGCATCAGGGTTGTTTTCGTTTAAACGATAAGAAAAAGAGGAGCCGAGTGTGATGATAAGCCAACCGGCCTTCTTTAAAAAATCGTGTGCCTGTTGACGAGCGTCGTTGATGTTCTTTAACACAGTATTTTTATCAATACCCGAAAACCTTGAATGATGTTGCCAGCTTTGCCACAATTCGTTCAAATAAATAAGGCCATCTTCTGCGAGTGGTTTATTTTCGATGTAAGAAATAAGCGCATTGCAAACGCTTGCGGGATCAAACAAAATACCATTAGGATTTTGCAACACGCTGAATTTATGCCCCGCTAATGCATTTCCGATATGCTCGGTGAAGCAGGAGCCGATCAAAAAAACATGGTCACCGTATTTGATTGGCGGTTGCAGGTTATCAATATGTATGGGAGCAAAAAAATCCATGTGTGGGAACCGGGAATATTATTTTTTTGTAATAAATCTGATGGGGACAATTTAATAAAAAGGCAACATCTTTTTAACCGAAGGACCGTTACCCTGGCTCCTTTGCTGCATTACCTCATACAAAATCATGCCTGTTGCAACTGACACGTTCAGGCTTTCGAAATTATTGTGCATGGGTATGCTGATGTTCTCATCGCAGATTTTTAACAGTGCTGGGTAGATTCCTTTTTCTTCGCTACCCATCACAATTGCAGCGGGAACTGAAAAGTCACAATCAACTATATTTTTTGAAGCCGTCATTTCGCTGGCAAAAACCCTGATGCCATTCATGTGCAACTCATCAACGGCTTTCATTAAACTGTTAACGCGACAAACTGCAATCTTCTCTAGTGCGCCGGCGGAGGTCAAAATTGCATCTTCATTCAAAGCACCCACACCTTTGTCAGGAATAATAATTGCGTGAACACCGCAGCACCAGGCTGTTCGGGCAATGCCCCCGATGTTCCTGATATCCGTAATGCCATCTAAGATCAAAAACAAAGGTGTCTCCCCTTTTTCAACAACAAAAGAAATTACATCCTGCAAATTTTGGTATTGCACTCTTGCGATTTGTGCAATAAATCCGCGATGGTTTTCAATATTAAAACTGTTGAGTTTTGCACCGGGTACAAAATTTACCGGTACACCGGATTCGCCAGCCAGCCTTCTGATTTCATGAATTTGGTTTGTGGTGATCTTTTGATCGATGTAAACACGGTCGAGCGCTTTGCCTGTCTTTAGCGCTTCAACAATTGCATCAAACCCAATGACGAGCTGATTTTTTTTTGGCCGCTGTGGCGATCTGAAATTTTTCACGGGGCAAAGAAACGAATAAAATCGGAAGTTTAAAATGTACTTCTAAAGCGCAAAGGCATCAGGTAGCGTAAACTTTATGACTCAATTGGTTTCGTGCTTTTACCGGTAATATTATTTCGCTGGCGTTAAAATAATATTCCTGAATTCGATCGGCTGGTGATCGCCCTGCAGATAAATTGGGCCGGGTTCGCCTTCGTTACTATCCAGTGCACCGCCCGTAATGCCGGGGATTTCCTGATTATTGATGATTGTTTTTCCATTTGAAACAATTGTTACCATGCGGCCGGTCAAAGTAATATCGTAACTCTGCCATTGGCCGGGGCCTTTGGCGTTGATTTCGCTTGCAGTCAAAAATCCGTAAACGCCGCCGTACAAAACATTGTTGGGGTGTGTACCCGCAGGGCTATCCTCAATCTGCACCTCGTGACGGCCTCTTAAATAAACGCCGCTGTTGCCGGCTTTTCCATACCTGAATTCGATATGCAGTTTAAAATCATCAAATTTTTTATTTGTAATAAGATTGGCCCCGGCTTTAGTATTTGTGAGGATGCCGTTTTTTACAATCCAGTTGTTTGCACCGCCAACTGCTATCCAGCCCGAAAGGTCTTTACCGTTGAACAATTTGATTGGTTGTGCCCAAACCGGCGCCCTTTCTCTCACCAAAAGCGGAGCCCGTACACCCGTAAACTTGTACGTTTTCCCCTCGCTGTCTGTTACCGTTCCGCTCACTTTATCGTTTTTCAGTTCGCCTTCAATCACCATGTCCTTTTCACCAGCTTCCCATTGCGGTGGTATTTTAAAAGAAAATTTACCATCGATAAATTCAACTTTTGCTACAGGCCTCGCGCTGCCATGAAGCGCTACATAATAACCAACCAGGGTTTTAAATCCCGAAAGTTTTACTTCCATCCAGCTTGGCTGGGGTTTGCCATTTACATCAAGGGTAAGATCCCATCGGCCAATCAAATCTTTTGTTTCGGCCGAATTATTATTTTGAGGTTTCATAAAAGCGAACGAAAATAAAGCAATAACAACTAAAGCAAGTGCTGTACCCAACCCGAATTTCTTCATTGTAAAATTTTTAGGCAATAAATAATTGCGAAAGATAAACGATAATCGTTAAAAAGCCAAGCTGCTTTAATTATAGTTTCAGGTACTTTGCAGGATTCAATCTTGTGCCGTTAAACAACACTTCATAATGTACGTGCGGGCCGGTACTTCTGCCCGTGCTGCCAACCAGGCCAATTTTATCACCTGCTTTTACACGGCTTCCATTCTGCACCAATATTTTAGACATGTGGCCGTAAAGTGTTTCATAGCCATTGCTGTGGGTGATGATCACGCAATTTCCATAACCGCCGTTAAAGCCCGCAAGCCTTACCACGCCATCGGCAGTAGTTTTTATAGAATCCCCGATATTGCCTGCAAAGTCAACGCCGAAATGCGATTGTAAGGAGTCGGGCATTAATGGGTCGCGCCTGTAACCAAAGCCCGAAGTTCGCTCGCCGTCTGAAGGAAGGCCTAACGGAAAAAATGATAATTTATCCTCAAGGTGCTTTGTGTAGGATTTGTAATAATTTACAAATTCCTCAATATCGGCCATTTCAAGCCCGCGGCCGCCGCCAATGTTTTTTACACTCAGCCCGCGCATTCCCCTTGCCGCAAGCGATTTATCAATTGCATAGAGATTTGAATCAATTTGCTTGAAAGTTTCTTTTAAATAAGCAGTGTCAAGAATAGTTGTGATAGATTGAATCTGCGCCTCCTTAGCAGCTAACTTTTGCTGAAAATTAGTTTCGGCGGCACGCATTTTCGCTTCATAAAAGCTACTTGTACGATAATGAACCAACCAGACAACCAGCCCTGCCACCACCAAAATGCATAGTGAAATGATGAGTAGTGATTTCTTTGATTGAAGGGCCTTACCTTTCATGTTATGACTTCATTTAATAAGAAATGCAAAGGTACATTTTAATAAATTAACGAAATCATAAAGAAAACAAGCAAATAATCCTATTTATAAATAATTGATTATTAAAAGAAATGAACATCATGTCTAATCTTTTATTAAATATAAGACTTCTTTAGCTGCACGCCTACTTTTCCATCAAGGCCTGGAATCGGCGCCGTGAGTTTATAAATTGTCAGATCAATTTTGGTGATTTGCGGATAGGATTCTTTGAAAACCTGCGCCAGTTCATCAAGAAATGTTTCCAATAATTCACGTGGTTTCAGCATTTCTGTTTTGATCATATCATGAACCGTGGCGTAATTGATTGTATCGTTAATGCGTAAAATTTTAACGGCGGGGTGCTGAAAAGCTATAGAAACATCCAGTTCAAATTCGTTACCATTTTGCTTCTCGGCATCGTACAGCCCGTGATGCGCGAAGAATCGGAGGTTTTTTAGATGAATAATTATTTCAGAACCGCTTGACATCTTTTAGATTTTGCTTTTTTCTCCCGCTGTTTTTTACCGCTACAGCCCTTTCGCGCTTAAATATCTTTCAGCATCCAACGCCGCTATACAACCGCTTCCGGCTGCTGTAACAGCCTGCCTGTATGTTTTGTCCTGAACATCACCCGCAGCGAAAACGCCTTCTACGTTCGTTTTTGAAGTTCCCGGAATGGTTTGAATATATCCCGTTTCATCCATTTCCACAAAACCTTTAAAAATATCCGAGTTAGGCTGATGCCCAATGGCAATAAAGAAGCCGCTCACGGAAATTTCCGTTTTCTCCCCTGTTTTATTATTAAAAATTCTTACGGCATTTACTTTTTGGCCGTCGCCCAATACTTCCTCAGTTTCATGATTGAAATGCATAATAATATTAGGAGTTTTCATTACTCTTTCCTGCATCACTTTGCTGGCCCGCATTTCATCGCGGCGAATAATCATGTGAACGGTACTGCACAATTTGGAAAGGTAGAGCGCTTCTTCCGCAGCTGTGTCACCCGCTCCCACTATTGCAACTTCTTTGCCTTTAAAGAAAAATCCATCGCAAACCGCGCAGGCACTTACCCCAAAGCCGTTGTATTTTTCCTCGCTCGGCAGGCCAAGCCATTTTGCAGAAGCGCCTGTTGAAATAATTACAGAATCTGCCTCAATGAGTACCTCATCATCAATCCAAACTTTGTGGGGGAACCCGGAAAAATCTACTTTTGTTGCAATCCCATACCGAATATCAGCCCCCATCCTCTTGGCTTGTTTTTCAAAATCAATCATCATTTCAGGCCCCTGAACACCATCAGCGTAGCCGGGATAGTTTTCCACTTCTGTTGTAATGGTTAACTGGCCGCCGGGCTGAATACCCTGATATAACACCGGTTTCAGGTTTGCCCTCGCCGCATAAATTGCCGCCGTATAACCCGCCGGGCCGGAACCAATTATTAAACAATGTACTTTTTCGGATGCTTTTATTTCTTCTGACATATAAGTTATTTGAAATTATACAAATGTAAAAGTAAAATGTTTATGAACTCCATCGGGTGATGTAAGTTACTAACCATCTGATGTGTATAAACCGTTTGGCACCTAATTTGTGAGGTTAATATGTTGAAACCACCACTTTTTTTTAAGCTACTTTTTTTCTCATCAATAAAACGAACAAATCATGATTACTAAAAATTCATTATTACTTGCGGGCGTTATCGCGCTGTTTAGCATGGGCTCATGCGCAAGCCCCTCAGAAAACGAACAGGATGCACAAACTTCAGTAAACGCAGACTCGGCGAAAGTTGAAGACGCATCATTAGTACCCGAAGGAACCCAGGTGGCTCTGGCAAATCTCACTACCACAAGCGATACCACAATGAACATTGGAAGCGCGAAGTTTTATCAGCTGGCTGACGGCAAAATAAAAATGGACCTCGAGATAAATATGAAAGAGAGGGCCGACAGCAATGTTGCCGTTCATTTTCACGAGCACGGCGATTGCGGCAACAAAGGCGAAAACACACATGGTCATTGGAATCCTACGAAAGAAAACCACGGCCAGTGGGGTTCAGCTGCGTATCACTCCGGGGACATTGGAAATATTAAATTAGATGCTAATGGCCACGGAACTGTTTCTGTTACTACAGACAGGTGGAGCGTGGATGTAAATCAGCAGGGCAAAGACATTATTGGCCGAGGCATTATTGTACATGGCGGCACTGACGATTATACAACGCAACCCACAGGTAATTCCGGACCGAGGGTTGGCTGTGGTGTTATCAACAAACTTTAGGAGTTTCATACTTTCTTAATAAAGCTGCAATTTCGTTTGCAGCTTTTTTTTGTATCTTCCAAACTAATTTTTAAAACGTTTTATGAAGAATATTCTTTTGTTTGGTGCAGGAAAATCCACAACCGTTTTAATTGATTACATTTTAAAACACTCCGAAACCGAACAATGGAAAATAATTGTTGTTGATGCCGACCTTCATCTCGCGAAAAGCAAAACTGCCGGGCACCCCAACGCAAGAGCCTCATCTTTCGATATTAATAATAACGCGGAAAGGCTGGAAATAATCAACAGCGCAGATATTGTGATTTCCATGTTGCCCATTGCGCTTCACCTTTTGGTTGCAAAGGATTGCATTGTATGTAAAAAAAATTTGCTCACAGCTTCTTACATAGATCCTGCTATGCATGATTTAAAAAACGAAATAGAAAAAAACGGTTTGCTTTTTTTATGTGAGATGGGCCTCGACCCGGGCATTGACCACATGAGCGCCATGCAGTTATTTG
>MKRO01000086.1 GCA_001896965.1 Sphingobacteriales bacterium 41-5 | reverse complement strand
ACCGGCAGCGACTGCGTGGGAACCAGCAACCGCCATGGCGCCGCCTCTGTTACACAGTTTGAATTATTACCAACGCCGCCGAAAGAACGCACTGAATTGATGCCCTGGCCTACTTACCCGATGTTGTTGAAAACAACCACCAGTCATGAGGAAGGCGCGCACAGGCATTGGAGTATTGCGACAAAAGAATTTGTGGGCGATGGCAACGGCAATTTAAAAGCACTGAAGGTTGTTGACCTGGAATGGGCAACTCCAGCACCCGGACAGCCAGCAAAATTTGTTGAAGTAGCAGGCAGCGAGAGAGAGCTTCCCTGCGAACTGGCGTTGCTGGCAATGGGTTTTGTGCATCCGCAACATGATGGCATGTTGGATCAATTAGGTTTGGAATACGACAACCGCGGCAACGTAAAAGCATCAGAAAAAGATTACCTCACCAACATCAAAAAAATATTTGCCGCTGGTGATATGCGCCGCGGGCAAAGCCTTGTGGTGTGGGCTATTAGCGAAGGGCGTGAGTGCGCGCGCAGCGTAGATGAATATTTGATGGGCAGTTCGTTGCTCGAGAAAAAAGAGGCTTCGCTGCTGATGAGTTTTGAATAAATTTTTGGCCGAAAGCGTTGAAAATGGCACCCCAGTAGCCTCCCTTTTGGGCAGGCTGGTATCACTCTTTTTTTGAAGGACAGGATTCAACAAATATTTAGGTTCTTCAAAAGAAACTTTCTGTTTCTTTGCCGTAGTATTGATACACAAACAGTCATACGTCAAATTATAAATCAACAGTGAGTACAAAAATTCGCCGGCATAGTATCATTTCCTCTGTTGTTATTTATATCGGCTTCGCAGTTGGTTTACTCAACACGTATTTTTTTACCAAAGAAGGCATTTTTACCAAAGAAGAGTACGGCCTGGCCGTGGCCATTTTTGTACCCTTGGCTGTTTTGCTGGCCACGCTTTCGCAGTTGGCCATGCCGTCATACATTTACAAGTTTTATCCTTATTACAACAATAATTTAAAACCAGAGAAAAACGATATGATCACCTGGGCGCTGGTGGTTGGTTTAATCGGGTTTACAATTGTAAGTTTTTTTGGTTGGTTTTTTCAGGATCTCGTGGTTCGAAAATACAGCGTAAACTCAGCGCTGTTCGTAAAATATTATTTTTGGGTTTACCCGCTCGCCCTGGGCCTCATGCTTTATAATATTTTGGAAGCCTATGCCTGGAACCTTCACAAATCTGTTCTTACAAATTTTCTAAAGGAAGTTCAGTGGCGGATATTTACAACCGTACTCATTGTTCTGTTCATTTTTAAAGTTATCCCGGATTTTGACCTTTTTTTAAAAATGTACGCGTTTACCTATCCGGGCATCGCGGCAATTCTTTTCATTTATCTTTTGGTAAAAGGCAATATTCATTTTACCCTTACTCCCAGTAAAATAAGCACGCGGTTCCTGAAAATAATCAAACGCTTTTGCAGTTTTGTTTATAGCGCCACAATTGTCTTTACTATTTCAGCAGTTTTCGATTCGCTTGTAATTGCATCGGTACTTGATAACGGCCTTGAACAGGCAGCGATTTTTATTTTAGCACAAAACCTCAGCAGCATCATCCAGGCACCGCAACGTGGCATCACGGCAGCGGCAATCCCCCACATTTCCCAGGCATGGAAAGAAAAAAATGTTGCCCTGATTCAAAGAATTTATCAGCGTTCATCAATCAACCTGCTTATTTTTTCGCTGTTGTTATTTGTACTCATTACGCTCAATTACAAACAGGCCATCATCGTATTCGGACTTAAACCGGAGTTTCTGTTAGGGTTTGGCGCCTTCGTTTTTTTAGGACTTGCCAGGGTGGTGGATTTGGGCACAGGCGTTAATGCGCAAATTATAGGCACATCTAATTTTTGGCGATTCGAACTGACAAGCGGGATCATTTTGCTCGTACTCACGCTACCGCTCACTTACGTGCTTACAAAACAAATGGGAATAATAGGCCCGCCGATTGCTGCGCTAATTGCAAACATCCTTTATAACACCATTCGGATTGGTTTTTTATGGAAAAAATTTCGCTTATTTCCGTTCACTAAAAAGTCAGTTTATGCAGTAGCCCTCGCTGCACTGGTTTTCACATTATCGTGGATATTGTTTAATACGATGCAAGGATTAGCCGGGCTTTTCGCAAGAAGCGTTTTTGCCGTTGTGTTATTTGTGACAGGGGTAGTACTATTAAAACTAACACCGGACCTGCGCCCGGTGTTAGAAAATATTTTAAGAAGATTAAGATTAAAAAGCTAATTAGTTTTTAGCCATCGGGTGCGGTTGCGCAATGCGGCCGCCGCCAATAAAACGAGCCATGTAGTAAGATTCATATAAATCACTAATGGTAACACCTTTGCTGGATGAAGAATGAGCAAATTTGTTATTTCTCAAATAAATTCCAACATGGGAAACGCCACCGGTTGTATTAAAGAAAACCAAATCACCCTCTTTCAATTCAGTTGCAGAAATACGGCGCGAAGCATTGTATTGTTCTCTGGCGGTACGTGGCAATTCATACCCAAATGCAGATTTTAAAGCAGCCCTTACAAATGCGCTGCAATCAATACCGCTTTTTGTAGTGCCGCCATAACGGTAACGTGTACCAAACCATTCGTCAATACTTTCAATTAAGATGAGGTTAGAAAGAGCCGAAGGAATTACTTCAAGCATAGAAGCGTACTTAGATTGCATTTTTACTTCGCTTGCGTCGAAACTACCATTTGAAGTAGCAGGGTAACTGATTGCATCCACAGTTACATTACCGATTTCAGGATTATTACTTAATAATCTTTCAATTTTTTGCCATCTGGTATCTGCCTTCGAATTTCTGGCGGAAACAGTAACCTGTTCCATTTTCCCATCGCTTGGCACAGTATTTGAAATATTATTTTGAGCAAAAGCTAAATTTGAAAAAGCAGTTACAGTTAATCCGAACACTAGTTTTTTAAACATAATCAATTTCTTTTCAATAGTCGCAGGTAATAGTCTGCTGATAATCAATTTTCGTACTTCAATTAAAACGCCGAATTGGGCGAAATATTGTGTACTCTTTAACAGGAAACTGAAAAACTATCAAAAGTAGCTAACAATCAATGTTTTATAACAAAATATTATTTTCCAATCACTATATATTACTCGGTTGGAGATAATAGAAATAAGGAAAATTCAAACCAAATTTTCGTTTGGATGTTGAAATTTTTAGAAAGGAGCCTCGTCCATGTTCTGATCGAGTTCTTCGTCGGTCATTTTGTTCATTTTGCTTTCGGCGATAAACATTCTGGCGCCGCCATCCTCCTCCTCTATTCTTTTCCACGATCCGCCGCCGGGCAAACCAACCGCATTGTAAGGATCTTCTTCCCAACTAATGAACTTTTGAATATGCAGTAAAGCTTTGAGTTTGATGGTTTCAAGCGAACCATTACGGTGTTTTGCTATTTTAACTTCTGTGAGGCCGCGTTGGTCTTCGCCCTGTTCATTTGTCTGAATATCGTAGTATTCAGGCCGGTAGAGAAACATCACCATATCAGCATCCTGCTCAATTGCTCCTGATTCACGAAGGTCGCTTAACTGTGGTACACGGCTACCATCCTTGGCTCCCCTCTTTTCCACTTCACGGCTTAACTGGGATAGGGCAATGATTGGCACATTCAATTCTTTCGCCAGCCCTTTGAGGTTGCGGCTGATATTACTAATCTCCTGTTCACGGTTACCCTGCCTGTTATCGCCGGTACCGCTCATCAACTGAAGATAATCAATGATGATTAACCCCACGTCATGTTTGTTTTTGAGCTTCCGGCATTTAGCACGTAATTCAAAAATATTAAGCGCAGCGGTATCATCAATAAATAAAGGAGCCTGGGACAATCGCTGGATCCCCTTTGTGTACAACTGTTTCATTTCATGTTCTTCCATTTTGCCACGGGCAATTTTTTCGAGCATGATCTCGCTCTCAGCCGCCAAAATACGTTGCACCAATTGCGCTGCGCTCATTTCCAATGAAAAGAAGGCTACTGAAGTTGGTTTGGTGGGATGCATTGCTGCATTGCGTGCCAGGTTCAATGCAAATGCAGTTTTACCCACGGCAGGGCGTGCTGCAAGGATAATAAGGTCGCTGTTTTGCCAGCCGTAAGTAACCTTATCAAGCATTTTAAAATTACTGGGTACGCCGGTCACATCTTCATTGCGGTGGCGCAGGTCCTCAATGCGCTGAATGGTTTGCACCAATACCGAATCAATCGGCTGAATGCTGCTGCGCAGGTGTGAATTTGTGATTTCAAACAGCTTGCCCTCGGCGTCATCTAACAAATCGAAAACATCGGTGCTGTCTTCATAAGCATCGTTTATAATTTCACCGCTAATGCGGATGAGTTCACGCTGAATAAATTTTTGCAAAACGATGCGGGCATGAGATTCGATATTTGCCGATGAAACAACGGTATTGGTTAATTTGGTGACAAAATAAGCACCGCCAACCATCTCCAACTCTTCGCGCATCTTCAATTCTTCCACCACGGTTAAGATGTCGATAGGCTGGCTTTTGTTGGCCAACGACTGCATGGCGCTGAAAATACGCTGGTGCGCATCTACATAAAAACATTCCGGTTTCAAAACCTCAATCACCGCATCAAAAGCATTTTTTTCAAGCATGATTGCTCCCAAAACTACTTCTTCAAGTTCTCTCGCCTGCGGCGGAACTTTTCCATAAACCATCGTTCCCAAATCAACTGCGGTACGTCGTTTCTGTTTCCTGTCTTTATTAATATTACTTAAATCCATGCTTCATTAATAGCGATAAAAGGTATTACCATTAGTTTACACCAATGATTTTGGGGAGATTTACCAGACTTATTTTATATTAAATCCTGCGTTAAAGATGTCTTACTTTCCCTCGAAATCAGGCGACGAAAATAGACCTGAAAAGCCTAAAAAACAAATCTTTATTTCTCAACAAAAATTAATGATTATACACAGGGTTATGCACAACAATGTTTCACGTATTCAGGGATGCCGTCCTTCTCATTCCTCCGAAACCATTACCGGCATTACGTTTCAGCGCTTACTCTTCGTGAAACAGTTGCCACTATTTAATTACACCAACGCCTGGAAAAGTATTTCAACGGGGTGTAGGGCTTTGCGGTTTGCACCATCATGAACCTGGTGCCTGCAACTGGTTCCGGAGGCGGCGATCATTGTATCTTCAGTCGTTTCGCGCACTGCGGGTAACAGCACCAGGTCCCCTATTTTCATTGAAGTTTCATAATGTTCCTTTTCAAAACCAAAAGAACCCGCCATGCCGCAACAACCGGACGGGATGGTTTCAACTTCATAATTCTCAGGAATGGTTAAAACCTTCTTTACAATATCAACCAACCCAAAAGATTTTTGATAGCAATGCCCGTGAAGTTTTAGCGACCTTTTCTCATCCCTGAATTTTGATTTGCTGATATTTCCCCGTTCAAATTCCCGCCACAAAAATTCTTCAATGGTCAAAGTATTTTTTGCCAGGCTCTTTGCAGTTTGCTTTAGCTCAGGAGTTGCGAGGTCAATCGCTTCATCCCGGAAAGTAAGTATCGCCGAAGGTTCTATGCCAATCAGCGGTATTTCATCAGTCACCAATTTGCTTAATAGTTCAACATTTTTATTAATGATTTTTTGCGCCTGCCTAACCACTCCTTTCGACAAATAAGTTCGGCCACTTTCCCCATGACCAGGAATGATTACTTCATAGCCCAGCGCTTCTAAAAGCAGGATCGCCGTTTTGCCAATTTCCACATCGTTGTAGTTGGTAAACTCATCGCAAAAAAGATATACTTTTTTATTACCTGCAGGATTTTGTTTTGTATTGAAGCGCTTTCGATACCAGCCTTTCAGTGTGGTTTTGCCCACTGTGGGCAAAGAACGTTTTGGCGCAAAACCAATTATTCGTTTCACGATGCCTGAGGTGAAATTATTTTTTACGACCGCGTTATATATGCCGGGCATTAAAATTCCCAACCGCTGGCTCTTCGTAAAATTAGCGATCACTTTCGTACGAAACGGAACTCCATTTTCATCATAGTAATGTTGCAGAAACTCGGCTTTCATTTTTGCAACGTCCACGCTGCTGGGGCACTCACTTTTACAAGCCTTACAACTCAAACACAAATCCATCACCTCTTTAATTTCAGGGTGATTAAAAGGATTGTCGTTGGTAGAATTAGTTAAAAACTGCCGTAAAATATTCGCCCTTGCGCGGGTGGTGTCTTTTTCCTGCAACGTGGCCATATAACTCGGGCACATCGTTCCGCCCGATAAATGCGAGCGTCTGCAATCACCCGAACCGGAGCATTTTTCAGCGAGCCGAAGGATACCTTCATCGTTGCTGAAATCATAAATTGTTTTAACAGGCTTTTGAACATGGTTCCAGTTGTAACGCAACTGCTCGTTCATTGGCGGTGTATCTACAATTTTGTTGGCATTGAATATTGCATTGGGGTCAAAAATATTTTTGACCTGCTTCAGCAAATTGTACACTTCTTCACCCAACGCCGCCGGTATAAATTCTCCGCGTAAGCGGCCATCGCCATGTTCTCCGCTCAATGAGCCGTTGTATTTTTTAACCAGTTCTACCGTATCCTTTAAAACATTCCGAAAAATTTGTTTTCCTTCCGCTGTTTTTAAATTAATCATTGGCTCCACATGCAACTCGCCAGCGCCGGCGTGAGCGTAGTATGACGCGTGAAGTTTGTATCTATCTAAAACTAATTTCAGGTCTTCAATATAAGCAGGCAGGTCTTCGGGGGAAACCGCGCAGTCTTCAATTAAATTCACAGGTTGCGCATCGCCGGGAAGGTTCCTAATCAGGCCCAATCCCGCTTTGCGGATATCCCAAACCAGCTTTGTTTGCGGGCCTTTAATTACAGGGTAAGCATAGCCAAACCCCTGCTGCATCAGGTCTTCAACAAGTTGAGATGTTTTTTTATTGAGGGTTGCTTCATCATGTTCCATAAATTCAACCATCAGCATTGCCTCGGGTTCGCCTTCAATAAAAAATCGGTTATGCTGATAAGTTGGGTGGCCTTTTGTAAAATCCATGATATATTTATCTACCAATTCTGAGGCCATCGGTGAATGTTGCAATGCAATGTTGTTGGCATGAAGTGCATCAGAAAGCGTGGCACAATGCACACAAACCAGTGCTTCTTGTTTAGGTGGCAGGGGAATTAAGTTAAGCTTTGCTTCGGTTACAAAAGCAATCGTGCCTTCACTCCCTGCAAGTAAATGACATAGGTTAAACCCGCCACCCTGCTGCATTTCATCCAGTAAGATATCCAATGCATAGCCGGTGTTGCGGCGCGTCAACGTTTTTTTAGGATATTTTTCTTCAATTATTTTTTGATTGGACAAATCCGTCAACAGCGACAAAAGCTGAGCGTAAATTTTTCCCTCTAAGCCGCTTCCGGAAGCTTTCTGTTTCAGCTCCAAATTTGAGAAATTTTGAAACACCGCTTCACTGCCATCACTCAAAAAAACTTTAGCTTCCAACAAATGCCGCCTCGTGTCGCCCCACACGATAGAGTGTAAGCCGCAGGAATTATTTCCAATCATTCCGCCGACCATCGCACGGTTTGCTGTTGAAGTTTCAGGAGCGAACATCAGCCCATACGGACGTAAATAGGCATTCAGGTCATCGCGAATGATCCCCGGTTGGACGCGCACCCACCTTTCGTCAACATTTAATTCTATAACATTTTTGAAATATTTTGAAATATCAACCACCATTCCCTTTCCCACAACCTGCCCTGCAAGCGAAGTTCCTGCAGCGCGCGGAATTAGGGTGATGTGATTGTTGTTAGCAAAAGCAATGCAGGCTTTTATGTCTTCAATCGTTTTGGGAACGGCTACCGCGACCGGCTTTTCCTGGTAAACAGAGGCATCAGTTGAATAAATTAATTTCTGTGCTTCGTGCCGGCTGCTGTTGTCGAAAAATAATTCTCCGGAAAATTTGCCGGATAGTTCATCGAAATTCATCACGAGTTATTATGCAGATAAAGGTAGTCAATTATTATCGCGCAGAATTATACAATTCAAACGATTCTATATTATTATTAAATTTCTGAAGGATTGTATTATTTTACAGCTTTTTGCTGATGAACGCTGTAAAAACCATAATTTCAAAATTCCTCACGCTACTGGCAGTCTGCGCACTGTTTATCACGTGCTCAGATAAAAAGCAAAATCATAACCAAATTTTTCATTACAACGAATACCGTGGCATTGCTTCGCTCGACCCGGCTTTTGCCAAAAACCAAAGTACATCATGGCCCGCTCACCAGCTTTTTAATACGCTTGTTGAAATTGATGACAGTTTGCAAATTAAACCATCGCTTGCAAAGCGCTGGGAAATTTCGGATGACAAACTTACTTATACATTTTACCTGCGTGACGATGTTTTATTTCAAAATGACGCAGCATTTCTACAAAGCAAGGGCCGGAAAATGACGGCCCGGGATGTTGTATTCAGCCTGAACAGAATTATTGACCCGCTGGTTGCAAGTCCGGGTGCATGGATATTTAACGGCAAGGTAGATTCGCTGAAACCCTTTACCGCCGTAGATGACAGCGTATTTCAACTAAAGTTATTGAAACCTTATCAGCCGATCCTCGGTATTCTTTCAATGCAATATTGCTCTATTGTAGCACCGGAAGCGGTGAAGAAATATGGAGACAATTTCAGGCAACATCCCGTGGGTACCGGGCCATTTAAATTTGTAGCCTGGGAAGAAGGCCAGGGATTAATTTTAGCAAAAAACGAAAATTATTTTGAACGCGATAGTACCGGGAAACCCCTGCCTTATCTTGACGGGATCAAAATTAGTTTTTACGATAGCCGTGCCACCGAATTTATTTTGTTCAGGCAGGGAGAGATTGATTTTATTAACGAACCCGACCCGAGTTTTAAAGATGAAGTGCTGACAAAAAGAGGCACTTTAAAAAAAGATTGGATTGGCAAGATTGAATTGCAAACTAATCCCTACCTAAACACCGAGTACCTGGGTTTTTTGACCGATACCACAAACAATTTGCTGAAGGATTCGCCCGTGCGATTTAAAAAAATACGTCAGGCAATCAATTACGGATTCGACAGGAGAAAAATGATCCTTTACCTGCGAAACTCGTTGGGAATACCTGCTGAATCAGGATTTATTCCTGTTGGGATGCCCGCTTTTGACAGTACTAAAGTAAAAGGTTATTATTACGACCCCGCAAAAGCTGCCGCACTTTTAAAAGAAGCCGGGTTTCCAAACGGTAAAGGTTTGCCGGTAATCAAATTGCTTACGGTAGCGATCTATGCGGATTTTGGAAGTTTTATAGCGAAGCAGTTAGAAGAAATCGGAATTCCGGTGCAGGTGGAGGTGGTACAGAAATCATTGTTGTACGAAATGACCTCAGGGTCGAAAGCTGTTTTCTTTCGTGGCGGTTGGATTGCAGATTATCCCGATGCGGAAAATTATTTATCCGTTTTTTACAGTAAGAACCCGGCGCCGCCAAATTATACGAGGTATAATAATCCGGAGTTTGACAAAGTATTTGAAAGGGCAATTGCTGAAACGAATGATTCAATGCGTTATAATTTATACAGAAAGGCCGATCAGATTGCAATGGATGATGCGCCCCTGGTGCCGCTGTGGTACGATAAAGTGATA
>MKRO01000085.1:9639-10043 GCA_001896965.1 Sphingobacteriales bacterium 41-5 | reverse complement strand
AGCAACTCCCTGATGCATTTAAAAAACCTGCCAGGAAAACTGCAGCGAAGAAAAAAGCTCCGGCGAAGAAGAAAACCGCTGCTAAGAAGAAGTAAGGAGCCTGGAACAAACAAATAGTTCTCTTTGCTATTTGCGAAATGGATGTGGTAATTTTTGTTTGGTTTATCTCATAGTTTGAGGAAATCTGTTTTTTGGAAACGTACTGTTGCATTTTACCTCTTTTGTGCGTCTTAATCAAAAAAAACTATTATGAAAATCTTACTACAACTACTCATGATTGGCATACTGCTTTCCTGCGACAAATCTTCATCAACTGTAGATACTGTCAGCATTGTGGGCGAATGGAAAGTCACCGAGCTTAGGACTGCCCCTCAATTTACAGGCGTAAAGGCCGAGACGAAAAC
>MKRO01000085.1:7350-9625 GCA_001896965.1 Sphingobacteriales bacterium 41-5 | reverse complement strand
TCAAACGCTGGTTCTGAAAAAAGACGGGACCTATATAAAAACCAGGATTAGCAATGGCCAGGCAAAAGAGCTAAATGGCACGTACACAGATATGATAATTGAAGGAACGCATCATGTTTCTTTAAAATACCCAACTGATAAATATGGCGACTTATATGAAAGTTGCTTCGCAACCGGAGAGTCGCTTGAATTGAAAGACGGCCTGCTGTTAAACAATTTCTGGCCTGCTTGTGACGGCCCTTATACTTTGAAATATAGAAAGATTAAATAACATCAATCGTCCTCATCCTTTCCTGCAAACTTTTTAGGATACGGCTTTTCACCTTTTGAATAATTCCGGAGGATTTCGTTCATCGTGGCATCATCGCCGCGGTCAATGCGGTTGTATTCGGAACGTAGCGAGAGTTTGGCGTGGTGCAATTGCTCCACTACATCCGGCTAATAATTTTTCGTTTGCGGAATTGCCTTAAAAGACTGTAACTGTAAAGCGCCAATCCAATCCAAACCAATACAAAACTTATTAAATTAGCGTGCGAGAAATTTTCGTTAAAAACAACTACCGCAATGATCAGTTGAATGGTTGGTGAGAAATACTGAATAAAGCCCATCGTTGAAAGCGGAATTTTCGGCGCCGCAATCCCGAACAAGAATAAAGGTATTGCCGTAACCGGCCCTGCGAGAACCAACAACCAATTAGTCAATGCCGATTGATGCATAAAAGCACCGTTACCGGAATAATCAACCGCCCACAAATAAATGAGCGCAATCGGCACCAGAATCATCGTTTCGATCAATAAGCCGGGCATTGATTGCAGGTTTGCTTTTTTTCGAACCAACGCATACAAGCCAAATGTAATTGCAAGCAGCAGCGAAATAACAGGAAGCCTCCCAACTTCAATCGTTAAATACACTAATCCGGCCAAAGCAAATAACACCGCGAGCGTTTGAATTCTGTTTAATTTTTCGTTCAAAAAAATCATCCCCAGTGCAATATTCACCATCGGGTTGATATAGTAGCCCAGGCTTGCTTCTACAATCTGATTGCTGTTTACCGCATAAATATAAATGCCCCAGTTTGCCGCTATCAAAATTGCGGAAGCTGTGAGCAACAGCATAATTCGTTTGTTTTTCAAATACTGCAGAAATTTTCGGTTGCGGCTTATAAAAATCACGATTGCAAGAAAAACAAACGACCACACAATGCGGTGAGCTAATATTTGCGTTGCAGGGATTTTGTCGAGCATTTTCCAGTATAATGGGAAAATCCCCCAAATAAAATAAGCGCTTATTGCAAATAGTAAACCTTTTTTATATGAAGACCGTTGTGGTTGCATAAATTCTGCGCAAATGTAAAAGTAATCAGCTTAACTACTGCGCTGTATTTAAAGGTCTATTTTAAAACAAACTTTCCACGCTTTGTGGATTTTAATATTTGCAATCGCCTTTCTGCACAATTATATTTGCTGCAATGAACGAAGATGGAAAAGAACTGAATGCCCTGCTCAATTTGATTGAGGATCCTGACCCGGAAGTGTTTGAGGCGGTGAGCAGCCGTATTATCGCTTATGGAACCCCGATCATTCCCGAGCTTGAAAATCTTTGGGAGAACACAGGAGATAATGAGGTTTTAGAAAGAATTGAGCAACTCATCCATCGCCTGCATTTTAATGGGTTAACCCAGGACTTTATAGAATGGGGCGCCTCGCCACATCAGGAATTGTTGCCCGGGGCCTTGCTCGTTGCTAAATTACTGTACCCGAATTTGCATACGGCAAAAGTGATTCAGGACATTGAAAGGTTGCGGCGGAATATTTGGCTGGAACTTAATAATTACCTCACACCTTTAGAACAGGTAACCGTTTTCAATAATATTTTTTATAATTATTTTGGCCTGCGCGGCGATTATAACGACCCCAAAAAACCAAACGAATACCTGATTAACAAGATCATCGAATCAAAAAAAGGGAATCAGACAGGCAACGGGGTTTTATATTTGATACTTTCAGAAATGCTTGATTTGCCTGTTAGGCTGCTTCCGATACCAAATCAATTTGTATTGGGCTATTTCAAATCGCAGGCCGATAAAGAACAACAAAAACTACATCTTAATATTGATCTTTTTATTGACCCCGTCACAGGGCAGGCGTTCACGCACACCGATCTTACCAATTATTTTAACCGAACCTCGACTGCCGTTAGCCCTGATTTTTTTAAACCGGCGAACAACAAGCAGATTATTCAGAAACTATTGGGGGATTTTTCTAAATGTTTTACT
>MKRO01000085.1:0-7340 GCA_001896965.1 Sphingobacteriales bacterium 41-5 | reverse complement strand
AGGCCTACTTACTCGAAGAAATTGATCAGCTAATCAGTATAATAAAGTAATAATCAATTATTTATTCACACCCGTATTACCTATTTTAGAAGTTGGAAAATATTTAACACCGAAGCCAACCAAAACAATATAATCTTTGTCTTACGTAAGTAAAAATTATCAAATTATGAAGCGAGTTTTTTATACCGCTTTTCTTACAGCGGGCTTATTCATGTTCAGTTCAAATATGCAGGCGCAAATTACTGAGGCTCCTGGCAATAAAACGGAAACTAAAAAAGAGGCAGAAAAGCCAATTTCGCAAGCCCAATCAGACCCAATGAAAGAAGCGGGTAGGAATATGGAAAAAGCAGCCGAATCTATCCAGCGTTCTGCAGATAAAATAAAAATTGTGATTGAAGACAGGGCAGACCGGATTGCTAAAACCAGCCAGCCGGCGATTGAAAGTTTTTTGGTAGCATCCTCAAACCTGATTGAAAAAATTGCGGTGGAGCTTGAAAAAATGGTAAACGAAAAGCCAGTGAAAAAATCTTCGCAATAAGTTTTACGAATCTTTTTTCAAACCTTCCAGTCTCGACTTTGCTTTATTAAAAACGTTTCGGCCAGCATCAATGCCGCTGCGTTTTTCTTTTTGCTCTTCTAAGGGCAAATGAATGAATTGGCGGCATTCCTCACTGCAACAATTCTCATATTTTTCGCGGCATTCATCACACTGTATAAACAGTAAGTGGCAGGCGTCGTTCACACAATTCACGTGCGTATCTGCCGGTTTACCGCACTGATGACATTGCGAAATAATTTCTTCTGTAACCCTCTCCCCCAGTCTTTGATCGAACACAAAGTTTTTACCGTGAAATTTTACCGGTAATTCTTTTTGTTTTACCTGGTTCACGTAATTAATAATACCGCCCTCCAGGTGAAACACATTCTTGAATCCTTTATGCAGCATGTATGCTGATGCTTTTTCGCAGCGGATGCCACCCGTGCAGTACATGATGATATTTTTATCTTTATTGTCCTGCATCATTTCAACAGCCATCGGCAATTGCTCGCGAAAAGTATCGCTTGGGATTTCAATGGCGTTTTCAAAATGGCCCACCTCAAACTCGTAATGATTGCGCATATCTATAACAATCGTTTCGGGATCATTTGTAAGTTCGTTAAATTTTTCAGCATTCACGTACCTGCCTTTATTTTCCATATCAAATGCAGGATCATCAATGCCATCGGCAACAATTTTATTGCGCACTTTGATATCGAGTACATAGAAAGATTTTCCGTCATCGTCAACGGCAATGTTCAATCTCAAACCATTTAAAGGTTCCACCGCATCTAAAATTTCTTTTAATTTCTCGAAATTTTCTGTCGGCACGCTAATTTGTGCGTTAATTCCTTCAGCAGCAATATAGATCCTACCCAAAACACCAATCGCCGCAAAGTCGCGGTACAACTGATTCCTGAAAGCAATTGTGTCTTCAATTTTAAAATAACAATAAAAGGAAATAGTGGTGCGGGGCGTATTGTCCTGTAAAATGCGATCTTTAAGTTCCCGGCGGGAAACGCGGTTGTGTAAAGCCATGATATTTGAAATTTGTATGTTTTACCCTTCGGCGGCTTAGGATTGCAAAACATAGTTTTAATAATCGGGCAGTTGCAGGCTGCACCAAATTTCGGCTGCAAAGGTAACGGTTTTACAAACTATACCCATTACGGGATATTGGCTAATTGAGTTGACGGCTGTTTTTCCGGTTCTTCAGCCGCCATTATTATGTGATGATATTTCCGGAACATTTTTAAAGAGACTTCAACCGGATCACCACTTGCTTCGGTACGGAATAGCTCTCTCCCGTTTACCCAATTCCATTCCCAATTGCGGATTCTTGAAACGAACGCATCCTGATTAAACTTTTCATTTTTCAAAAGTGAATTTTCTGCGTCCGCAAAAAATTGTTCCCAGCGAGGTTTATAGAAGCTGCGTAATAAGCCATTCCATTGCCTCGCCGAATATTCATGCAGTCGGTTATCTTTATCGCCCCAGGTGGTGATGAGATTGCGCGCATTTCTTTCATACAGTGCTTTTTCAGCTTCGTTAGTACCGTGCTTTTTTGCGTCTTCAATACACCTGCCCAATAAAAAATCTTCGCGGGTGCCTGTCAATTCATCAAGGTCATCAATCAATGTTATAAAGTCTGAAGCAAATTTTTTAAATCGCTCCAAATCGTTTTTGTTGTACGCATCGGTAAGTTGCGTATGAATAGAAACGGCATGGTTCGACAATACCTGCCGCGTAATATCTACTAAATCAAATCTGAAGCCGTCGCTATTCCTGAGCTTTGGCGATGCCAGTATTAAATAATCCCAGGCTCTCGCCAGTTCTTTGTTCAGGTATGGAAAACGAAGATCAATACGAATGCCGCGCGGCGAAAAAGTTGGCCTCGATTGTACCATTGACCTTGGCCCGCGTGAAGTAAGCGAATCCGAATAAGCTATTCGTTTTAAATGCGACAGCCAAGCCTGCAGATTGTTTTAAACGATCTAACACTCTCTTGGGCAAGTTTGAATATTTCGCTGTGTCAACCCGGTAGTATGGATTGGCAGTAGGCATCACTTTTCC
Source organism: Sphingobacteriales bacterium 41-5 (assembly GCA_001896965.1). Lineage (GTDB taxonomy): Bacteria > Bacteroidota > Bacteroidia > Chitinophagales > Chitinophagaceae > Niabella. The sequence continues at coordinate 4,729 of MKRO01000085.1, read as the reverse complement.
CACAATCGTAATATCCGTGGCAGGGATATAGCGTGTATTTTTTGAAGACTGAGCCTGTCCCTCTGCAAAAACAACTTGCAGCAAGAAAACAACCAACATAATTCGTATGGCGTTTAACCCGAAAACTACGCAATGTTTCTCTTCCTTTTTTTGCATTATAATAAATTATCCATTTTGTCAATTGCCCCTGCCTCACTTGTTATGTTGGCAACGAATATACAACCAATTGGGGCGGGGCCTTTCTATCGTTCCGTGCTCATCTATCATGGGGGTAATCCTTTTGCCTTTAACCATTGTTGTTACGCTGCCTCCGCCATCAAGCATAAATGCAAACCTGACATCAAGGGCAGACAGAATCCGGATAACATCGGCCGCAGTCATACCTTTACCGTCGTAGCCTCTCCCACCACAGCTAAGGACTAAGATATTTCCGTTATCATACTGTGCAATAACCTGCCGCGGGTGCTTAACTTTATAGTTTCCAACAGTATTCAGAACAGACTGTGATACTGCCTTATGCTTTTCAATCAACGGCGTAAAGGCCGTGAGTGCATAGTTTGCCCCATCATTCAGAATATTTGACGCTGTTTCGTAAGGAGGATAGGCCACTAATACATTTTCAGGCTTTATACCTAATGTGTATCGTCTGCTATTTATATTATCCTGAATAATAACGCCATCAACAATTTGAATACCAATAGGATGCCTTTCTCCAGGGGGCGGGTTATTTATGCCCAGCGAAGCATTAAATGCTATGCAGCAATCCATCCTTTTAGCGAATTCAGTACCGGTTTCACCAGCAATTTTGCCGGCAAGTGCCATCTGTAAATTTGTTTTATTACTATTTATTTCCGTTAAAAAGTAACTGGTCTCCGATACCGTATCAAAAAGTTTCGTAATTGTATAAACACTGTCGCCAATGGATGGCGGATAATGGGTAGAAAAATCATTGGCTTGTATTTGATTACTGTTTCCTGCCCAGCTATTGAACACATTTGCAGGATAAGGATTGCCGATAACAGATACCCCTATTACCAGTAGTGTTATTATTAAAAGAAGAAACCGACTAATCATAATCAATAAATTTAGATTTTGCCTTTAAAAAAAATCAATTAATTAAATCCCGGATTTTGAGGCATTTTCTTAGTCAGGTTGGCATCAATAACAATTTGGGGGATAGGATACAGGGTATCACGGGCTGCAGCTGTTTGCCCTCCACGATGGTTATGCAATTGTACTCGTTCCAGCCATTTTCCTGTCCGAAGCAGCGTATAACGCCTGTGTTCTTCTCCAATCAATTCACGTGAGCGTTCATCCAGGATAAAGTCTAGAGTTACATCCGAAGCAGATATATCGCTGGTATGAGACCTTCTCCTCACGATATTGATAGTCTCTGCAGCGCCAGGTTTGTCACCAAGTTTTAATTGGGCCTCGGCTTTAAGAAGGTAAGTTTCTGCAAGCCGAAGATAAGTTTGGTCGTTATAAGATCCTCTCAAAGGATCCGTTTCAGCCTTGTAAGTGTCATATTTTCTGATAAATGGATAATTATTGACCAGATTATTTCCTAGTCCTGTTAAGTCATTTTCCCAACTTAATTTAATTGTATCCCCATAATTGTATCCATTGGGTAATCTGTCTGCAGGAGCTGGAGCATTTTCTGCAGCTGTATTCAGAATGTAATATTTACGTATCGCATAATTTGAACCACGATCATCTTGTGGCTCATATAAATTGATGGCCCACTTTGTAGGCTGTTCACGGCCAATTCCTATTCCACCTCTTTCAGGAGTTTTTTGCAGCGGAACAACATCCCCAATTTTGATTTGTAAATGATGACTGGTTGCATTATGGTATCTCCTCATTATACTCCCGTAATCTGCCCCTCCCCCCACAACATTGTATTCCCACTGCCATACCCAAAGGGCTTCGGTATTTCCTTCTTCTCTATTAGAATTTCCTTCGTAAAACATATCCATAAAAGCAACTCCAGGTTGGTTGGCTCTTACACCATATCTTTCTGTTATCAACTTATATGCTGGCGTATTGATGCATTTGTTCGCCCAAATCAAAGCGCTGTCCGGCTTGCCTATAGTTAAATATAACTCCGAAAGATAATGTTGAACAGCGCCTTTACTGATTTTCCCCCGAATTTTCGGCTCTGCGTCAAGATATTGCTCAGCAAACAGCCAGTCAGTTTTCATTACCTCGCGAACATCTGCCACAGGTGTACGAGTCCAATCTGTCTTAATATTTGAACCCAACGATTCCTCCAAGTTCAGTGGTACATCTCCCCAACAAAAAGTGAGATGTCTGTATGCCCATGCCCGGAGAGCTTTAGCTTCGGCAATAATCCGGTTTTTATTTGCATCTGTAGACGTTCCACCACTTTCCCAGTCGATATCAGTTCTGTTTTCAGCTTGATTGATGATTGTATTTGCCGCATTGATCGTTTGGTATAACCACAAAAAAACACTTCTGAGGTTGCTGTTGTTAGATTCATTATTTGTATTATATAATAAAGCAATAAATCCAAAACCTCCTCTTTGGTTTGGAACGATGTTGTCTGTCCCAATCATGGCAATATCAGCCACAAGATTTTCGGTAGTGAAGTCTCTTCCCTCCCGCTCACCTCTTACCAAAGAATATAATCCGTTAAGCCCTGCTTCAAATCCATTTAGATTAGTATAAAGTGTTTCGGTCGTGATCAAATGTGGAGGATTTTCTTCCAGCCACTTTTTTGAACAGGACCCTGTAAGAGATATCACAATAAAAACAACGATGATATTTTTTATCTTTTTCATAATTTGGAAACTTTTAATTTTTAAAATCCGAGGTTAAGTCCTATGGTATATTCCCTTTGTAATGGAATATCTCTTTGCCCAGTGAGTTCAGGATCTGTTCCTCCGAATTTTGTAAAAGTGTGCAGGTTTCTTCCGGATACGTAAATCTGGAATTTATCTAACCCCAAACGGGTCAGAATATCGTTCGGGAAATCATACGAAAGGGACACATCTCTGAGCCGGATAAAGCTGGCGTTTTCGTAAGCTCCTGCAATCTGCCCTTCCTGGCGATTGGCATCGAGACGGTTCATAACCCAGTCGTTTGTCGGATTATCCGGCGTCCACCAGTTCTTTTTGATAGTATTTTGAGTGATGTCCCGGCCGACATCATCGTTCAACAAATCGTTCTCTTTGGTAACTCCGTGAATGCCGTACATAAATACGCTGAAACTCAGATTTTTATACGAGAAGGAGTTATTCATTCCCCAGGTATATTTTGGATCGCTCTGACCAATAATTATTCGGTCATAAGCTGCGGAAAGTATGCCATCAGGTACTCCGTCTGGCCCGCTCACGTCTCTAATTTTGATATATCCTGGCTGGGTTTTATGGGCTGCCGCTTCAGTTGCTTCATCTAATTGCCAAACACCAATCCATTGATAGCCATAGTTTACCCGTATAGGTTTTCCTATAAACCACCTGTTTGCTATATCGTCAATTTCCTTTCCTTTATCATCCTTAAAACCGTATAGGGAAACAATTTTGTTTTTAACAAACGCGATATTACCTGTAGTTTCCCACCTAAAATTATTTGTTGATATATTCGTTGACGTTACAGAGAATTCCAGTCCCTTATTTTCAGTTTCCCCAATATTTTGAGTAATTTGATCAAAAGCGCTTACTGGAGAAATCGTTCTGTCAAGAAGCAGATCTGTGGTATTTGATTTGTAAAGATTGATATCGCCTGTAATCCTGTTATTTAAAAATCCAAAATCAAGGCCTGAGTTCAATGTTTTGGTTGATTCCCAACCAAGGTTATTTTGACCTATCGTCCTGGGAATATATCCCGGCAATGTGACTGTACCATCCACAATGTCCCGGGAAGCCAGGCGGGAAATTGTTTCATAAGCGGAAACAGCCTGGTTTCCGTTACGCCCAATAGAAGCCCTTAATTTCAATTGGCTAAAGATATCTTTCCATTTGAAAAAATTCTCGTTTATGATATTCCATCCCAAGGCCATTGAAGGGAAAAATCCTTGTTTGGTTTTCTCCCCGAAGCCGGAATAACCATCGCTACGTCCGGTCAGCGTAAGCAGATAACGGCTATCGTATGAATAGTTGATGCGTCCCATAGCGGATAATAATGTGGTTTCGCTATTTGAAAAGCCCGGGACATTTAATGCTGCCTGCGGAGCGCCATACCATTTTAAAAAATCATTTGGAAAACCTTGTGCACTCAAACGGTTCGTGTTGCTTCGGGAGTTTTCAAAACTGTAAACCCCAGTTAAGAAAACCCTGTGTTTGTCAAAATCCCTGTTGTAATTCACAATATTTTCAATCACGATATCTTTAGATATTCCCCTGCTCGTTGAGGCACTACCCCCATCACGAAATCCTCTTTGGGTGTTACGTCCATAATAAGTGGCATCGTTAGACACCCCAAACCTTACACCTGTATTTATCCGGTACTGCAAGCCTTTGACAAAAGGAAAATCAACAATTGCATAATTATTGGTTACCACCTGATAACCTTCGTCAATATTGTCTGCAAGAAGCCCCTGTAACGCATTGCCGTAATTCACATACTCTGGCCATGGATTAATATTCTGGTTTCCGTTTGCATCAAACGGAGTTGTCAGTGGATTATATTGGTATGCTCCCTGACTCCCATCAAAAGAAGGAGCAATTCCGTTGGCATTAGTATATCCAAGCTGGGTTCTTGTACCAAG
>MKRO01000084.1:27900-30001 GCA_001896965.1 Sphingobacteriales bacterium 41-5 | reverse complement strand
CAAACCTACGTAGCATTATCCCACCAATTAAAAGAATTTGCGCAAAAGAAACAGGATAAAATAACCTTCGCTAACCTCGACAAGGCCAAACTGGATAGCCTGTTAAGGCATTACGTAAACAAAGGTTATAACAACAGCACCACATCAAAACATTTCAGCAATCTGAAAAAATTGATACGTTTAGCAATTGCTGAAATAAAAGACTTAGAGGCAAACCAAGCGTTCAGGGAGTACAACCCAAAAATATTAAGCCGTTCAAACAGCGAACCGGATGTTATCATTTTAGAGCAGGACGAGTTTAACGCTATACTGGACTTTGACCTGACCGACTACACGAAGCGAGTACCGTACACCAAAACAATTAAAGGGGTTGAAAACAATTTAACAGTATCGTATAAAACTTTAGACAAAGTACGTAACCTCTTTATTTTCAGTTGCGTTACTGGGTTCAGGTTTTCAGATATTGCCGACCTGAAACGTGAACATATTCAGGGCGACTGGATAGAAAAAAAGCAGGTTAAAGGCGGTAAGGTATTTAAAATAGAAATACCGTTAAATGCTATAAGCAGCTATATTCTAAGCCTGTACGAAGGGCAGCTAAAGCCCTTGCCCGAAATATCAAACCAAAAGGCAAATGACTATATAAAGGTGTTGGGGCGGTTAGCAGGGATAAATAAAAAGGTTGAGATAGGCACAAAAACAGGTGCAAATACAAATAGCAGGATATATCCAAAGTATGAGTTAATGAGTATGCACATGGGCAGGCGAATTTTTACCAGTCTAACACTTGCGAAGGGCGGCGCAATGCAGGATGTAATGAGCCTTACAGGCCATAAGAAAATGGCATCATTCAGGCGGTATGTAAGCATAGGCAAAGCACAAAAACAAAAAGCCATGAACGTTTGGGGCGAAATAGAGCCTAAAGAAAGCCAAATGAAAGCGGTATAATATAGTTTAGATAAATGAAATTATATTTAATATTCAGAAAGTTTGTAAATTTGTAAAAATGGTTGTTATTTCCCACAAAGCTATTAGAGAATATGCGCTAAAATACCCAGCACACAAAGAGGCTTTGGAACGTTGGTATCAAATTGCAGAACAGGCAAACTGGGGCAGCTTTTCGGAAATAAAAACCAGCTTTAATAGTGTGGATGCCGTAGGCAACGGGCTGTTTGTATTTAATATAAAAGGCAATGATTGCAGGTTAGTCGCCCGTATTTTGTTTAAAGCCCGCACGGTTTTTATTCGTTTTGTGGGAACGCACAGCGAATATGATAGATTAAACATTTCAACACTTTAATATAAAAACATGGAAGCAATTACAACAGAAAAGCAATACCAGCAAGCACTAAAAGACGTGTATAAACAAATGAGTAAAGGCGAAGATAATATTACAGATGCCGAAGCAGAAAAAATACGTGCCAAAGCCTTACAAATACAGGCTTATGAACAAAAGCACTACCCCTTCCCTATGCCCGAAAGCATTACCGGTATTGTTGAATTGAAAATGTTTGAACGCAAAATAACACAGGCTAAACTTGCTGAAATGCTAAACATAGGCACGGCTAAACTTTCGCAAATATTAAACGGTAAACGCAAACCTGATATACCGTTTTTAAAAGCAGTACATCAAAAACTAAATATTGACGGGAATTTTTTATTAGAAAAGGTATAACCTTTTTTTATTTAGGCATGGGTGAAAATGAACACCCGAAATTAATTTTAAAGCGGTATAATGATTGACTTGAATAGACCAACCGGAGCGTATGGCCAAATACCGGGGCCTTGTGATGAATTAAAAAAGCATGGCACAAAACTGCAAAGCATCAAAGGGTTAAGAAAGCAACTACAATACTATAACGAAAACATTTGCAGCCTTGCGTTTTACAATTACGGTTCACAGTTACACATACATGGTAAAAAAGGCTCAATGGGCGGCGACGGTCGAGTATTTTTTGAATACCAACCGGGAACGAAAGAATTTGCGATTTACTTAGATGAAAGACAAAAGGAACTCAACAGGATTACTAAAATTTTGAACAGTAAAACGACTTATACAGAAAAGTTGAGAGCGTTTTTTGAACACATTAAAGGTGAAATA
>MKRO01000084.1:24541-27867 GCA_001896965.1 Sphingobacteriales bacterium 41-5 | reverse complement strand
ACTTTATTTGGATAGTACCGCATGGACAGAATTTATTGCAAGTGGGGACAGCGCTATTCCGTTACATCTTTCCGGCAAGAAAGTTGAAATTAATTTACAACCAAGCAACCCCGAACAAAGGGAAGCATTTAACCTGTATTTACTTGACTTTGTGCAAGGCCTGCCAAATAGGAAACATTGGTTAATTGATTACAGTTACAAGCCCTTTAATTCAGCCGAAGCATTAAACCAATTCCGGGAACAGGCGAACCGGGCAATGAATAAACACAATGCAGTAAAGCAGGAACTTGACAGGGTAAAAGATAAATTCAGGATTAACAGACTTTCCGACTATACGGAATATTTGTACCCGTACGATGTACAGGATTATGACCTTTGGATAAATGCCTTAGTAAATGCTTTTCTTAATGGCGTTGACTATGATTTCAGTAAACAGCAATTAAATATTTACCTTATCAAATGTTACCTGCACGCTAAGGAAATAGAAAACTATTATCGGGCCCTAAATGATAACCCTTTAAAGGCTCAAAAAGCCGTTCAGGCAGAAACAGAAACAGAACTAAGCGAACGTTATTTAATACCAATGGACGGGACGTATAGCAGCGCCGAAAAGGCATTGGCCCACTATTTCGCCCACGGGAAGGTAACTGAAACAAACAAGGCCCAAATTATAAAAATCAATGGCTATACAAACAAAAAAACAGGTGAACAAATAACCCCCGGCGGGTTTTATTCTGAATATTCACAAACAAAAAAATCACTTGAAAATTATTTAACAGCGCCTTTCATTGATACACGGGAAACAAAGTATCAGAACCTAATAAAAAGACTTAATAAAGTTGAATCTTTTTTTACTTCAATTGGACAGCCGACTATCGCAGCCAAAATAAAAACAACCTTGCAAGGTTTGACAGATAGAAACAAAAAAGTAGTTAAATAAAAATAGCATAACCCGTTTTAACTTGTTTAAGTAACTGCCATTTGTTAGGGGTTTACATTATTTACATCTTTACAGCGTAAACAATTTTTATAAAGTTTTTCCAGAAAAACAAAACTTTTAAAGACGTTGTAAAATGAGTACAATTACATTTGAACAAATGCCGCAAGCATTGCAAACGATGCTGGCATGTATCAATGAGCTAACCAAAAAAGTAGAACAATTACAGGCATCACAGCCAATTAACGAAAGCCCTATAACGGGCGAAGAACTTCGCAAGCGGTTGCAGATTAGCCGCCCTACGGAAATAGACATGCGTAAGCGTGGAAAGCTACCCTATCTGATGGCAAACGGACAGTATCGGTATAGTTGGCCCCTCGTAATGAAAGCATTATCTAACAAATAAAAATCCCCGAAAATGAATAAACATAATACGGGGAAAGCGTTTGAAGGAGCGCACCCCAAAGATACCGAATCACGAGCGGTTTACAATTACTTATTTAAACGACCTGCCACAGCTACGCAAGTATCGGTCGCATTGAAAATATACCGTCCTAATCTATGCAGGCGCAAGCGTACACTTGAAAAGGTAGATAAACTAAGACAGGTGAAAAAAGTCATTTGCCCTATTACAAAACATTGGGCATGGCAACTAACATGTACCCCGGATCTGTTTCCCAAACGATCACAGTTAAACCTATTTGGCGAAGGAGGGCCTGGACTATGAGCGAAGTAATTAAAAAGCCATTACCAAGACCGGAAGATGTACTGGCCAAAATAATAAACGAAGCACCGGAGCATGACGTAATACTGGACAGGTTACTGGACGATTTGGAGCAAGTCAATTTCTATGAGCGCAACGGATTTAAGCCTGTCAAACGGACGGATTACATCGTTTTAGTTATTGACGAAATACTGGCAATAGCGGAGGCGAAAGGCTGGCAATTAGCCTACCAAGATAAACAGGTTTATTTGTACAATGGCGAATATTGGCGACCGTTAGCGGATGACCAGTTAAAACATTTCCTGTCAAAAGCAGCCCTAAAATCAGGGGTTGAGCCTAACGTAGCACAGTATCACAAGATACAGGACGAACTATTAAAACAGTTCTACGCATCCGCATACATGCCACCACCGAAGCGCCGGGACGGTGACACGCTTATTAATCTGAAAAATGGCACGTATCGCATTAATGATGACGGCCAAAATTTACAGGATTTTAGGGCGCAAGATTTTCTAAAGTATCAATTGCCTTTTGATTATGATACGATGGCAGACTGTCCGGCCTTTATGAAATATTTAAACCATGTTTTACCGGACATTGGCAAACAAAAAGTATTACAGGAATTTATCGCAAGCATTTTTATAAGCAAGCGAAAAATGAAGCTGGAAAAAGCATTGGTTTTGTATGGGGACGGAGCCAACGGGAAAAGCGTTTTTTCAGACGTGATGCGTGCCATGTTAGGTGACGATAATGTGAGCGGTTACGGTATTGGCGAACTATGCGCAACTAATAGCCAAAGCCTGCATTTACTTCAAGATAAGCTATTGAACTACGCACCGGAGTTCAACGGCAACGTGGACATAGAGCGGTTTAAAGCAATAACCACCGGCGAACCCCAGGGAGTTAAACGGTTATACCGTGACCCTTTTATGATGACAGATTACGCACGGTTGGCATTTAATTGCAACGTTTTGCCAAAGAATACCGAACAAAGCGAAGGGTTTTTTAGGCGGTTTTTGATTATTGAGTTTGATGTAACAATACCCGAACCCGAACGGGATTTATCACTGGCTACAAAGATAATAACCGATGAACTGGCAGGGGTTTTTAATTGGATGCTGGAAGGGCTGGCCCGGTTGCTGGCTAATGGCAAAATGACAACATGCGAAGCGGTGAGTAATGCCACGGCCACCTATCGCAAAGAAAGTGATAATGTAGCATCGTGGGTTGAAGATGTGGGCCACGAACCGGGAACGAAGCCAATGCAATACAAAGAGCTTTACGACCAATACCGGCAATACTGTTTAGAAAATGGGTTTAAACAGGTATCTACAAAGAATTTTTCCAAAAGACTAAAATCAGCGGGTTTTGAAGTCGAGCGGCGCAATTACGGCCTTGTCGTTTTCGTTGACGCACTTTTTTAGCCTGATAAAGTGTACGAAGTGAATAAAGTGTACGTTTTCTTATATTATATTTTTTATTTAAAAAAAATTAATAAATATAGTAGTCCCTTCACTTCGTTCACTTCATTCACCTTTTTTAATTTTTTACCTATGAACTGGCAACAATTACAGGTTAATTTATACGGCGATCACAACGGCGGGACGAAGTGGGGCGAAGCAGGCAGGGTGCGAACACTAAGAGAGGTACTATTTTCTGATTTTG
>MKRO01000084.1:24034-24440 GCA_001896965.1 Sphingobacteriales bacterium 41-5 | reverse complement strand
AAAAAGAAAATCAAAAAGCGTTTACAATGCCATACAACGGCGGCGCTGCTATCTACAAGGCAAAAAGAAACACCGGAAAAGGACAGAATAATAAAAAAAACAGGTTTAACGCAAATTGACATTGACCATGTAGAGGCACAAGGGTTTGACATTGACGAACTGAAACGATTTATTTTTTCTTTTCCGTTCACATGTTTTGTATCTGTATCATGTTCGGGCGATGGAATTTTTGCAATCATGGCCATTGCTGAACCGGATAAACTGGCAGCGTACACAGAACATGTACATAATATTTTGATTAAAAACGGTATCAAAGTAGATACCGGCAAAGGCAAAAATTATTCAGATTTACGTTATGTTTCTTATGATGCGAATTGGTTAGAACGTGATGAAGTCGAACCCTTAC
>MKRO01000084.1:14366-23883 GCA_001896965.1 Sphingobacteriales bacterium 41-5 | reverse complement strand
ACGTTGGCACACGGTACAAAGTGCAGCTTACACATTAGGCGGTCGGGTTTGGCGTGGATTAGATGCACATGAAGGGCTAAGCGCTTTATTGCAGGCAATAGAGAATAACACAGCCTTTACAGGCGATCACGATAAATATAAAGAATGTGCAAGGGTATGTTTTGAAGCTGGCAAAGCGAACCCGATGCCGGACAAAATCTAACGTATGAAAAAACTGAAACCAACAAACGAACAATTAACAAGGGCCGCAAGGCTATACAACCATTGGAAAGCTAACAAACAAACGGCCCACAAAGCCGGATACCTTGTTTTGTGGTTTATGGACTATTACCGGGCGTCATTAAAGGACATAAAACTAAGGGCGAAATTTATAAAATACTATAACCTATGAACTGGAAACAAGCAATAAACGAAGCACGGGCCCGATACATGACCGAACACTATCAAGCCTGTAAAGATTTCGGCGTACCTGCCAAACGATACAGCGACCGAACGGCGAACGCTTTAACCGCCTGCATCCTTGATTTTTTGAAGTATAGCGGATGTTATGCGAACCGGATAAACACAACCGGGATGCCCCGCAATATTAACGGGCGCACCGTATGGACGAAAAGCACAACCAATAAAGGCACGGCGGACATAGACAGTATAATAAACGGCAAACCTGTAAAGATTGAAATAAAAATCGGCGCTGATAAAATGAGCGAAGCGCAACACCGGGAACGGGCCCGGATTGAAGCGGCTGGCGGCATTTACCTTGTGGTAAAGGACATGCAAAGTTTTTACGATTGGTTCGTAAATTATGCGGCTAAATGCGGCTATTTTGATTAATCATGTTTTTTTCAATTAACGGGTAATTAACGGGAAACGCCCGTTAAATACGGCAAAATACGGCCTTAAAAAGGCTGATTTAGGGCCCCGGTAACTTAGCAAAAGTTAGTATCAAAAACTTGATAAAACTTGAGATTTATTTGTTATTACTACGAAAGAAGCATCTACCCTCACGCAGATTATAGAATTTGATGTAGAAACCACCTCTCATCGGGGAAACTATAAGGTACTTGCTTTTTTAACTGTTCAGCTATTTCAGGAAACATACCTTTATCAGTCATTAAACGGCAAGTTATCGTACTATAAAGAAAATCGCCATACCTGACATATTCGCCTTTGCCATTTTGTAAATAGAAATAGCAATCTATACTTTTCTTAGTCTCAAAGTAAACTTTTAATTTGCCTTTATAGGTTTTACCCAGGTAATTGAATGATACTTCTATTTCCATAAACAGCGCTTAAAAAAAAGGCCGTATAAATATACAGCCCGTTACAATTATGTTACTTATGGTAACAGGGGCAAAGATAACCGAATTTAACGCCCAAACCCTCAAATAAGCACTACATTAAGCACTACATGCCAATAAAAAAAAGACTTAACTAATTGATAAACAACTAACTAAGTCCTTTGTATTGCGGTGAGGGCGGGACTTTTTCAATCCTTCAAAACCCTTACCAGTATTGTGTTTCGCGTTTTCTGAGATAATCATTCAACGATTAGTTCAACGACCTTTGAAATTCCAAAAAACTTGGTTAAAGATATGTTCTCTATTTACAATCGACAAATTTTAGAATCATTTTATTATTATGGCGGTTTTACACAACCGCCCTACCAAGTACCTTTATACAAATGATCTTTCTTCTTTTCAAGTATCGGTTTTAAAGGAATGTACAAACCCTTCGTATCATCCAGCCACTGCCATAATTTAGCATTCAATTCTTTACCCAGGGTTTGGTATTCGGGCTTGCGAATGAGGTTGTTCACTTCATATGGATCGGTTTGTAGATCATATAATTGGTCAGTATCCAAAACACCAATAGCGCGGATAAATTTATATCTGTCTGTTCTCACGGCAAATTGTGTAGGTGTTTGCGGAAAAGCATCTTCCCAATAATATTCGTAAAAAAATTCCTTGCGCCATTTCAAATAAAGATCCTTTGTACTTTCTTCTCTCCACCCGGTTCTGCCTGTCGGGGAAGAGGAGCAAGGATCGCCCAACATTCGGCAACAATCCAATTTTACAAAATCAAGGCCCCATTCAACAAACTGTTTTACATGCAATTCTTCGTGGCTATAGTTGCCAACAGGATTACCACCACAATCGTGTGTGCCTGGGACGGTGTGCAACCCGAATTTCAAACCTTTTGAATGCGCATAATCTGCTAAAGGTTTAATTCCATTAGGAAATTTAAGCGGATGCGACAGCAAACTTCCATCCGCGGCAAGTGCTGTATCGCGCCATCCTCCATCAATTACCACGTAATTATATCCCGCATCACGCAGCCCGGTTGAAACCATCGCATCAATAACCTCATAAACAATTTTTTCATTAATATCCTGCTTGCCAAAAAAATTCCAGCTATTCCAACCCATCGGTGGTGTTTGTGCCAACCCGCGTTTTATTTGAGCTGTGCTTACATTAAACAAGAAAATAACAAACGTAATAACAAGAATCAAATGTAATTTTTTAATCATGTTTGAATTTGCTTTAAAGAATTATTCAAAAAAAATGTTTCCGATCCACTTATATTGGACGATATATGGCAAAACCGTGAACGGATTGTGACTCAACGAAGTTGCCATATATTTAAAAACGCGGGCGCACCCCTCCGAAGTAATGTGGATTGTGACTCAACGAAGTTGCCATATATTCATAAGCTGGCATCACAAAAAATTATTGCCCCCAGTTTAGGGTTGATGTTAACCTCGCTCTGCGGGCTTGGCCAGACATAATCCTACGCTGCACGGAAATTTTTAGAGGGGACGGGGGTTTGTGGAATGATCAGCGTATGAAAATGAAGAATTGGGGATGACTCAGATGGCCGGATGAACGTTAGCTTGCAGTAATAAGCATTGTTCAGAATGGAATGTATATGACATGAAGGGACAGAAAGCTGCTTCGTTTGGCTAAGACTAAGCCTGAAACTCTGCTATAATTAATTTATAGACAAACGTATACTCAAATAACAAGAGGTACTACTTTTCAATTGAAACTAAGCCGGGCGCGACGAAGTAACGAAATAAGAAAAAAACAAATAATACCTAGTTTCTATGCCTTAAGGAGCCTCGTCCAAATAATCAACAGTTTTGGGCTTTAGTACCTTCAATTGTACAATTAAGACGATCAATACAAGAACAGCCAATACTGCAAAATCCCGCTGTAGGTTGCCTTTATCAACTGATCTGCCTAAAAAATCAGTAATAAAAGCGCCAAAGAAAACCCCCGTCATGTTCATTAGCCCATATGCCGTTGCCCGGTATTTTGGCGATACAAACTGGCACAATATCGGCATATTATTAGCATCAAACATACCGAAGCCAAACCCAAAGCAAAATGCAGCACCTGTAAGATAAAACATGGTATTACCCCGGCTTAAAAGAAAAAGTGCTATAGCAGCTAAAAACACACCCATCGCGCTGATGTATACCCGCCCTTTTAAATTTGTTTGCACCCATTTGTCAGATAACAACCCACCGGTAATAACTCCCAATAAAGATGAGCCGGCAATGGTTATTGTGGCAATTGGGCCTGCAATGCTCATATCAATTTTAAGATGATCTGAAAACATTGTGGGCAGCCAGTTTTTTATAGCCCAACCAGGCAGGCTGGGTATAGCAAAATAAAAAAGCAATACTAAAAATGCAGGATTTGTAAACAATATTTTAAGGCTTGTAAATACAGATGCAGGCTTAGCAACAGTGGTAGTTTGTGTATGATTGGTACCGCGATATTCCTTTAAAAATATAATTAACACAATGGAATAGCACATGCCGATGAGGCCAAAACTGTGAAACGTGGCTTGCCAGGAAAAATGCTGTGCTACTGTATCGCCAAAACCGCCTAATGCCTGGCCGGCATATAAACCTATCATGTGTATGCCTACTGCAAGCGACCGGGTTTTTGAACTGTGATAATCGGCTATTAATGCAAGCGCTGCAGGAATGTATAATGCTTCGCTAACGCCCATGATTGCCCTTAACCAATACATTTGATGAAAAGTGGTTGCATAGCCCATTAAGAGTGTAACCATCGACCATACAAACAAACTTCCGGCAATCAGCCATTTACGGTTGAGGCGGTCGGCAATGATTCCCGATATGGGCGACATAAACCCATACACCCATAAAAAAATAGCCATCAACCGCCCAAAATTGGTTGCGCTTTGCAATTCAACGATATCAATTTCCATGGCAGGCTTCATGGTCGACAGCATTTGCCGGTCTAAATAATTAAGCAAGGCAACTACCCATAACAAAGCAACCACAACCCATTTGTAATAATCGTTTTGGCTGCTTTTTGCCGATAGTTCTATTTGCTTCATGAATTTTATTTTTTAAGACTTATCGCAAATACTTTTGAGGTTCTTACTCCGGGTTTTATTTCACCGCCCGGGATGATCCATTTACCTTTCCAAAAAACTGAAGTGGTGGTAACGGGAATTAATAATTCTTTTTTTGATTTTTTTAAGTCAGCTATTTTTTCCCAGTTATCATTGGCCAAATCATACCTGTAAACAGTTGATAAAAATCCCGGGTGCTGCAATTGAAGGTTTTTTGTTGCGTTTGATCCGTCATCACCTCCTATTAAATATAAATATTCATCTGTATGCAATAGAGGCCCAGGGGCGGCTACAGTTGCCACCGGTAAATCTGCAATTTGCTCCCAACCGGTTAATGGCGAATACCTGTACGCATCTTTCAAATAATTTCTTGCGCTGCTTTTAAGTTCTGCGCCACTCAATAAATAAAAAGAATTTTTCACAGTTACACAAGCCGAAAGCATACGCGTAGGGCCTGGCCAGGCAGGTAGTTGTTGCCACTTTGCCTCATGCAATCCTTTAGAAATATCCATTGAAAAGAAAAGCGCTTCTGTCGTATCAGCATCAGGCCTGGTAATACCGCCGGCAATATAAATTACATTTTCTGCCAATGCCCCGCACATGTTGGCCAAAGGCACAGGTAACGATGCTAATGTATCAACAGATAACCTGTTGCCTTTAATTGTTAATAAGAAAACATCATTGTAATGCTCTTCTTTACTGCTGCCGCCAATACATATAAGCCCCTGAGGAACAGAGATTGATACGCCATAACCGGCAGCATGTGGCAGTTTACCTATTTGCTGCCAGTTGCAGTTTTCATTATTCAATAAAAAAACTTTATCGTACCAAACCTTAGCATCTCCTTTCCATGGAGCGCCACCGTTAGGAAAATTGCTTCCACCTGCCACAACAAGGTTACCATTAATAATACCTGCAAAAGAACCTGCAAACCCGGTTGCATCGGGAATTGGATTGAGTTCTTTAACTACTAACTCCTGTGCATTGAGTATATTAAACATAAAATAAAAAATGGTAAATATGATGGCAAGCTGTTTCATATTTTAAATGCCGGCAATAATATTTAATTTGATAGTTAAGCTGGTTTTATATTTCGCTTTCCACTTTTTCCTGTGAAAGCGCTTCTAATTTTTCAAAAAAACCGAATGATTGCAGAAACTCTTTTATCGCAGTTTTTTCAGCATCTTTTAATGTTACCAGCGGTAAGCGGCAGGGGCCCAAGTCGGTACCTAATAAAGAGAGGATAGCTTTTTGTGCCGGAATAGAGCCGTATTTTGGCAAGCAGGAGATCATTTGTATTGCCAGCGATTGTAATTGCCGCGCTCGATCCAGGTCTTTATTTTCAAAAGCTTTTATAATTTCAGTATATATTGGGGCAGCAAAAGTATACGTACTGCCGATAGCTCCTTTGGCGCCTACCGCTAACGCAGACAGCAATAATTCATCGTACCCGAAAAGTACATCAAACTTATGATTGGCATATTCCAAACAGCTTTGATATTCGTGCAGGGTATTTGCCGTGTATTTTACGCCGGCTAAATTGGGTATTTGCTTTTCTGCTAACTTTAAAAATTCCAGCACGTTTATATGTACCCCTGTTGCGGCAGGCATGTGGTAATAATAAAATGGCAGGCCCGGTGCAGCGGCGGCAATTTCAGCCATGCAATTTGCAAGTACCTGCGCCGATGATGGTTTAAAATAAAACGTGGCGGCAGAAGATATTGCATCAGCCCCGCAACTTTGCGCATGTGCTGCGAGTTTTTTTGCTTCGCGGATAGAGTTATGACCTACATGAATAAAAACCAATATCCGTTTATCAGCAGCTTTAATATAAGCTTCTGTTATCTTCATACGTTCTTCAAGTGTCATGTTAAGGCCCTCCCCGTTTGTGCCACCTACAAATACACCTGTAACCCCATTCGAAATCAATTTTTCAACAACCTGTGATATTAATTCAATATCCAGGTCCCCGTTTTCACTAAACGTGCTGAAGGTTGCAGCCAATAATCCTTTTGTCTTTTTTATATTCATTTTTATTTAATTGTATCTTTTATATTAATTTGCTGAAAAACCAACTGCGCCTGGCTGCTTTCATATAAAACACCTATAGTGTCACTATCAATAGTGGTAATGCACGAATAACCATTTCCCGAAAGTTCATCAAGAAGAATAAACTCTTCCTGCGGCCAGGTTTTACCGTCATCGTAACTAACTTTTAGTGTTATATTTTTTCTGTGCGTAGCAGAGTTTGGATTTAAGAAAAATAATACTGATTGCTTTTTGCCGCTTTTATAATATTCGTGTTTATAAAGGCTGGCCATACACACGGGTTCGGGTAAGGCGTTGCGGGAGGTTGCATGCTCCTTCCATGTTTTACCCATATCGTAAGTAACCGCTATTGCACGGCCATTGCCTTTAACTGTTAAACCTTTATTGGCATTAGTGCGCATGTTCGCCATAATTGATCCATCCTGCAACTGAACAACCATATGTTCACTTGTAGCTTCTTTAACAGCAGCATTAGTTGTTACCCATGTTTTACCATTATCCTTGCTGTATGTTATATTTGAAAAAGGATGGCCCTCTTCATCACGGCCCTGGGTAGGGAAAACCAATGTACCGTCAGCAAGTGTTATACCACTGCCAGGTGCAGGGGCAAACAACCACCAGTCTTCTTTTTTACACATTTTTGTTATGTTAACAGGTTCGCTCCAGGTTTTGCCATTGTCAGTGCTTTTTACAATTAAAAACTGTGAAGTTTGTTTAGGGCTGAAGCCAGGCTGTGAGCCTTTGTTGCGCCATTGATGGTTCCAGCCACTGCTGGTATCAGTAAGGCCGGTTATCCAGGCACCTGACGAATCAAGAATGCCGTGCATCCATAAACCGGCCACAAAAATATCGCGTGTGTTTTTATCAACCAGTATACAAGCGTCGGACACTCCATTAAATTTTTCAGGCAAATTGCCCCAGGAACCTTTATCAATAATAACCTGCATTGGCAGCCAGGTATTACCCCTGTCTGTACTTCTGTTAAGTGCAATATCAATATCGCCCTGCAAATCGCGGCGCGAATCATAGCGGGCATCATAAACAGCCAGTAAATCGCCGTTGGCCGCGGTGGCAATTCCCGGAATGCGGGATGTATGAACATTATCCTGCATAAACTGCCGCACGGCCGTTCCTACCCGGTTTGCAACAACATCCGCATAATTTATTTTAAAGGATTGGCTGTTAACGATGATGCCGGTTACTGCAACACTTATCCGGTTTTGAAGTTTTGCAGTTTCGTTTAAAGATATTGTTACCCACAAGTAATTTATTTTATTTTTATCGAACCTTAAATTACCCTGTAATTGTAATGAATGCTTTAAAACGGGACGGTTATATAAAGCAAAACTCCCCGCCTGAAAAATTTTTTCGGCGTTTAAAAATAAACTATCAGTATTGCAAAAAACAGAGACGGATTTTATATCGTTCAAATCTGTCGTTCCGCTAAAATCGAGCGACAGCCGGGTCATAAAAAACTCGCGTGGGTTTTGCGGTAAATCTATTTTTAGCCTTACAAGGGTATTATTATCTTTATTTTTTAAAACAGGAATGGTGTAATATTTAGAAGCAATACTTATTTGCTGCGCAAAACAGGTTGCTGTAAAGAAAAATAAAGCAACGCCTAAAAATGTTTTAATGAAACCCATATTACTTCCGGTAATTTTTTTTAAGTGAAAAATAACGGCTTAGTTGCCAGCTGTAATACAAAAGATCGGATTAATTAACTTCAAGAATTTCCGGCTCAGGAAGTTTTGGAAATTTATTATGTGGTTCAGCCTGATACCAATAGGCCACCGTTATTATATCAGAATTTTGAGGAAGATATCTTCTTCCGGACTTCCATCCTAAATCCTGAATGGTAACTTTTAAATCTGATTTAAACCGCACCGGATCCATAATATGCCACCTGTACATACCAAATCTTTGTTGAGAATTATAAACACCATCAGGGCGTATCACTTGGTGAAGGCCTGCGTATGCCGTTGAAAACTCTTCGTATTGTTTTGTTTTTTTATTTTCAAAATTATAAGAGCCGCAGAAATAATCTTCTGTACCTGTGCCAACAATAGTTGCATAATCTTTATCACCATCAAGAAAAAACTTTATTTCACCTTCACCCCACCAACCATTATTATTTACGCCTACACCCATATATGTGCCCACATAGTGCCCCATACCCTTTACACCATCGAGAATGGTGTGTAAAGAGGTGATATTGGGTTTACTTCGCCTGTATTGAGCGTGAAAATAGGCCTCATCCGCCGGAACGTTTGTTAGCGTATAATCTACCTGGTAATAAAGCCTCATTTGCGTGAGATCCTTATTCTCCATAGTAATCTTACATTTTTTTCTAAATGGCATCTTCCAATAACTATTAAACGCACTACCCGGGTTTACAGTCATTGCCAGGGAATTGAGATGGGCATATTGATTCCACCCAGTACCAAAAAATGCACCTACAGGTACTTCGACAGAAGGTTCTTTTTCATCATCCCAATAAAACCGAAGTATTGATAAATTATAATTTCCGGTGGGTGTCATCCAAATGTGCTGAATGGCGCCTGAACCATTAATTTCTGCCAGTACAAAAGTGCTACCCGGTTGAATAACTACAAACGGATTTACTTTCCATCCTTTTCCTAAATCCCTTGCCGCATCTGCCGAGTTAGCCCTATTAGGCAGATTTTTGTCAGTTACCGGGTCTGCCATGCCACCTCTGCCTTTTTCACCGGTAAAATTTTCGGGGCTGATAGAACGGGTTTCCGCATCGGACAACCTGGAGAGCTGACCCATGGACATATCAAGTCCGTTAAATTTTTTTTCCTGGCAATAAATTACAGAATTGCAAGCTATCAGCAAAATGATTATTGAAATTCTAATCATCGTAAAACTCATTTTTGAATCGTTAATTAAAAAAATATTGATATGATTATTTTCTGAAGTGCTCAAATTTTGTATTAATAATTATACAAGTCTTTCACTTCAGCATCAGTAAGCGCTCTTTTATAAATAATCAAGTCATCCAAATTACCCATGTAGTAATTGTTAAAGCCGCCTGTACCTTCCTGCATACCTA
>MKRO01000084.1:13738-14156 GCA_001896965.1 Sphingobacteriales bacterium 41-5 | reverse complement strand
CCCATGCCTGGTTATCTCTTGAGCCATTTTTACCACTCTCCTGCCATAACATCATACGTAATATGCTGGAAGTTTGAAGCCATACGGATATGGTAAAATCGCCCGTACCCATATTAAAACTGCTGTTATCTGCTACTATAATTCCAGAGCTGCCATCAAAAGAACTCACACCTTCACTATTACCTGATCTTTGAGAGGTAAGAAGATTTACCTTTCCCCGTTCAGTAACGCCCATATTCAGCGGGCCTTTATCTTCGGTAGATAAATCGAAGGGGAAATAACCCACCAGGTCCTGACCGGGGATTACCTTTAAATATTTTTGAACCGTTTTTGTGCTTGAACTAAGATCATTTTTAACAGTAAGCGTAACTGAATATATACCCGCCTTATTAATTTTTATGCCGGGTGTTTTCCCTGT
>MKRO01000084.1:10735-13680 GCA_001896965.1 Sphingobacteriales bacterium 41-5 | reverse complement strand
ATCTGAACCAAAGCCGGCAAGCAATAAATACGGATCGACTACGTAAAAAGCCATCGGCGTTATTAACGTGTCATTAAAAGAAGGGTTGGATGCTATAAGTTTGAGATTATAATATCCCGTGTCAGCAAAGCTCATTTGAGGATGCTGATCAGTTGAGCTTAATATTTTTCCTGATGTAACATTTTCAAATTCCCATTTCCACTTTGAAGGCAATCCTGTACTGGAATCTTTAAAAGTGAGCGATTCGTTTTGCAGAATGATCGTTTTAAAATAACCTGTAGCAGCTTTTACATTATTATAACCAACCGTGATCATTTTCTCTTTTGTAAGCATTACTTCGTTGTCAGCATTTTTCAGGCTTAATTTTACCGTATAAACACCGGGAGTTTGATAAGTAACTACCGGCCCCGAAAGGTTTGAGTTGGCTGGTGCGCCACCTTCAAACTCCCATTGCCAGTTAGAAATGGTTCCTGTTGACAAATCTTTAAAAGTAATACTGTCGCCGGCTTTCGGGCTAAGGCTGCTGGCAGTAAAATCAATATTTATAGGGTTGCCAACATCATTTTTTTTACAACTACATACAGCTATCAATAAAAAAAATGCAGCAATGAAATAGTGCGTTCTCATTATTAAACTATTGAATATTTTTTAAAGGAATACGTTTAAAATAAATACGGTCGTAAGGAGATTTATCCCCGTTTTCAAAAATCAGCCCAACATTCTCATCATCCAGCAATGCCATATCTGAATAAGCGGAGGCCCCATAAAATACATTATATGATTTGGGCCAGGTTTCACCATCATCGGCTGACATTTTGATGGTCATATTTGTACGTGTTTGGCTGGCCGCATTTGATTGCAGCAGCGTCCACGAGTTGTTTTGTTTAAAACTGATCATGGATGCCTGGCATTTGGGATCAGTAAGTTCGGGCTTAATCACCACATCACTCCAGTTTATACCCCCATCTGTACTTGTGGCCAAAACCCTTGCATTTACGGCTGCAGAACGCATGTTTAACAGCAAGCCGTTATTTGTTTCGGCTACCGCGCACTCTCCCACATCTCCCTGTTTGGTAAGTGCGCCTTTATTCCAGGTTTTACCATGATCGTCAGAGTAAACAGAAAACGAATAACTTTTTACAACTCCATTTACGTTAACACTTGCATAAGTGGGCGCCAGTAACCTGCCTTTATTCACACCTTCAGATACTTGTATACCATGCACCGGCCCCGTGCCATACCAGCTCCACCCCACGCCTTTTACGGTGTTTGTAATTTCCGCAGGCGTTGCCCAGGTGAGGCCATCATCAGCCGAGCTGGTTACAAAAGCCCGGGTATTGTTCCAGCTCATTAGTAAATGAATAACGCCTGTTTCATTATCAACAATGGGAACAGGGTTGCCGCAGGTATTTCCCGCATCATCCCAAATTACAATCATATCTCCCCAGGTTTTGCCACCGTCAGTGCTGCGTTTCACCACCAGGTTAATATCACCGCCATCGCCACAGGTGCCACACATTCTGCCTTCGGCAAATGCCAGTAATGTTCCTTTTTTTGATTTAACTAATGCCGGAATGCGAAATAATGCATAGCCTTTATAATTTCTTTCGTACAATTTTATAAACCGGTTTGAGTCAACAAGGCCCTGCGCGTTTGGATTAAGCGCGTCAAAACCAACCAGCCCCTGCTTTTTGCAGGCCACCATTGTAAACACAGTAAAAATCAGAAATAATGAATAAATACACTTCTTAATCATGTTTAAATTATTTTAATACCCTTCGGTTTGAACAAGGTTATTGTTTATATCTATCTGCGCCTGGGGAATGGGGAAATACAAGGGAATTGCCTGGGTCATATTTTCTACTTCAGCACGTACATCAATCGTACCTCCAAAATGAAAACGTAAAAGATCTGGCCAGCGTTTTAGCTCCAGATAAAGCTCCCGGAACCGCTCGTTTAAAATTTCCTTTTCTACAGTTTTTTTATCAGTTGCCCCATTATAATTTGCGATACCTGCCCTTACCCTTATCTTGTTTAATTCGGTAATTGCCTCTGCTGTTCTATCTAATGCAGCTAAAGCTTCTGCTTTAAAAAGAATCATTTCGGCCAGGCGGTAAACCGTAATATCGTTATCGTAGTAACGATTATCAGGGTACAGGGTGCCCCTCATTTTATTATCAAAAACTCCTAACAGTTTATTGCCTGCATCAACTGCTTTTATAATGGATGCTTTTAAACGCTTATCGTTAACATTGGCTAAAAAAGCCTGCTCTAATTTAGCGCTTGGAGCATACTGGCTGCGGGCGCCACTTACTGCAAATGCAATATCATTTTTATTTACTGCCGTTTGTACAAACAGGTCGCGCGGTTTTAATTGTCTGCTGTATTGATCAGATTTTTCGTCTTTAGCGAAGTGGAGCGAAAAAATAATTTCTTTACCGTTTTTGCTATCTGTTGCGAAAATTTTTGCGAAATCATCTTCCAGTGCAAGGCCTGCAGCAGCTTTATCGGCCGAGGCAATTGCTTCGGTAAGATCATCGTTGTTGCCGCCCAATACTTTTGCCTTCCACAACAATACATCAGCTTTTAGCGCATAAGCTGCCTGTTTTGAAGCGAGGTCTTTATCGCGAAACCCATCTTCGGGAAATAAAGTAATAGCCTCATTAATATCAGTTAAAATAAACTGCATTACATCTGCTGATTTTGAGCGCGCCGGCATTTCTCTTTCCGCGCTTTCAGTAGGTTCTGTTACCACAGGCACATTTCCCCACGATCTTAACAATGTAAAATATATATGTGCCCGTATAAATTTAGTTTGGGCAAGTATGCGGTTACGTGTGGCCTCCTGACTAAAGCTAATGCCAGGTGCGTACTTTAATATTAAATTACAATGATGTATAACGTTGTAAAAAGCTAACCAGTTTGGCGCGTTTTGGGGTGTAAGG
>MKRO01000084.1:8005-10704 GCA_001896965.1 Sphingobacteriales bacterium 41-5 | reverse complement strand
TCCCTGTACTTTGCATATACACCTGTTAAATAACCAACCACATCGCCCTCCGCCTTCCAATAATTAGCATTGGTGATGGATGATTCGGGTTTGATATCTATTATTTTTTCGCACCCGCTTAGTAATACGCCGATGATAAAAGTGATATATAAATAATGACTTTTCATTTTTACTGCTGTTTAAAATGTTGCATTAATTCCAAAAATAATTTGCCTGGGTCTGGGATATAGCCCGGGATCGGCCCCTGTGTAAACCTCTGGCATTAAACCATCGTACGGGGTTAAATAACCAATGTTATATACCGAACCAAAAAACTCAAGATTTTGTAAAAAGATTTTATTGATGAATTTGGAAGGGAAACGATAACTTAATGAAACTTCTCTGAACGCAAGGAAATCTCCTTTTGAAAAATATAATGAATTATTTGACCCGACAGTACTTCCGATGCCATTATCCCAGCGAAGGTGGTTCCTGAAGTTATAATCGAAATCACTTTGTACCGTATACTTGGGAACTGTTGCAATATCTCCCTGCTGCTTCCAAATGTTATCAGCTAACACGTCAGCAAATGCTGAGTTATTATTACGTGCGCTACCCATTACATCAGCTTTAAACCGGTTATCAATAACATGGCCTACAGCCCAGTCTGCAACAAAACGAAGGGAAATACCTTTATAATTTAACGTATTAACAAACCCTCCTGTTTTATCGGGACGTATATAGCCCATAAAAATCATATCGTTATTATCAATTACACCATTACCATCCAGATCGTCCCAAATGGCATCACCACCAAGTTTTACACGCCCGCTTGCATTAAGGTCTTTAGGTGCATAAGCAGCATCTTCATCAGTTGCATAAGCGCCCAATAAGTGGTAAGCCCAGCGTTGCCCGAAACGCTCACCCTCAGCAGTGCCGCCAACCTTTTTATATGTTTTAGAAGCTATATCATATACATAGTTGCCGCCAATCCTGTTTTTATCTTCACTATTGGCGGGCAGTTTTACAGCTACTCCCTTGTTATAAGCAAACGTTGCACTTACCGTCCAATTAAAGTTCTCTGACCGTACAGGTGAGGCTTCCAATTCAATTTCAAAACCACTATTTCTTATAGATCCATAATTACTCATGATGGAAGAAAAGCCCGAAGTGGCATCAAGCGGTTTATTAAACAACCTGTCTGAGGTTAGCTTATTATAATAATCAAGTATAAGAGTTACGCGGTTTTTAAGAATGCCTATATCAAGCCCCATATCGAAAGAAGCTGTTTTTTCCCAAACAAGATTTTGGTTGGCAAGCGTTGTATTTAGCAACCCCGCCTGTGCATCATAATTATAACCGGTGCCGTACTCGCCCTGGGTATCAAAAACAGACAGTTCATTATTGCCCACCACACCAAAGCTTGACCTGAACTTAAAGTTTGAAATATATTTAGCAATCGGTTCCCAAAACGACTCTTTATGTACGTTCCAGCCGGCTGATGCTCCTGGGAAATACCCGTACTTTTTTTTCTCTGAAAACCTGGAAGAACCGTCTGCACGCAAACTTGCTGATAACATGTACCTCTGCTTATAATTATAGTCCACTCTTCCAAAATAGCTCATCATTGCATCGGTAGTTTTTGTTGTGGTAATTCGTTGTGTTTCGGGAACCGTAGCGTTTAAAGTTGTTATATAATCAGTAGGCGCTCCCCTGCCGCTACCGCTCATCCTGTACGCATAAGTGTTAATATAACTGGTACCCAACACGGCGCTTAAATTATGACTGGAGCCAATTTTTTTTGAATAATTAAAAACACCGTCCAACTGGCTTTGCCGGTCAAAATTATGAGCTGCCGAAGCATTCCGGTTTTTGTAAACAGAACTGAAAGCTTCATACCTGTTTTCAACACCTTCTGTAGTAAAATAATACAATGTAGGCGCAAAGCTGAGGCCGGGAATTATATCCCAGTTAAAACCAACTTTGGAAGTATAACGGTATACTTTAACATTGGTATATTTTTCTTTATAATATACTTCGTATAAGCGTGGCAAAAAGGAAGAGATTCCTTCGCCCGGTGCCGGGCTTCCATCCTCAAATGTTAAACGATAGGTAGGCGGTGTTTTAATAGATCTTGATACTACGTTGTTATAATTATTTGGCGCATTTCCATTTCTTAACTGAAAACTAAAATTTGTATTAACACTAAATTTATTGCTTAGTTTCATGTTGCCGTTAAACAAACCGCTATAACCTTTGTGGTAAGTTCCATACACAATACCCTGCTGGTTAATATGGCCCAGGCCCATATAATAATTATAGTTTTCTGCGCCGCCGCTTACGTTCACATCCACATCGTAGCGGTTAGCGGGGCTAAAAGTAACCTCCTCAAAATCGGTATTTTTGAAAATAAGTTTTTTACCAGTAGCAGGGTCATCCATTGTTTCCCAACCCTGTTTATTAATAAGGTCTGCCACATAATCTTCCCCGTAATTTTTTATGTAAACATCTAAAAATTCTAATGTATTATTTGAGTTGCGGGGATTGCCTGTTGACATGCCGTACCGGCCGCCTGTAAGAAAAAAATCAGGGTTAGTTGTATTATACGCCGCAATATTTTTTCTTGTAACATAAATGTAATCTCTTGCATTTAAAAAATTATACTGCTTTGCCTGCTTATCCTGCCCAGCAGAAAATTTAATGCCTACCCTGGGTTTACC
>MKRO01000084.1:6064-7957 GCA_001896965.1 Sphingobacteriales bacterium 41-5 | reverse complement strand
CCGTAGAGGCTGCATCTTTTAAAACTTCCATTGATTCTATGTCATCGGGATTCAAATCGCTAATGTTACGCATTACACCAACAATACCGTCAACGATTAACAATGGGGCATCACTTTCGGGCGATGTGGAACTTCCTCCCCTGATAAAAATTTGCGGGTTGGCGCCTGGTTGTCCATCTGATAACTGAATAGATACGCCGGCCACTTTGCCCTGTAACTGGGTAAGCGGGTTAACGCCGGGTGCATTTTTAAATTCCTGGCTTCCTACTTTTGACACAGAAGTGGTAAGTGTAGACCTTGCCTGCTTACCATAAGCGATTACTACCACTTCATTTAAAGCGTCAGGCGTATTATCTAAAACAACATTTACGCTTGCATTATTATTTACCTCAACTTCTTTATCCTGGTAGCCGATACTGCTTACAATAATTGTTTCGTGCGACGAATTTAGCCTGATGGTGTAATAACCCTTTGCATCTGTAATAGTACCAAGTTGTGTTCCTTTTACAACGATGCTGGCGCCAACAACAGGTTCATTTGCCGTATTGGTAACTATACCTGAAATCATTAAACCGTTTTGGGAAAATAACGCCGCGGGAATTAATAAAAAGATTAAAAAAAGCGTAGCCAGTAAGTTCTGTTTCATATATCAAACAATGTTAAAATTTTCAATATTAAGGTTCAGGATTGCCATTTAATATCCAGGGTAAATTGAATTTGTGAAACTCAATTGAGCGATGGCTTGTGCTGCTGTTGCTAACATCCTCATTGATTTCTATAAGTGCGCCAACATGATAATCCTCTGTTTTTATCATGCTGGAGTACCCGCCTTTGCCCTGGGCGACAGCCTGATCTTCGGTTAACCAGTCATAAATGCGCCTGCTAACAGGCCATGTTTTACCGTCATCATAACTTATACGTACCCTCATTTTACCACGAGAAACTGTACTTGCAGAGTTCAACAAATAAATTCTGTGCGGAGTGTCAGTATTATATCTTAAAATAGATCCTTGGCATGCAGGATCTAATAAAACATCCTGCGGAGTAAATGTTGCAAAGCCGTTTTCAATAGTGCCTGATGATATCCATCTTCTTTTTGCAGTTTCCCAGTTAGCAGTTGTTGGCCTGTCATTTCTTAATAGCGAGCCGTTCATTTTTTCTACAATAGCGCCCTCGCTTGTTTGGCCGGGAATTGATTGGTATCGCCAGGTAGCGCCATGATCGTCACTGTAAATATTGCGCCTGGTAGCAGGAATAATCAGCCGGCCGGGGTGATTAATGGTGGTTCTTATACCAATACCGGGGCCCATGGCATCCCACTTGTAACCGGGTGGCAATAATGCCGCCGTTCTGTCAACCGGGGCCGACCATTTAACGCCGTTATCATCACTATAACAACTGTAAACTTTTCTGTCGCCCCAAGAATCAATAGTAGCCATTGATGTATGCGTGCCATCATTCCAGGAGAGAAATACCCAAATTCTTCCATTGGTTCCTTTATCAGGATCATAAACAGAAGTGGGATTACCCCATGTGCCATTTCCTGTACCTATAATTTCACCCAAGCCAGACCATGTATTGCCGTTATCTGTTGATCTTTTATAAACAACGTTTATATCTCCCCAATCTGTATTGTTCCACCTGCGGCTTTCACAAATGGCTACAAGAGTTCCGTTCTTTGTTTTTACAATAGAAGGAATTCTAAATGAATGATAGCCACTTGGGCCACCATCAAATAGCTTAATGTATGTATGAGACTGCGAGGGCGCCAAAGCCACATTAACTGCTGATTCTTTTAATAAAAAACTATCTTTTTCGTAATTATTTACATTTTGCTTGTTGCAGCCAAATTGAAGCAAAACAATTATGCCAATCGTTAGTAAAAAAACCGGT
>MKRO01000084.1:5479-6001 GCA_001896965.1 Sphingobacteriales bacterium 41-5 | reverse complement strand
GATTGCCAAATTTTTTATAATTTTTTTTGAAAATTATTTTTCTTCAGGGAGTATAGGCTGGTCTTTCTTTTGTACCAGCCGGTCGTAATGCGGTTTAAGATGGGCCAGCATACCCATACGAAAATCTTCTTTATTGCCATTTCGAAGTAATTGTACCAGGTGTCTATGTGTTACCTTACCAGATACCTGCTTTTCTTTTTCAAGTTTTGTAACATAACCAAAAACCGGTAATAATAATTTTTGAAAATTCTTTAGTGTATTATTTCCGGTCATTTCATAAAGCTTTCCGTGAAAATCTATTTCGTTGCTAATGCGAAAAAACTCTCCTTTGCTTTCATTGGCAGCAATTGTTTCGAGCTCATTAATAGCAGCCGCATTTTTTCGAATAAATAAAAGATCAGCAATACCTACTTCTAACACAAGCCGAAGTTCAAAAAGATCCTGCAATGTAGCAGCATCCATAATTACGGGGTTAAGCACCTTTTCGAATGTTCCCACAACATTTGGGCTGGATATAACCAT
>MKRO01000084.1:4835-5470 GCA_001896965.1 Sphingobacteriales bacterium 41-5 | reverse complement strand
AGCATTTTAAACCGGCTCAAAGCCTCCCGAACCACATTGCGGCTCACACCTAAAGCCGCTGCAAGTTCAAGTTCGGTAGGAATGGCATCGCCGGGTTTAAAAGATTTTTTTATAAAATAATCCCGGAGACTGGTTTCCACCTGCTCCGCCATTGATTTTGCACCTATCGGCTTGATACCATCAACCATAAATTCAATTTGTTTTGTAATACAATTGAACAAAAATAGGTAATCATGTTGAAGTTTGTAAGGTGCTTACTAAAACTGCCGTCATTAGTGGGTTCTTTAATTAAGGGTATATCAATACCCGCTAATATTGCTGCACGAACCCTACGTTCTCCTGCCATCAGTTCAAAATCGCCGGAAAGATTGGGGTGAACGGTAACCGAAGAAATTATTCCCGGATTTTTATATCCTCTGCCAGTTCCTGTAATTCTTTGTCAGCAATCAATCCACGATGATTTTTATTGATAATGATTTTATCAGTAGCTATTAATTGAAATATTTCCTGGGGAAGTTTCTGTGTAACGGAAGTTTGGTTACTGCGTTGTTTCCTGTTGGGTTTCATAATTGTTGCCATAGTTGTTGTTTTAAAAAGAGTAGTAGAAAGGAATATGATAGAAAAGAAAAAGAAAA
>MKRO01000084.1:0-4775 GCA_001896965.1 Sphingobacteriales bacterium 41-5 | reverse complement strand
TCGGATTGGTAAATAAAATCATGGCATAGCCTGAAAGCGTTTTGCCCTCTCTGTTGTGCTGTTCCTCCGTAGATGATAGAGTTCATTTTAGCAGCTTCAGTTTTATAGTTGCAAATATTTTGGTAATAACCCGTTATCGCATTATAAGCTCCGAACAAAGTGCCTTTTGTAGTTTCCAATTGTTGAGATGGTGCGCTGAATGCATATTCATTCACCTTCTCGCAGGTGTTTTTAAATACTGTTGAAAGTTGCTCATAATCTCCAAGTGCCACATTATCCAATACTTCTTTTGAAGGTGCCATCGCTTTTTTGATAAGCTCCTGCACTTCGTTATCAGTTATGCGTATTTTGCTCCATTGATTAAAGATGCCATCCAGCATTGGTGACATTGTATCAATGATGCCCATCAATTTGTGCGCTTCATTCAGTCTTTCCTTAGCATTGGTGGTATGCCTGATCTTAATTACACCTGAGCAGTTCCGCAGGGCGGCACTAAGGGTGTTATTGCAAACAATGCGAACAGGTGTAAAAGCTGCAATGATGCTGCCGCTGCCGTCGTGTGTATTGGTCAAAAAAATGTACTGTTCAATCAGGTCATCTTTGCCCACTTTAATATAAGACGGGAGTTTGGCAGTAATGAAGATTTTAGAACCACCGAACAGGCTTCCTGCGGTTTCATAGAGGATGCCATCAGTTTCACCAACTATCGCATCAAAGAAATTAAATGCTTCACGGTTTTGAACAATGCGATAATCTTTACCCACCACACCAAGTGCTGTATTACGATCCGTGCGGATGGTAGCAAAACGTTCAGGGATTTTAATAGAATCCAAAACGCCCATATCTTCGGGTTTTCGTTCCGGGACTGCAAAAATTGGGCGCTTCACTACTTCAAAATCAAGCCCTGCAAACTCAAGTGCTTCGCGGCTGGTGGGATAGTCCTGCACGATTTGCCCTAAACCATGCCATGCTTTTTCTTTGACTGACATAAAACCGTACTGTTGTGTTTGTTCGTTAAAATCAAGATTGTGTGCCATTTTAAAAAAGTTAATAAGTTAAAAAGTTGATTAGTTAAAAGCTGCCTACCATTCAGCAGGCAGCGTGATGAAAAAAGGTCAGAAAGGGAGGTCATCCTTTTCATCTGAAACTGTTTCTGCAACAGATACAGCAACTGTATTTTGCTGCTGAACAGCTTTAGGGTTACTGCTCAAAAACTTAATTTCATTGACATGAAACTGTAAACTTCCCATTGGTTCTCCTGCGGCATTGACATAAGCATTTACACTTACCCTACCGTAAAGATGAACCACCCTTCCTTTGGTGAGATGCTTTGCAATACCGGGATTGCGCCAGTAAGAACAATTAAAAAAGGTTGCCATTTCGGTGAACTGTTCTTCACCTTTACGTTTGTAACTGTCATTAACAGCGATAGAAAAATTAACTACCTGTCTTCCGTCTTTCAGTTCGTGAACTGTTGCGTTGTTTGTGATGCGTCCTGCGATTTCCATAATTGTGATTTTTGTTATTAAAAAATAATTTGTTTTCAAAAGAAAAAAATGAGAAAAAAAGAAAGCATGGAAACAGCGGCCGCGCCCAAAGTCCAAAAGGAAGTGGAATAAGTCCCGTAGGGTGAAAAATAATGCAGATGGGTTTGCAAAAGACGAGGCATTATTTTTCATTATGCCGAACACTTTTGGACTATTAAAATTTTTTGATTAAAGATGCAGGCCGCTACCTTGCTGCGCTTTTGAACGCATTTTTCTGAAAGCAAAAGACAAAAAATAAAAACCTGATTTTTCTTAATAAACAGTTGAAGTTGTCGTAAAGAAATTGGAATGATAAGCAATGGATGGCTAGCTCGTGTAAACTGTGCTTTGCAGAAGCGTGTTGAAACGGTGCAGCCATTCATCTGCTTATGATTCACTATGGGAGCTTGTGGGCAAATTTGTTGCTGCACACGATAGGTTGACGGCGGGTTACCTTCCCGGTGAGGAACGAACGGGGAGGCTCCGCCGGGAAGCACGGGCATGGTGAAGTGTACAGCAAGTAATTTGTGTGAGCTTGTGTGTGTTTTAAAAAAGAACAAGGGTTAGTGGAATGATCGGCCAACGGACGCAGGAAGTGGCTGTGATTCAGATGGCAGTTTGAACAATCGTTTGTTGTAAGAAGCAGCGTTGTGTCCGAATGGAATGGGTATGGAATGAGGCGATAATAAGCTGCTGCGCTCCGCATGGTTCAGCAGAATGCGGATGCAACAAGGGATTGTCCATTTAGTGATCCACAAAATATCTTTTTGTCATTTGACTTAACTGATAAAGTAGAAAATTCTGAATCGGTTAATTAGCAGCTTAACAAATCTATTATTGCGCATGTAGGAATTGCCGGGACATCGCACGGAGGACGGAAAAACGGTGGAGCTTTAGAGGTTTGATTCACCTGAAGTGTAGAGTAAGCAATTTGCTTGGATGTTAGAGTATCTTGCAAGATGTTTAGATTAATGGAATGATTAGGCACTTATAATGGCAATTTGTATTTAGAAATAATTTCTAATTACTGCATTGCGAATAGTAGGCTCTATCTCTTCTCCCGTAGCTGAAATAACTGAATAAAAATTATCGCTTAAATAATCCCTTTCAACTTCGTATTGTTTGGTTTCGCCATTGTTATTTTCAAAAATAGAAATAATGCCAGTTGGAATAATACCGTCAAAATCCCGTCCATATTCAGCGTTACCAACAGCATAATGAGTTTGTGTTATATTGATATATACATATTGATCAGTAAGATCAATATGATCCGGTGAGACTGCTAAATCAATATTCTGTTTATGATAAAAATTATTGATGGAATCTGTTATAGTTTGATCAATTTCGCTGGTTTTGGAATAATAAAATTTATCATCTTCCTGATTATAATCAAGATCAAAAATTTTTGTTCCCAATTCAGGATGAAGGAGATTAACGTTTAAAGTTTTTCCATCAGCATTGAAATTACACGAGGCATAAAACTTATAATATTCATTTTGGAGTGGTACAAAAAAATGATTTTTATGATAAGCCATAAATTGCGCTTTTGATGAAAGTAAAATAATAAAATCAAAAAATATTTGAAGCGGAAAGATAAAAAATATCTATTCAATTATTTATATATAAATGTAATAGCTATAAGGGAACTGAATTCAATTTCCCCGAAGATCTTCTTCTTTGTTGCCGAAATGCTGCCGCAAACCAAAAAATCCCCGTACACCAAAAACTCCTGCAAAAGTAATGGTGGCAGAAACTCTTTAATTAATCGGGTGAGGGATTGCAGCGGCATCCTTTTGTACAGCAAAAGATACAGCGGAAAGCCCGGTGCACCTACATGTACACACAACAAAACGCACATCCCACATTAATAAATATTTTAGTATATATTTGCTAAATAATATAGTATTTATGAACAGTCCATTTCAAATAGATTATAAAGGTTCTATCCTAAAAGTTGAAAAACATTTTGTTTCGAACAGAAATATTTTCAGGGTATTATTTCCAAACAACCAGCGCCCTTTGTTATTAGTAAGAGCAGTAAGAGACAATGGAAGTTTCTTCTGGACTTCAGTACCCGAAGGAAGGCAATCCGAAGCTGAGATTATAGGAAAACTCATCCAGGAATATCAATCTGCTTAAATTTGCGGTATGTGTTACTATAATGGTCAAAAAGTTACAAGGGCAGAGTATATCCGGTTAAAAGAACTTGAAAAAGAACTTGCCAATTATGATTTTTTAAATACCGATCTCGAAATTGGTTTTGAGTATAAAACTACTGCTGTTCTAAAACCTATCCCCGGCAAAAATGATTTTGAAATCGTACAAATGGAATGGGGCTTAATACCTCATTATATTCATTCGAGGGAAGATTTAGAAAAACTCAGAAAAGGAGGTGTTGATCCGGATACAGGAAAATTTAAACCACCTATCTTAACCTTAAATGCTATTGGTGAAGAACTGTTAGATAAGGTAAGTTATAAGCAGGCTGCCAAACAAAGGCGTTGTATTGTTTTATCATCCGGATTTTATGAGTGGCGGCATATATTCCCCATCAGTAAAAAGACTGGCAAACCCTTAAAGACAGCCGTTAAAATACCACACTATATCAGTATAAAAGATAAAGAGTATTTCTTCATGGCCGGGATTTGGTCACCGTTTACTGATAAGAAGACCGGCGAATATGTTGAGAGTGTTTCTATTGTTACTACAAAAGCGAATAGCCTGATGGAGAAGGTTCATAATGTAAAAAAAAGGATGCCTACTATTCTACCCGAAGACCTCGCTTACCGCTGGATGTTTGATGGTCTTTCTGATGATGAAATAACTGAACTTGCTACTTATCAATTTCCCGCAGAAGAGATGTATGCACATACGGTTCAAAAAGGATTTATTGGATCGTTAAATCCGACAGAAAAATTTGTTTACGAAGAATATCCGGAACTGGTTTATTAATCATATTCTTATCCTGATACAAACGCTTTACTAAATCCACCACCGCGTATAAGTAATTTTTCACCGAACCTTTTTTTAACGCTGTCAATCGCATTATATAAAGCAATATCTTCTTGTGTATCTTCAAACAAATCTATTTGCTTGCAGCCAGGTATCAGGTGCGTGAACCGAACACCAATCAGCCTGATCAACTGCCTGCGGTCATAAAGCTGGTCAAACAGGCTTTTAGCTTCTTTCAAAAGTATATAATCTGAGTTCGTGTAAGGTATGGTTCTTTGTTTGGTATAGGTTTGAAAA
>MKRO01000083.1:491-10319 GCA_001896965.1 Sphingobacteriales bacterium 41-5 | reverse complement strand
ATTGGCCCGGCAATATTAGGGTCGATAATTTTGCAGGATGCAGATACCATTACCGCGTCTATCACCGGCATGAGCGAGGCTCAGAAAGCTGTGGTGCTGGATGGACTGGCATCTAAAGTAATTGTTCCGTATATAGTTATTGCTGCACTACTGGTAATCGTAGCAATCGCTATTTATTATTCAAAGTTACCAGAACCTGAAATGGATGCAGAAGAAGGGGAAGCCACTTCTTACAGCGCCGGTAAAACAAGCATCCTGCAGTTTCCGCATTTGCTGCTGGGCGTGTTTACATTATTTATTTATGTAGGCGTTGAAGTGATTGCAGGCAATACCATTGCCGGCTATGGCGCTTTTCTTGGTATTCCCTACACGTATACAAAGTTCTTTACATCCCTTACACTTGCGGGAATGTTTGTAGGGTATATCATCGGCATCAGTTTGATTCCCAAATATCTTTCGCAGGAAAAAGCCTTGCGCATTTCTTCTTTGCTGGGAGTGGCTTTTGTGTTGCTGGCTATTTTTACCAATGGACAGGCTTCTGTATTGTTCATCGCTTTGCTGGGCCTTGCTAATTCGCTTATGTATCCTGCCATCTGGCCGCTGGCGCTAAAAGATGTGGGCAGGTTTACCAAAACAGCATCCACACTGCTGGTGGCAGCTATTGTAGGTGGTGCGGTGCTGCCATTAGTCTATGGCGCGCTTGCAGATGCTTTTGATCAGCGGCATGCTTACTGGATGGTGATTCCCTGTTACCTGATAATTGCTTTTTATGCGTTTAAAGGGTATAAGATCAGGATAAAGTAAAATGTTATTTTTTTGTACTTTTATTCAAGCCAATGAAGTACATAAACTATTATATAATCATTTTTTTAGTTTGCGCCAACTCTTGTAAGCCGGAACTACCTATTGATCTACCATATGCTGTAAAAGAATCACTTTCTTTGGCAAAGGATAATAAAGTTGAGTTGGAAAATGTTATAAGAAAATATTCAAGATATAAGAAAGACTCCTTGAAGTTAAAAGCAGTTTATTTTCTTATTGAAAATATGCGATGGCATACTTCCAAAAAAGTAATTAACAAAAGTACCGATTTATTATCCATAATTAATTGGGTAGATGATAAATATTATAAAATAGCACAAGGTAAATCACTGGATAGCCTTAAATCAGATTAAAATGCGAAAGAAGTTGAAGCTATTGCAATATTGGCTCAACAAAAAATTGAAAATCTAACTTTTGAAGAAAATATTGAAGTAATTGATTCTGTTTCTGATTTGGAATTAATGAGCTCAGATTTTCTCATTAATCATATTGATAACGCTTTTAATCTAAAAAAATCAGCCTTAGTTGAAAAGCTTTCTTTTGAGGAGTTTTGTGAATATATACTACCGTACAAGATTATCCCAGGTATGAACGCTGCAAAATCTGGACGGGATTATAATAACATTTTTGCCAAGTATATAGAAATAAAAAGTGATAGTGAAACGGATATAATGGATAATCTTGAAAGATTAAAGCTTACAATTAAAAATTTTAGAAAAATATTGGGACGATATCCGTATGATCAAAATTAGGTTTTGAAGAAGTGTTTTTTATTAACGGGCCTGAATTTGATTGTTATGATATGGTAAATATAGAGGGTGCTATCCTTAAATCTTGCGGGAGTAGAAGTTCAGAATCCGAACGGTACAATAACAAAATATGAACCTACATTTCCCCAGGCATTAGTAGACGAAATGATTGAGATGGCCCAAGTAAATGGCGCAACAGAAGAACAAGCTTTCGCCTTCATATTATCAAAATATAATTCTGGAATAGCGATACTTAAACAGGACACTAATGGTGATTTTAAAAGATTAAATACGAAAGAGCACATTGATGACAACGAAAACAAAACATATGTGTCTACCAATTGTAAATAATATTAAAAATTAAAAGTATGAAAAATTTATATTTCTTTCTTGCTATTACTATAATGACAGCCCTATCTGCGTCCTGCCATGCACAAAAGATGATGACAAATATTAATGATGCTAAAAAATTAGAAGATAATAAAAAGCAGTTTGTTGGGAAACCGCTTAGTAATCTTTTAAAAGAAATTGGGCCGAGTATAAAATACTACTTTGGTAATCCCGATAACAGGGGAGAATCAATTGTTGGCACTAACTTCAAATTTTATTTTATTAGTAAGTCTGATTATGAGAAAACAAATAAGAAGATCAAGCATCCAATTTCAATTGGAGTCAGTTTTATGATTGAGCCCAATAACAAACGTAAACCTGTTCCTATTGGAGGAACAGAAGAGGCATGGACGGAAAAGGAAACAAAAGAGTATGGAGATATGATCATAATCAATGTATGGGTATCAGGAAAAGATTAATAATGAAAAAATTATATTTTCTTTTTATTGTTACTATAATAACAAATGTATCGGCATCCTGCCATGCACAAAAGATGATGGCAAGTGTAAATGATGCTATAAAGCTTGAAAACAGTAAGCAACAATTTATAGGGAAGCCATTAAAAGTATTATTAGACCAAATCGGTCCTCAAATAAAATTTGTTATTGGAAATCCTGATAATCAATCGTTCCATGCTACTGAAGGCACATTTTTACGATTCCATTTTATTGATAAAAGTGATTTTGTGAAGAGAAAAGCAAAAAATGATATAGCGACTATGATCACAGTTAATTTTAAAATAGAACCTGATAATACCCGCAAGCATTTACCAATAGAAGGTATTTTAAAATGGACGGATGCTGAAACGAAAGAATACGGCGACATGATTATAGTTGCTATAAGGGTAAAGGGGAAGGACTAAAACAAGGAGAATTCAATGTTATATCTGAATTAACATAGTACATAAAGTTTATATGTTTTGCTTAATGATTTTTTATATTATATAGATGCCAAAAATAGCGGAATAATAGCAATTCTTATAAACCTTGTTGCAGCCTTATTATTGAAATTATCGCTATTACAGCCAAGCAAGATATTTAGGATTATTAATAGTTGCATTATTACTATTTGCTTAGTATTTATAATATTTCTCGGTAGCCGTACTGCTATATTGGCATTTTTAACCGTTTCTTTTTATATTTTTTATCCAATCGTTAAAAGCAAATATTATTTTAAAGTATTTACAAACTTGTTTCTAATTCTGTTTTTCTTTTCCGTTCTTTTTTTTATTTTCTTCTATAAGTTGCAATCAACATATGGCAGAGCATTCGTTTATAAGATTTCCTGGAAATTGTTGAGGAAGAACTGGATAAGTGGTGTGGGTCATGGTAAATTTAATATTCATTACAATCATGCCCAAGCCTCTTATTTTTCTAATCATTCAATAACCGATGATGTAGCTTTAAGAGCCGATGACGGCTATTATGCGTTAAATGAATGGATGCAAATATGGATAGAAAACGGCTTATTTGCATTTTTATTATTTACGCTGCTCACTGCTTTATTAGTCATCATCTCAATAAAAAGAATTAAGCGCAAATACAATTTTGCAGAGCTATTTATACTTGTTGTATTAATCGCATGTTTATTTTCTTACCCTTTACATAATTATCTGATACGTAATTTGTTTATTTTATGTGTGGTTATAGTTCTGGTAAGTTTTTCTGTAGAAAAGATAAGATTAAAAAAAAGAAACTTTCTATTTAAAGTAGTTGTCGCAAGCTTATCAGTTATTTTAATCGGAATAACTTTAGCAACCATAAATGATAAACATAAAATAAAAACAATGGAATCTTTAATTGAGTCGGGTGATGCTAATGAAGCATTGATATTTGCAAGATCGAATTGGGACAGGGTTTCCGAGAATTATAAATTTAGTGGTTTGTATTTAAAACTATTATTCGATACCCACAGGCTGGATGAATATCTCAGTTTCTTTGAAAAAAATCATTTCAGCAATTGTAACCAGCGATTTCATACTATGGCCGGACATTCTTATAACGAAGTAGGAGACTCTTTATCCGCAGAAAAAAATTTTCTAATTGCACTATATATAGCTCCATACCGTTTGCAAAGCAGAAAAGATTTAATGGATTTTTACCACCAGAGAGGAAATATTCGGAAAGCAAGGTTTTGGGCTAATGAGATCATCGTGTGTCCAATGAAATTTTACACTGACCGGGGAGTTTATCTAAAAAATAAAGCAACAGCGTATTTAAAAGCAAACTAATATTCTTTTCAAAAAACCTATATGTTTAATTTGGGAAATAAGTTAACATAAAACTATGGCTTTTTAATATTTGTGATGTTTCCTTATGATCTCAAAAACAGCCTGCGCTACCAGCTCGTGCCCGGCATCATTGGGATGCAGCTTGTCCAGAAAAAGACTGTCAATATTATCAGGCTTGTCTTGGCCCCAGTCATAAAACAATCTCCAGGTGTCAATCAGGTAAGTGTTTTTACATTTGGCGATTTTTTTTATGGCTTCAGCATATGCTTTTACGTTTTGCCGGCGAAACTCTTCATAAGCAGAGGTTTGCGGGTTTGGCGTTAGCAAAATAACCCTGCTTCCCTGCTTCCTCACTTTTTTGATGAAGTACCTGATGTTCTTTTTATAATTCTTTAAAGGAATACGCGCGGGCGTGCCGGGGCCATTGTCCTGGTATGCATCGTTCAGGCCAAAATTAATGGTAACCCAGTCTGCATGGTGCCTGAGCACTGCCGTATCAAAACGATCCATCGCGTGAACCACTTTTGCAAAATCATTGTCTTTTATAGATCCTGTATGGCTGCTTCCAACACCCGAGTTGATGACGCGATTGAGCACACCGGCCCTGTCTAATTTTTCATGCAACCTTACTGAATATACTTTGTTCACGCCTTTGCGAAAGGCTGTTGTGGAATTACCAAAGCACACGACAGTTATTTGTTCTTGGCTATAGATCGTTGTGCAGACAAAAATTAGTAGTAGCAGTACCAGTATCCTATTCATGATTTGATTGAGGGTCTTATACCTTTGATTTTTGTTACAGATTTTTTTCGCCCGTTCGCGATTATTGCTTTAGATTTTCGAGATATAAACTTCTAAAGGCTGTAGTATTTTTTTCTGAATTTTAGCAATATTAAGCTTTATGTTTTCTGTTTTGCTGGTATTGGAAGCGATGATATATTTTTCTCCTTTTGCATTTTGTTTGAACATGATATGCAAATCTCCATCAACTTTTGTTTCTATTGTTTTGAGTTTGATAATAGAAACATTTTTATTGAGGTCTTCCAGCATGGGTAACAGCGCATCAAAAACTTCCGGCTTTTTACTCCAGTCATTCCAGAATAAAATACCTGTTGCCCCGTGAATAATTGAAGTGTAAATCTGGCATTTCATCATGATTACATAAGCCTTAGCGGATAAATCTGCCGGCTTTGCATATCCGTTTCCGTCAAAATACAACCATATCGGGGTTTTCAATCCTAATCCTTCTTTCAGTGCATCTACCGTGATGCCCGCCAATACAGGGAGGGCAAAAAAATCGCGAAAAGCATTGATGCCAAACACATCGCCGCTTTCTTTATACGCTGCCGCTATTAATTTTGTGTTTTCATACCAAATAGATTTGAGGGTTTCAACATCGTATTCTGAGTATGAATATTTACCATTATTAAATTGATAAACCGGCAAGCCGTTATAAGCCTGAGAAAACCCAAGTAAAGGGATTTCACTGTCAAGGGCTTTTTGGTCTATTAATTTATAGGGAGGGTTTGCCGGAAGCGTGTTGTGGGTTTGCAGGTATCTTTTTTCAAATAAATAAGTGCTGCCCCTGCTGTGCCCCAACAGGTCAACAAAAACAAGAGCGTTTTTGTCAAATTGTTTTAGCCTTTCATTAATCTTTGCCCCCACAGAAGGTGGAACTGCCCATTTGCTCACACCTCCCAAAGCGATTTCGTCAATGTGTGAATAGATATGTTTTTCATTAGGCAGTTTTACCAAAAGTTGTTTGATTTTTGAATCAAGATGCATGTCAAACTCAGGGCTATTTACAATTGTTTTCATATACTGGCTTCGATAGTAATCCTTGTCTTTGCCTTTTGGCAGGGCAGGGGCCCGATCTACAAAGCTGTGTAGTATTGAAGAGAATGGGTTGAGTATATGAATTTTATCAGACATATACTTTTTCTGTTGCCCGGGGTTTACAAAGATCATATTGAAAGGGGCGGCTCTTTCTTTAAAAAGAGATGCCTTACTTTGGTAGGCTTGCTCATCTGTTTCAATCGAATCAGAAAAAATATAACCCGGTACGTGCCAGGTTCCAATGGCAAACAATTTTTCAAACTTGCCGCCCGAATTTTCTTTTTGCAAAGCCCAGCCGCTGTCGTATTCCCATTCGATATCGGTGGGGCGCTGGCTAAAGCCTGAATTAACTGTTAGAATAGAAAGCAGTGCAGCGATCATCAAATGGCTGATTCTCTTCATGACTTTGTTTTTCTGGTGACTGGGCATTCGTGAATGTAACTTCGTTTTTAATATTTTTTAAAAGAGAAGTTGTTTAAACTTTCCTGAAACAGCAGGTTTCGTTTAATGAATCGAACTATAACCACGGAGAACACACAGAATATAAAAGATTACGGAGTTTTCTAAATTCAGGTATTCCTTCGTGTTCATTGTGGCTTTTGCATTGCAGCCTATCGAAAAAAATAAAAGTTTAAACAACTCCAAAGCCTGTTTAAAAATTTAATGTAAAAATCAGATGTCTATTCTTACATTATGTTTTAAACAGGCTCAAAGTTTAACTAAAGACGTACGCTATTCGGGTACACTATTGTTTCAGTTTTGCAATGTTATTATGGATTTTATCCACTGCGTTGATCACATCATCCATGTCAGCTTTCGATCCTATCATAAGTCCGCCATTCCAGATCCAAAGCGCAGAGTCATAAGTTTTAATCAAAGAAGGGCAGTGGTTTCTTTGTTTGTATTGTTCAAAATCCAGTTCTTTTGATGTGTAACATTTTTTATAAATCTCAGAATTGAATACCTCGCGGAGCATTGGCTGCGTGTAAAGCGGATCAT
This sequence comes from Sphingobacteriales bacterium 41-5, assembly GCA_001896965.1. GTDB lineage: Bacteria > Bacteroidota > Bacteroidia > Chitinophagales > Chitinophagaceae > Niabella. The sequence continues at coordinate 3,293 of MKRO01000083.1, read as the reverse complement.
TGGGGTAACCCGTTCCCACAGGAATTCCTTCAGCATTCATTGCCTCAATGAATCGTTTGCGCGGAAGCCCGTCCATCTTGTCCTGATTGTAAACCATGCCATAGATGTAATAAGAAGCCGCTGTTGCCCCCTTGTGTAGTTGCACCGGGGAGACGCCCGGATAGGCTTTGAGTTTCTCATTCAGGTAAGCGCCGTTTTCGTTTCTTAGCTTGTGTAACTCCTGAAGTCTTTCCATTTGGCATAACCCTATAACGGCCTGATATTCTGCCATTCGGATTTTGTTAGCCAAAATTAGCGCGGTGATGGCGCTGATTTGTCCCGATACAGAACCTGATGCATATCCGAAATTGTGGTACGAATACAGGCGGTCATAGTATTCGGTATTATTGGTAAGAATGGCGCCGCCCTCACCAACCGGAAGGGTTTTTGAAGCTTGGCACCTAAGGCATCCGGCATCGCCAAACGTTCCTACTTTCTGGCCGCCAATCTCCGCCAAATGCGCCTGGCAGGCGTCTTCAACAACGAACAATTTATGTTCTCTGGCAATTTTCATAATGGCGGGCATATCAGACGGATAACCGCAGATGTGAACCGGCAGAATTCCTTTGGTGCGCGGTGTTATCTTTTTTCTGATCTGCGCAGGGTCTATTTGAAAGGTTGTGGGATCAATATCCGCAAAGACGGGCATTGCACCTTTGTAAAGGATGCCAAAAATCGACGCGCTAAACGTGTAAGGAGAACAGATCACTTCGTCACCGGGGCCGATGTCAGACTGCATCCATGCCGCGCTTAAAGCATTTGTTCCGTTCACAGTGGTGAGGCAATGTTTCATGCCATGCAACTCAGCCCAACTCTTTTCAAACTGGTTCACATTTTTTGCGCGAGACCATGTCAGGCTCTCCATTACTTCGTTCATTTTAGGATTAAATTTTTTATCCCATTGTGGCCACTTCAGCCATTTCTTATTAGCACGAACAGATGTTCCGCCAAGAAGCGCAGGCTTATCTGTTGTATTTTGTGCAAACGTGGGCGTAAAACCCGAAACAGCTACCCCCGCAGTAGCCACTGCAGCCGTGCTTAAAAAATGACGGCGACTGATTTCATTTTTTTTCATGTGACGATTTTTTTTAAGTAATAATGTTGTGTTTTATTTGATGCAATGTTCTTAGCGATCTTCTCTATTTTAAAATCAATACATTTTCCGGTGTGAATATTAAAAAATTATGATAAGACTTGTAGTACTTTTATCTAAAGTATATTCTTAGCCAACGCAATCCGGCAATACTGAAATATCGTGTACGTACCCCAAAAATAATAAATTTGTAATCAGGGAACTAATTTTTTAAAATCGCAGCAAAGCCGTTCTATCTTTTCCGTTGTATGGGCAATATTTGTGTAACAGAAAAAACATTCAGTTTTTCCTGCGTGATAAGTGCCACATATTTAACAGCAATGCAACAATACAAATCAACAGGCCACCAAACTCTCTTGTTTCTTCAATCCACGGCTTGGTAGCCTTCATACTTTGCACAATATTTTCTGAATGGTGTTCAGTGCTCCAACTCAGTACACCGTTCTTATCAAAAAATAAAAAAATGGTGTAGCCAAAATAAACCACTAACCCTAAATAATAAAGCCGGGGATTGTATTGCCCTTTTATACTTTTATAGCAAAGCCAGGCGGTGTATAAATAAATAGGAATCCAAACATAAGGATCCGGATCATTGTATTGCAACGCCGCAGAGAAGATAAAAATTACAATAAAAAATATATTCAACGCTTTCATGTACTACGCATCAAGAGGAGCAAAATATGTGCAGCTTGCACCAATGTCAACAGGGCCTTGAAAAAGAGAGCAGCCGCCGCATTTAGCGCCTTCTGCCGGTGGTAAATAAAGTTTACAAATTTCACAACGCATATCGGGCGATGGAGAATGATCAACATAGCCCAGCTTTGTTCGTTTATCAACTTCTTCAGCACTTAAACTGCTAAGATCGTTACAGTTTTCGGGCTGTACCATTGATTTTGGCTGTTCGCCACTTTTTACAGAAGCATCGTCAGGCTTGCTTTCATCAGATTTACAACTATTCAATAGCAAAGCCCCTCCAATAAATGCCCCCGCATAGCCCGTGCATTTTGCAATAAATTTTTTCCTGGATAATTGTTCTTGCATGATCGATTTCGTTATTTAAAATTTTTAATCAATGAGTCTTTAAGAGCAGGTGATTCTAATTTACTCCAATCTTTCGCCCTTGCTTTAAGAGTTGCATCTACATTCGGCGAGTTTTCAAGGCCGCGTCGCAGCCCTTTTAATATCACTCCTTCTCTTGGTTTCATCGTTGCCACATTTGTTAATTCCATCAAATTTTTAACCTGGGCCTTATTATTTCTCGCGCCAATAACGTAACAAAGGTCGGTAACGAAATCGTTCCAGGGTTTTGAGGTATTTGCCCCAACCGGGCTTTCCAAAACAGCTTTCAAAAATTGCGGAGAGGATCCTGCATCAGTGCTCAATACGGCCATCTGGAAATTTCGATCATACCCGTACCTGCCCAAAACATCAATAAAAACCGGCGTATTATTTTTTGCTTTAAACTCGCCAAGACTCAATACCGATTGTAAAACAACTTTCGCTGAAGGATCTTTGCTTAACGCAATCAGGTCGTTATAACAATCCGGGTATCTTTCGGCAAGAATAGCGGCGTTGCGCCTCACACCACGCGAGGCATCCTGCATAGCTTTTTTAACAGTGCCTGCATTCAATGCATTGAGGGCTTCTAAAACGTAAAGTGCATGTAACCG
>MKRO01000083.1:0-375 GCA_001896965.1 Sphingobacteriales bacterium 41-5 | reverse complement strand
TTGCCGTTGGAAAGTTGCCCGGCCAACTCAACGTTGCTCATTTTGCCCAGATTTGGTTTTACAAATTTATAAGTGGCGTTAGCCGGCATGATACGATAAATACGGCCTTTATCCGTTCCTTTTTTAAAGTCCATATCCTTTTGTAATTCCTCGGGGATGGAAACGGGAGTTTCAATATGCTGCCTGTAAAAGTCGAGCATGTAAAAATATCCATCGGGCGCGGTTGTAAAATTCACAGGCCGGAACCAGGTGTCTTTTGAATAAATAAATTCACTGTTTTGGTCGCTCGCATCACGTTGGGCAATAAAGTACGCACTGTCGTTATTATCTTTTAGCACATCGCGGTGGGCCAGGTTTCCTGCAACCTCCCCAATA
>MKRO01000082.1:9888-10957 GCA_001896965.1 Sphingobacteriales bacterium 41-5 | reverse complement strand
AGCCGCGCTGATTTTTGAAAGCAACAGCCAAAAGCATCTGGATTATGTTATCGGGGTTTATGCCCCGGAAGAAATGCGCATTCAACGAACAATTGAAAGGGAAGGTATTAGCGCTGATGAGGTGAAAGCCCGCATCACCAAACAAATGGACGAGAACGAAAAAATGAATTTATGCGACTTTGTTATCGACAACAGCGGTTCTGTTTCAGTAATCACACAGACGCTTGAAGTCCATGTTAATCTGTCAGGTATTTGCAAACAGGCAGAAGCAATTGCTTCGCAAACTCATTAATTCAGAAATCTATTTTGCATAGCACCAAAAAGCCACGCACACATTGTTTTCTTTGAATATTGAACTATCGTAAAAAGTAACTGCAAGTGCCCTCCTAAAATAGTTTACCGGTTTTATTCAGTTTTACGATTTACCATCATATTTCAAAAAACTTGCATCACATATTTATTCAGCACTATAATCAGAGTTCTTTAATAACACGGGAAATCCTTTTTTCCCAACCTTCTTCAAATCATTTAACAATATTCCTTTATTCAGGTTTTTATCGCAAAGCGTTACATTTCGTCCATAGCCAAGATCAAAAAATACTCTGTCATCAATTATCCATCCCGGGATGCTGAACTCTAATCCTTTTTGAGAAAAGCCAGCTAAGGTTACCAAGGGCTCTATTAATTTTATTTTTACAAAACGGCCATCGTCAAAATCTTTATACTTCCCTATAATCTCGGCCTCAATGTATTTGGGTACTTTTATTTCTTCCTCAAATTTGGAAGCTTTATCTAACTTGATATCAACCTCGATAGTCCCAACCTCCTCATCTTTAGTATTAACTGGTTTATCCTGTTTTTTTACATTTGAAGAAAAAACATTATAACCAAAGCTTTTCATATATATTTCGGGATATTCAAATAATTCTTTGATAGCAATAATCTTGTAAACGTATAAAGCAGTTTCGGGGTTTAATTGCATTGAAAAATAATCTGATCCCTGAGTTCTTATTTTTGATTGCATATTGGGGCCGCCTGTATTAAATGCAGCCGCTGTAAGAACCCATGA
>MKRO01000082.1:0-9858 GCA_001896965.1 Sphingobacteriales bacterium 41-5 | reverse complement strand
TTCGGCGTTTTAAATACAGATAATCTTCTCTTAGAATTCTACATGCTGCTTTACTTGACTCATTGATATCTTCGCGCTGATCCACTTTATCGTTAACGATCAATCCTAAACGACTCGCCATTTGTGGCATTATCTGCCAAAAACCATGTGCAGCGGCAGTTGAGGTTGCATTACTAATAAATCCACTCTCCACAATCGGTATATATTTAAGATCCTGCGGCAAGCCAAAAAAGTTCAGCCAATATTCAACGACTGGCATATATTGTTTTATCCGCTGTCGCAAAAGCGGCATATTAACATAACCGATTTGCCTGCGAATAACGTTCATCAGTTTTTCGGCAACAAAATCTTTATGTACCGGAATTCGTTCGCCACAAAAATAAACATTTCGCTGACCCTCTGTCTTTAAAAGCCCGCAAAGCAGATAGAGAAAAAGGAAACAAATATATTTCACAACTTTTCGGTTCATTCTAACGTCCTTTCCGTTTGTGCTTTAATTTCATTTAATCGTTTGCCGGTAATATATATCTCCTTAACGGGCTTTTGAGCTCTTCTTTCATTAATAAGAATGACCAGAGATTCATCATCGGTAATATTTGGTTCGCGGGTTACCAAAACAACATATTGATCTCGACCCGGGAGAACTATCGGAAAGCTTTTAATATATGTTATGTAACACAGGGTTAACCATTTTTTTGACTTTTCTGATTTGTCATACCAATGTACCCGACTAAGGCCCATCAAATAGTCATCGTTAGTTCTATTTTGAATATGAATTTTAAAATAAGCCTTAGCATCTTCAAATGTTACGGATTCCAAGGTCATAGAAACGCCGTCTTCCTGGTTATTACTGCTTGAACTAATATTGAGGGGCGATTTTGATTGTGCGATTACTGATTTAGAAACCTGATAGTTTTTTAGAGTATCTGAAATATAAAAATAATCAGCATTCACATAATCCATTTGTTGCCGCGGCATTTCAAAGACGTCGATACCTTTGCTTCCGTATCGGTTCCACAAACCAACCCTGCTGTACAATGCCAAGGAATCATTCAATCGCCGTTCTTGTTCAAGTTTTTGAAGTTTCATTTTTAGTTTTTGTTGCTCTTCCTTTTTTCGTTCGGCATCTTCTTTCGCTTTCTGTATGGCCAGCAATCTGGCTTCATCTTCCTTAGCTTTTCGCTGACTTTCTCGTTGCAGTGCAGCGAGTTTACGTTCTTGCTCTTCTCTTTCGGCTTTTAGCCGGGCCGATTCCTTCTTTTCATCAGCCTCTTTTTGTAATCTTTCACGTTCTAATTGAGCCAATCTCTTTTCTTGTTCTTGTTTTTCCTTCTGTGCCTGTGTCAAGTTCTTTTTTTCTTGTTCCGAACGGTTCTTTTCAGCCAATTTTTCAATATCGGCAGCTCGTTGTTCTTCGGCTTTTTTTTCAGCTTCTATTTTTGCAGCAAGTGCTTTTTCTGTTTTTAATTTTTCCTGTTGTACAATTTGAACCGAATCGTCTTTTCGTTTTTGCTGTTGCTCCAGAGCCAAAATTTTCTGGCGAAGTTGCTCATTCTGCTGATTCAGGTCTTGTTCCTTTTTTTTGGCTTCATTGAGGTCTTCCTCATTTTTTCTCTTTTTTTCAATCTGCATTTGCTTTTCCTGAGCAATTTCCTTGTCAATATCTCTGGTCGTTGTTTCGTATTGAGACTTTGCGTCTCTTTCTACTTTCAAACGCTCGAACGATTCAACAGGTTCATTGGCAGCGGTATTAGCTTTCGTCTCGTCAGCTTGTTTTTGTCCGGCTTGCATGTCCTTTAACCGCTCATTGTTTTTCACTCTTAATTCCTCCGCATAAACTTTGAGTTTTTTTAAATCGGAGTAATCATATTGCAGCTCAGGATCTTTATTAATTTCGTAATCAGGTTTAAAAATAAGAAGAAATGTATGCTGCCGGGATCCTTCTATAACTGTTAATTTCGTTGGTTTAACAGTAGTATTGTCGTTATTTAGAGAAACAATTTTAAGCTTTTTATCTAATAGTACCTTCAATGAATAAAATTGCTTGGCCACGTCTGGGTTGTCCCATTGGCAATCTTTAATGTCTGCATTAAACTTAACAAAAGCCGGGGCATCCTTTCCTATAATTATCTTTTCATTTACCAGATCCTGGCCAAATATTGATAATGGTACTAAGAAAAAATAAACAGAAGAATGAAGAACCATTTGGAAAATGTGTTTCATAAGATAAAATATTAAAATAAAATTGAAAGAAAATAGGTTGATCTAAATAATTTCTTGCCAAATAAATCCGGTTACCTGCTATATTTGAATTCCACCTCAATTAATGAGAAACATTTGTTCCCCAGTTCTTTTTCGGGTACTCCTCTTGCAAAGCTGATTGTTGCTCTATTTTTCTTATTTTTTAAAATAAATCCGGTTTTTTTTATTTTCCTTAGCTCGGTAAACAATTCGGAAAGAGTAGTGTATTTGCCATTAGCCAGTACCTTGGTATCCCCACCTTGACACACGTACGTTTTAAAATCATCTACCGTTAATTTCCCTTCTACCACGTCTTCTAACATCTCCTTAAGTTCCGACTGCGGTAAAGCCTCAAACTGGCTAGTACTTTGTTGCTTAATAGGTTTTTCACCTGTACTTTGTTCGTTTGGGTTAACAACATCCGCTACAACAGCATCACTTTTTGGAAGTTCGTTAAAGGCGCTCTTGCCTACATTAGGTGGCGGAAGAGGTGGCAGCGGTGATAAAACGTTCTGCATAGGTTCGTCAACAAGCATCGGGCTGGAATCTGTTGCCGGTATTATTGCAACATCGCCAATCATCACAGGGGGGATAATTGTTTCGGTTTTAGGATCTCTAATAGTTATGGCAATAAATTCTTTACAAGTATTATTAACTATTGCTGTAACCAGATAATCTCCTTCCTCTGCAAATTTATGCGATATATTCCTGCCACGTACAGGCTCTGTTTTATCTCCAAAATCCCAGGAAACATTGTAAGTTCCTGAATGCAAAACTGAAAAATCAAGTTTTTCATTTAAATAAAAATAATTACTCTTTTTGTGGTACACACCTCCTTTTACTGCCAGGGTAAAGGATTTACAACCAGAATTGTTAGCTAACGTAAAAGCAAGGAGTGTTGCTGCAATTAAGGTAACACCTAAAATGGTAAATAATATGCTTTTATCCAACCCTTTCCAAGAATATATTGACCGGTTAAACATAATAGTTGTTTTAAAACTGAATTACTATCTCCCTAACATTCTTCGCAAGTCGTCATTTTGTTGTTTATAGGCGCTAATCACATTATTTAACTGTTGAATTTGTGTCGACATTTGGTCTTTATTGCTGCTTCGTATTGTAATTTTATCAGCTTTTGCTTTTGCCAAAAAATCAATAATTTGATTATAAGTTCCTTTACCTTCTACATCCGATTCATTCACGAGAGCCGACATGTTCTTAATATTTTGCTCAATATTGGCATCAACGATCGGTATTTTGGTACCGGCAAGGTTAACCGTATCCAATTGGCGCACTGTTTCCTCCATCAATTTAAAAAAAACTTCATCGAAATTTCGTTTTCTTTCTTCAATGGTTTTATGTGCTATTAGATATTTGTTTTCTTTGAATGGGATGCGTAGGCCTGCATATACCGCTCCTACAATTACGAATAAGCTAAGAAAATAAAAAAAAATAAACCTCCAAAACGATTTGGAACGGTCGGTGTCATTTAAAGGCTTCATTGTGTAAAACTTTAATTTAAAAATTCACTTATTTTGATGTTCCTCCAAAAAATGTGCGCTTAGGTTTCTGTGGCGCTACGCTTTGCTGGAAGGTGTTAACGTCTTCTTTTACAAAGAAATCTCCCCCCGAATCCTTACGTTTCCCAATAAACTCTAAATCACTCAATGTTTCAAACAATTTGCGGATAACTGTGGCAAATTTTACTACCGCAGGAATACTTTTATTAATATTATTATGATTATAAGAAAGGTTGGCAACAGAAGTCAATAAAGTTTCCAATTCGCCCTGATTCAGCTCACACCACTCACTCAAATAATTTAACAATTGCTCTTTGCCAGAACCAATTCTGAGGTCAATGGTATTTTTTATCACTCTGGCAAGGATTGAAATACTGGTAAATAATCTCACGGGGGGGGCATAAGAAATCTGTTTTCTGAATTCTGTAATAGTAGAAGCAACTGAAAGCATAATTCTGTCGCACAAGAACATTACGAGGTCTGAAAGTTCCGATTGCTGATTACGTTTAAATATTTTCTGTACAATTATTGTAGCCTTTTGCTCAAGCGCAGAAAGGAAGGTATCTAATTCGGATTGCAATTGCAATAAATCGGGATGAGCGCCAACCGTACAACAAGGAGGAATATAAAATTCATCTATCTGACAACTATTCCCGTCTGTGGTCAACCGCCCAATAGTAAGCGCATAGGGGTTTGACGAAAATTGTGCGTACTTACCCTCATCAGCAAGTTCAATAGTATAAACAGGTTGTGTAAAAGGAAACCGAGGAGGATTTTCGTTTAAATCAGGGTCGCCACAAGGCAGTTTATCGTGCGGATGCACAAGCAAGACCACATATTGCTCTGATGGTTCAGCAACTGCAACAGAAAAATTCGCTGAAACCGTACCGTTTCGGTTCTCAATTGGTAATGTGGGAATACTAATAAGTGCCCCCGAAGGTGTAATGGCCGTGCAATGTAAAACAGTTACCTGAAGTGAGTTTTGATTATCGGCGGAAAGCGAAACTGAAAAAGTATCATCTCCGTTAACCGAGGGTGATAGAATTCCAAATGTGTGTGGCGTAAGACCAGCAGATATTGAATGATGTATCAGCTCAGTAACAGCATTGTCCTGGGAAATGAAATGGTCTTTGTTAATCTTCATTCCATCAATCCAATTAACAGAGAAATATTTAAAAGGATGGCTCATAGTATTTTTTTTAGTAACTATAAAAAGTCTATACCCTGTCGCAGATAATGATCGCGTTCTCTCTTATCCTGTTTTCTGCCACAGATTTATATGGATCTAATATTCTTGAAAACTGGTACCATTTGGGCCGGGTTCTAAAAACCCATTCATCTGCTGCAACATCTTTGCGAGTATATTCGATGGGTGTTTCGCTTTGCTGCTCATTATAATCATTAATGAAATGGTAAAACAAATCGCCTAAAATCATATCTGCGGGAGCTTTGGCCGTGAAATACGTTCGCCGGTCGGTATGTTCCAGGTTTTTTACCAATTCAAACCCGATCACATAAATCAGCTCGTTTTCTTTTTCGTCTGGCAGCTCAATAGTTTTCCCCAAAGGATATGACCATGTTGTAAAAACAGGGGCTGGAATGGAGTAGGCAGTTTGGAAATTATAATACACCAGCGGAACAGAAAAAAAGAATAGCGTGCAAAATAGCATTGGATAAAATAAAAAGGATTTATCCTTTAAAAAATAAACAGCGGATGCGAAAAAAGTAACGCAAAAACAAATGAGCGAAAAGGCAAAAAGGAATTCTGCTATCAAGCCCTTGGTTTTATTTTCTCTGGGGTGGCTGAAATATTTTTTATGCGTAAAACTAAAATGTATCAAACCAAATAATAAAAACAAACCCGATAGAATCCAGAAAATAGTAAACAGGTTTTTTGTGATGAATGTAGCAATAAAAGCAAGGCCCGAAAAAAGCAAGGAGGATACGGTACCGTATATTACAGGTTTTTTTCCCATATTAGACAGGCCAACCGATATTTGTTTAGTGATCGCAAATGCCCCGATGGCGCTTACTAAATAAGGAGAAAAATATAGCACAAATGTTTTAATGTCCATAATAGGTTCTAATTGCTTGGCAAAATCAAAGGTAATATACAAACTTTATTATTTAGAATCCCACCAAGTAAATAACTAATTCTGGTGATCTTTAAAGTTTTCTTACAAATTAATTTGGGAATCTACAATAATCAGTTTAATTTCCCTAAATATTTTTTAACTTTTAAAACACCTTTTACCATGGCTTCATTTAAAGCAACTGCAAAAATTGGTAGTGTAGAATTTACCGACGTTATTGATTGTTCGTATTCACTTCATCGTGACATTGGCGCTACCGGCCAGCCCACATCCCAAATTTATGGCGGCAAAATTCACTTGGTTGTTGAATCTTCTGATAACACTGGACTTGTAGAGTCAATGGTTAATCAGTACAAACCCATTGATGGAACGATTACTTTTAAAAAGCCCGATGAAGATGCTAAGATGAAAGAACTGAAGTTTACCAAAGGGCATATAGTATCTTTTGTTGAAGAGTTTTCAAAAGATGGCAAAAACCCAATGATCATCAACGTGGATATTGTAGCAGAAAAATTGAACTTTGGAAACGCTGAAATCACAAATATGTGGAAGAACGTTTAAATTCCTCAATTTCGTTATTGTAACAGCTCTGCCCTTCAAAATATCATTATTATTTAACGCAATCGGCTGTTCAATATAGCTAATAAATGTTTTTTAAAATTTATCGGCTCTCATACCATAAGGGTGTTGTGCGTATTTTTCATATGAACAAAAAAGTTGCTCATGAATAATTTTCAATATGAATACACATATTATAGCTGCTATTGAAATTGAAGGCAATTCCATCGAGGTTTACCATTCAGTACTAATTAGACAGAAGTTTAATGCACATCACGAATTTAGTATTCGCACCAGTTTTGAGTCATTAGAAAATAGTACTTCTTTCAATATAGAAAACTCTCATCAATTCATTGGCAAACTGGTAATTATTAAATTGAAATCTGATGAAACAGGCGCAGAAGTTTTTGAATTCAGAGGACTGTTATGTGAAATATGCCTGGAACAGACGGATAACTTTTCCAGAATCGTTGTTTTAACTGGTTACAGCCCCACAATTTTGCTCGAAAATGGTTCTCACCTCAATTCTTTTTCTGATAAATCACTAAAAGAAATCGCTAATAAAGTAGCTCAACCCTTAGCTGATCTTTCCATCCCCCTAAACATTAGCCCCAAATACAGCTCAACCCTGAAATATATTTGCCAATACAAAGAAAGCGGGTTTCATTTTTTAAACCGGTTGTCGGCAGATTTTGGAGAGTGGCTGTATTTTGATGGTAAAGAGTTTTTCTTTGGCAAGCCATCCTCATCTCCAACTATTGATTTGTTATATGGCGGTAGTGTAACAAACATTCAGCTTACCCTAAGAATACTGCCTCTTCAGTTCAAAAATTATTCTTACCTCTCCAAAAAAGATGAAATTATAACGGAAAAAGCACCCTCATCTGTTTCCGGTCTGGATGATTTTGGAAATAAAGCATTGAAAAGTTCGCACGAAGTATTTAGCAAGGCCATTCAATCTCCGCTAAAATCCAGAGTGGATAGCCAGTCGGATCTCAAGGAGTTTGTTAAACGCCAGAAAGAAGCTCTTGCTTCGGGCTTACAGGCTATTTCAGGTAGCAGCGATCATACATCTGTAGTTCCCGGAACGGTGGCAAATGTAAAACTATCCCTTATCGATGGTACTTTGGGATCAAGGCAGCAGGACGGCGGCAAATATGTGATCACCTCCGTAGAACATTACCTCAGCGAAAATGGCAAATATTTCAACACGTTTGAAGGGGTACCCGCAGGCGTTGAAACCATGCCAGTTAATAATGTTATTGAACCTATCGCCGAACCACAGGTTGCGCATGTCACTGACAACAAAGATCCTGACAATATGGGCAGGGTTAAGGTGCAAATGCTTTGGCAACAGGCCGATAATCTTACGACCGACTGGATTCGAGTGATGACACCGGATGCCGGAGGTGGCAAAGGAGGAGCAAAGAACCGTGGCCTTGTAGTAATTCCCGAAACAGGAGATCAGGTTGTCGTTGGCTTTCGTTACAATGATCCAAACCGTCCTTTTGTTATGGGCAGTTTCTTTCAAGGCAAAACAGGCGGCGGCGGAGGAGGAGGAAATAAAACAAAAAGCCTTACAGCCCTCTCTGGCGCCACTATAATTCTTGAAGGCGATGCTATAAATGTTATAGATGCTGCGGGGAACTCAGTAAAAATTGATGGCAGTGGTAATATCGAAATTAATTGCTCCGCAAAAATTACATTGACAACCGGAAGTTCTTCATTAACAATGAATTCAGGAGGAAACATCGAACTTTCAGGCACAGATATTAAAATAAAAGGCACCACTGTTGATATTGAAGGTAGCTCCAAGGCTGTCATGCATAGCACTGCTTCATCGTTAAAAACAGAAGGTGCGGCCGCTGAAATAAAGGGGGTGACTACTGAAGTCTCAGGAGAGGCTTCCACAAAAGTTAAAGCTCCGTCTGTTTCGGTTGATGGGGATGCTGTTCTAAACCTGAAAGGCGGCGGTGTAGTCAACCTAAGTAGCGATGGTTTGACTAATGTAAAAGGCTCTGTGGTTAACCTCAATTGATCTATATAATGGCTTCCGAACATAATCCCATAGCCAGGTTAATTTCCCAAATTCAGCAACAGTGGAAAAAGGAAGCTTCTCCATTTCCGCAAATAAAACTATTCCGTTGGCTTATACATCCTCAGGATGCACGATTGTTTGAAGGTTTCTTAAAACTGGAAGCCACTCCCCATGGTAAAGTTCCTGAAGCTATGATCACCCTTCTAACTCCCTTTGTCAATGAATTGGATTATTCTATTGATCTGATCAAAGATTGGAGCAAACGATACATTGAGGATTCAAAAAAATATTCAATAGAAAAAAATAGTACTGTTTTTTCTAAATGGTCACCTGCAAAATACCAACAGCTCTCCAAAGCACTTACTTATGATACAGGAGATGAGTTGCTTCTATATATGCTTAATGATTTTCAGCAATCAGTACTGGGAGAAACCCGGCTGGCGTTAATATTACTGCCACATAGCATTAAAGACATGGAGGGTTTTAAGCGCTGGATGAAGACTATCTTAAAAAAAAATATCCCACCTGCAATATGTTTTACAATATTTGATCATTATGAAGCTAATCAGTTTGATATTTTTTTTGCTGAAAATTTTGACAAAACTAAAACGCTTTATGCCAAACTTGATCTTGATGGCGCCATCCATAAAATTACAAAACAGGGAAATCCCAATGATCCAGAAGTGAAACTTCGGGAATGTATTTTGGAAATGGGAAAAGCTGCCCAATTTAAGAATGAATCAAAATTGCATCAATGGGGAACTAAAGCATTAGAGGTTACGCAAAAGAGTGGTAATAAAGGTCTGTTTGCATCCGCCTGTATAATCTATGCAGGCATGCTGTTTAATTTTAAAGATTTTCAAAAAATCGATGAATTGTTGATCAAAGGACTTCAGATAGCGCATAAGGGCGCACACCTGAATGATCCCGCCTGCCCACCCCTTGTCATCCAATTTCATGGGTTCATAGCAGCCAGTAACCACCAACAGAAAAAACATCTTGCCTCTATAACCGCTTACGAAAAACAGGGAGATCTTTCCTGCGAAGCGCAAATACCCGGCATGGCTTTGACGCCTTATTATCAAGCCTACAAATTGAGTGAACGATTTGAAACGGACCGTTACCAGGAGTTGATAGAAAAGGCTTTTAACACCGGACTCCGTTTATCCAAAGAGGAACTTGTTTATAGCAATTTTGTAAATATAGCTAATGACTTTATTAGCGGACTTGAACAACAAACCAAATGGGGCGAAGCGCAAACAGCAGATCAAAAAGTAAAGGCTTTGCTTGGAGAAGACTGGAAATTGTTGCTTGAAAAAAAAGAGCTATAACAAAACCCCGCACCATAAGCAAATATTATGTTACCGGCCAGCAGAGCATTATTACCCGTAGTAGGGGTGGATATTCA
>MKRO01000081.1:13838-16738 GCA_001896965.1 Sphingobacteriales bacterium 41-5 | reverse complement strand
CGGTTGTCAATAATGTAGAGAGCATTGCAGCAGTGGTTCCCATCATCAACGAAGGCGGTGCTGAATACGCAAAAATCGGTGTGGGTAAATCTACCGGTACGAAATTAATTTCTGCCTGCGGCAATATCAACAAGCCCGGCGTTTACGAAATTGACATGACCATTTCAGTAGAGGAATTTATTTACAGCGACGAATGGTGTGGTGGCATAGCAAATGGCAAAAGGTTAAAGGCCTGCATTCCCGGCGGTTCTTCAGTACCCATTTTGCCCGCGAATTTGTTGTTGAAAACTGCAAAAGGTGAGCAAAGAATGATGAATTACGAAAGCCTCTCCGATGGCGGGTTTGCTACCGGAAGCATGATGGGAAGTGGCGGATTCATCGTACTCGATGAAGATCAATGTGTGGTGAAACACACCTATACGATAGCCAGGTTTTACCGTCATGAAAGTTGTGGGCAATGTTCTCCCTGCCGCGAAGGAACAGGTTGGATGGAAAAAATATTATTGCGTTTGGAGAAAGGAGAGGGGACGATGGGCGATATAGATCTTTTGTGGGATATTCAGCGCAAAATTGAAGGCAATACCATTTGCCCGCTGGGCGATGCGGCAGCCTGGCCGATTGCAGCAGCCATCAGGCATTTTAGGGATGAATTTGAATGGCATGTAACCAACGCTCAGGAAGCTCAGATAAGGAATTTTGGGTTGGCGCATTACGCCGATGAATTGAAAATAGAGGCGCCTGCAGCAGTGTAAATAATCGCGGTTGAACGTGTAACGTGAAATATTAAATTATGGCAGACGAAATAAAACAGGAACCACCGGCAAAACTTAAAGTAACAATTGACAATGTTACCGTAGAGGTTGAACCCGGTACAACAATACTTCAGGCTGCAAGGATGGTTGGTGGCGATGTTGCTCCTCCTGCGATGTGCTTTTACACACCGCTGAAAGGCAGTGGCGGTAAATGCCGTACCTGCCTGGTTGAGGTGAGCAAAGGGTCTGAAAAGGATCCACGGCCAATGCCTAAGCTGGTAGCGAGTTGCCGTACCGGAGGAATGGACGGGATGGAAGTAAAAAATATTACAAGTGACAGGGTTATTGGTGCAAGGAACGGCGTTGGTGAATTTTTATTGATTAATCACCCGCTGGATTGCCCTGTTTGCGATCAGGCCGGTGAGTGCGATTTGCAGGATTTGAGTTATAACAATGGCACATCGGCTTCCCGGTACGAATTCAAAAAAAGAATTTTTAAAAAGCACGACCTCGGCGAATATATTCAGTTGCACATGACGCGTTGTATTTTGTGCTATCGCTGTGTGTTCACCGCCGATCAGGTTACAGGCAAACGCCAACATGGGGTTTTAGATCGTGGCGACCATTCCGAAATCGCGACATACATTGAAAAATCATTAAACAATGATTTTATTGGAAACGTAATTGATGTTTGTCCTGTAGGAGCTTTAACTGATAAAACGTTCCGGTTTAAAAGCCGCGTATGGTTTACAAAACCGGTGGATGCGCATCGCCATTGTGATAAATGCTGCGGAAAAGTTACTTTGTGGAACCGGGGAAATGAAGTATTCCGGGTCACCACGCGCAAAGACCAGTGGGGCGAGGTACAAAGTTTTGACGGGAAAACCGGCTGGATCTGTAATGAATGCCGCTTCGACAAAAAAGATGTGAATGATTGGGTGATTGAAGGGCTCACAACAATTCCGCGTCATTCGGTAAAAGGAGCGAATAAATATAAAGTTCTGGATGTGCCCAAAGAAACCATCGGAGAAGTCATGCAGCGCAAGCCAAAATTGTTGATGGATATTCATTCGGTTAGTGATGTAAACAGTCCTTTAATTGATCTCAGCAAAATTGAAGGTCCCGCAACAAGCGATGTCTTCAATAAAGCAAAGGCGTTAGAAGACAAGCTGGTTGAAGAAAAGAAGGAAACATAAGTGATTGGACTTTGAGGGAGTAGTAAAAAAATTGAAGAATTCAGAAGGAATTAATATAGACAAACTATTTATAAAATGTACCTACTGGCAATAGACTGGTTATTTATCATTGAGAAGTTGATTTTAATCGCACTGATTGTTACGCTTTGCATGGTGGTGGCGATGTATGCCACTTATGCCGAACGAAAAGTAGCAGCTTTCATTCAGGACAGGCTTGGCCCCAACCGCGCGGGCCCGTTCGGGCTGTTACAACCTCTGGCTGACGGTGGTAAATTGTTTTTCAAAGAAGAAATCATTCCGCTGGCGTCATCAAAATTTTTGTTTGTTTTAGGGCCAATGCTCGCAATGGTCACTGCTTTAATTACAAGCGCTGTAATCCCCTGGGGAACCAACGCATTAATTGGCGGCAAAACGGTTCCCTTGCAGGTGGCGGATATTAATGTTGGCGTACTTTATATTTTTGCCGTGGTGAGTATGGGGGTTTACGGCATCATGATTGGAGCATGGGCGTCAAACAATAAATTTTCTTTGCTGGCCGGTATTCGGGGTGCATCGCAAATGATTTCCTATGAGTTGGCAATGGGGCTTGCATTAATTGCTATTTTGATGGTTTCGGGTTCATTGCAAATGAGCCATATTGTTGAAGGCCAGCGGGGAGGCGCTTTGGGCGATCTTATGAGTTGGAATATCTTTAAACAGCCTCTGGGCTTTTTAATATTTTTTATTTGTGCGCTGGCAGAGTGTAACAGAACTCCGTTCGATTTACCCGAGGCCGAAAATGAATTGAATATGGGATATCATCAGGAATACTCAAGTATGAAACTTGGTTTTTACCTGTTTGCTGAATACATCAATATGTTCATGAGTGGTGTGTTGATGGCAACTTTATTTTGGGGCGGTTTTGATATTCCTTTTGTGAATGAAGCTAAACTTGCCGAAAGCATTGGGCAAA
>MKRO01000081.1:12601-13823 GCA_001896965.1 Sphingobacteriales bacterium 41-5 | reverse complement strand
GCTGTGTTCCTGTTTATGTGGATCAGATGGACGGTACCGCGCTTCAGGTTTGACCAGTTGATGCATTTAGGCTGGAAACGCCTGGTACCACTGGCTTTACTGAATATGCTGATAACTGCTGCCGTGGTTTTATGGTTGAATAAGTAACAGAAGGATAGGCGGCTACAGGATATGACAGGATGAAATTTTCACCGGTGCCACGAAGTTGATAGAAGTTCACAAGCCGGTGGAATAATTTGAATAGGATTTAAAAATAATTTGTTTAAATAAATTAATGAGTTTACAACTTACAAATAGGGCAAAACCCATTGACAGGCGGCCGATGAGCGCGTTTGAACGGTTATACTTTTGGAATATTTTTAAAGGAATGGCTATTACGCTCAAGCATTTCTTTTCAAAAAAAGTAACGGTTAGTTATCCCGAAGAGACGAGGCCTTTTAGTAAAGTGTTTCGTGGTTTGCATATTTTAAACAGAGATGAAGAAGGGCGTGAAAGATGTACTGCGTGCGGGTTGTGCGCTGTTGCCTGTCCGGCAGAAGCGATTACGATGGAAGCGGCTGAACGTAAGGAAGGCGAAGAACATTTATACCGCGAAGAAAAATATGCAGCGAGATATGAAATAAATATGTTGCGTTGTATTTTCTGCGGGTATTGCGAGGAAGCCTGCCCGAAAGACGCGATTTATTTATCGCAGACGTTTACACCGGCAAACTACCAGCGTAAAGGATTTATTTATAAAAAAGAAGATATGTTGATCCCCAACCCCGTTACTGATAAAGAAGCGTACGAAAAAGCGTTGGGAACAATAAAACCAAAAAGTGAAAAAATTTAAGTTTGAAGGTTTACAGGTTTTAAAATCTTAAATCGGAAATCAAAAAAAGAAATGGGTATCACACAAGTACTATTCTGGATTCTGACTGCTACGGCATTGCTGAGCGCGATTATGGTTGTTACAAGCAAAAACCCTGTACATAGCGTTTTATGGCTGATTGTTACATTTTTTGCCATCTCGGGTCATTATATTTTATTGAATGCTCAGTTTTTAGCAATTGTAAATATTATCGTTTATGCCGGCGCCATCATGGTGTTATTCCTTTTTGTAATCATGCTGATGAACCTGAACAATCCCACGCATAAATTAAAGAACCGTGTTTTGCAGGGTGTTGGCGGTATCGCGGCCGGCTGTTTGTTGATTGTGCTTGTCGCAGCGTTAAGAAATACC
>MKRO01000081.1:11333-12554 GCA_001896965.1 Sphingobacteriales bacterium 41-5 | reverse complement strand
GGATTGATTGAGAATTTAGGCAAAGAACTTTTCACCACTTTTGTGGTGCCATTTGAAATAGCGAGTATTTTATTTCTGAGCGCCATGGTTGGCGCTGTGGTAATCGGGAAGAAAGAATAACAAATTTTAAATAACAGATTTAAAAATGCCGATAAATTATTACATCGTATTAGCGTTAAGCCTTTTTGCAATTGGCGTTGTGGGTGTGCTTACAAGGCGCAACGCGATTATTATTTTTATGTGCGTGGAAATTATGCTGAACGCGGTAAACCTGCTGCTGGTAGCGTTTTCAAAAATGCATCATGCCACGCACGGCGCTACAAACGCAACTGCGGGAATTGACGGCCAGCTTTTTGTATTTTTTATCATGGTGGTTGCCGCCGCAGAAGTAGCCGTGGGTTTATCAATTATCGTGATGTTGTACAGGAATATCCACTCAGTGGATATAAATTTTTTAAACAGGTTAAAGCATTAGGAATTATCTATGATAACCATACCGCAAATAAAATCTGTTGTGTCAGAGTTTCTTAAGGATAAGCCGGTGAAAGCAGTTTATTTGTTTGGCTCCTATGCACGTGGTGAAGCAGATGAAAACAGCGATATTGATTTGTTAGTTGATTATGATAATTCAACAACCAGGGTTTCTTTTTTTGATGTGATCCGGTTAAAGATTGGCTTAGAAGAAAAGTTAAACAGAAAAGTGGAGTTGGTGGAAGAAAGGTTAATGTATCACAAATTCAAACAGTTCATAGAAGATGATAAAGTAAAAATCTATGAGGCGTAAGAATGATATATTAGTTATAGAATACCTGATTGAGCAAATAGAAAAAATTGAAAGTTATGTCTCTGGAAAAAGTGAAGAAGATTTCTACAGGGATGATGTTTTAAAGGATGCATGTTACGCGAGATTACTGGTACTGGGAGAATATGCAGGAAGAACCTCAGAGCATTTTAGAAAAAAACATAATGAAATTGAATGGGAGGTGATACGGGGAGCAAGAAATTTTTATGCTCATGCATACGATGCACTGGACTGGATAAAAATTTGGGAAACATTAAATACTGAAATTCCCGAATTAAAGAGCAGGCTGATTATGATTGTAAGAAACGAAAATAAAGAACTGAAGTAATTGTAAATATGAAGTTGTATCTACTACTAATCGTACTACTACCGTTTGCAGGGTTCCTGATTAACGGCCTTTTGAGAAAGCAGTTATCCAA
>MKRO01000081.1:10133-11315 GCA_001896965.1 Sphingobacteriales bacterium 41-5 | reverse complement strand
TTATTTTGAGCATTCTTGCTTTTTTTGATGTGAAAGCCAACGGCGGCCAGGTCATCAAATATTTCGATTTTATAAATGTCGGCCCGGTAAAAATTCCTTTTGCTTTTCAAATTGACCAGCTTTCAGCAATATTTCTTTTAATTATTACCGGCGTTGGTTTTTTAATTCACCTGTATTCCACATCATACATGCACGAAGAAAAAGAAGAACATTTCGGGCGGTATTTTTCCTATCTGAATTTGTTTATCTTCTCAATGTTGTTGCTGGTATTAGGTGAGAATTTTTTAATCCTTTTTATCGGTTGGGAAGGCGTTGGCCTGTGTTCGTATTTGCTCATCGGGTATTGGTTTAAAAGAAAAGATTATAACAAAGCCGCTTCAAAAGCTTTCATCATGAACCGCATTGGGGATTTTGCTTTTCTCATTGCACTATTTATGTTGGTTGGGAAATTGGGCACGCTTTCGTTCAATGAAATTTTCACGCCTGCTGCTTTAGCCAAGTTATCGCCAAAAGATATTACCGCAATTACAATGCTGTTGTTTGTTGGAGCAACCGGTAAAAGTGCACAAATTCCTTTATACACCTGGTTGCCCGATGCAATGGCAGGCCCTACGCCGGTTTCAGCGCTGATTCACGCGGCAACGATGGTTACAGCAGGTATTTACATGATTGCGCGCAGCAACCTGATGTATTCAATGGCGCCTTTTACTTTAAATGTGATTGCCATCATCGGCATTGCAACGGCCCTGCTGGCTGCCACAATTGCTCTAAAACAAAATGATATTAAAAAAGTATTGGCTTATTCAACTGTGAGCCAACTGGGATACATGTTTCTGGCCTTAGGTAGCGGCGCTTATGTTGCGGCCGTATTCCACGTAATGACACACGCTTTCTTTAAAGCTCTTTTGTTCCTTGGAAGCGGTAGTGTTATTCACGCAATGGGCGGCGAACAGGATATGAGAAAAATGGGCGGGTTAGGCAAATACATGAAGATCACAAACATTACTTTTTTGCTGGGATGTTTGGCAATAGCAGGTATCCCGGGCTTTTCAGGCTTCTTTTCAAAAGACGAAATACTTGCGGGTGCCTTTGCAAAATCTCCGGTGTATTGGGTACTGGGCGTTATCGGCGCGTTGTTAACCGCTTTCTATATGTTCCGTTTATACGCTACAACTTTTAAAG
>MKRO01000081.1:0-10035 GCA_001896965.1 Sphingobacteriales bacterium 41-5 | reverse complement strand
TATTGGAGTTCCTGAATTTATCGTTCATGGCGCCCACTCGCTAAAAGAATTTTTAAATCCAATTTTTGCTGAGTCTTATACCAAACTACCCGTTCACGAAGTATCTCACAGTACCGAATGGATGTTGGTAGCCATCTCATCAATCTTAGTAATTCTGATAGTTGCTTATGCGTGGAACAGGTTTGCCAAAAAGCCTGATCTTGGAGAAGCGACCGGTTTTGGAAAAGTATTGGAGAATAAATGGTACGTAGATGAATTCTATGATGCTATTATTGTAAATCCCCTGAAATCTTTAAGCAGGGTTCTCAATGATTTCGATACAAAAGTGATTGATGGTGCAGTGAATGGGGTAGGGCGTTTGGTGAAATATGGCGGCAGGCAGTTTCGCTGGTTGCAAAGCGGGCAGATCGGCTCCTATATTTTAATGATGGTGATTAGTATGCTGCTGGTATTTGTGGTGCAATTCTTTTTGAGAAAATAGGGGCATCCTATCAACTTTCTCCGAAAGGAAAGAATGGTGAGGGCTTTTAGTAGCTGTGTTGAAATATTTTAAAAACAGAGGTTAAGAATTGGTTATTTAATCAAATTATTTTATAAATCAAGGTTCAGACGTTATGATCGCATTGTTGTTGATACTGGTTCCTTTGCTTAGCGGATTGGCTACTTTTTTAATGAAGAAAGAAGATGCTGCCAGAACCTGGTCGTTATTTGCCGCTATCGTAACTTTTGTAATTGCGATACTGGGCGTGGCCGTTTTCAATAAGCCTGAGCATTTGGCTTTTCAAACAGAATGGATGGGCAACCTGGGCAGTAGTTTTTCCATCAAAGCCGATGCAATGGGCATGATGCTTAGCATGTTGACCGCCATTTCTTTCCCGATCATTTTTGTAGCCACATGGAGCACTTCCTATAAAAAGCCAAATAACTTTTTCGGATTGATGTTGCTGTCGCAGGCTGGTTTGATTGGAGTGTTTTTGGCAATGGATGCATTGCTGTTTTATTTCTTCTGGGAACTTGCGTTGATTCCCGTTTATTTCCTCTGCTCACAGTGGGGAGGCGAAAAAAGAATTGCAGTCACTTTTAAATTCTTTGTTTATACATTTTTAGGCTCTTTGCTGATGTTGGTCGGCCTCATTTATATTTGGTCAAAAACAGGCTCCTTTGATATTGCAGGTTTTTACGCATCAGATCTCAGTATAAAAGAACAAACCTGGTTGTTCTGGCTTTTATTTGTAGCCTTTGCCATCAAAATGCCAATCTTTCCCTTTCATACCTGGCAGCCCGATACCTATGAGCAGTCACCAACGGCTGTTACAATGGTTTTAAGTGCCATCATGGTTAAGATGGGCGTGCTGGGATTGTTGCGCTGGTTGTTACCCATGCTGCCGGCAGGGTCTTATATCATGGGAGATAATCCATCCACATTGGCAGTTATTGGAATTATCTACGCTTCCATCATAGCGTTCAAACAAGACGATATGAAAAGGCTGGTAGCCTATTCTTCCATTGCTCACGTTGGCCTGATGTGTCTTGCGGTTTTTAGCGAAACTAAAAGCGCAACCCAGGGCGTAATGATACAAATGTTCTCTCACGGTATTAATATTTTAGGGATGTGGATTGTGGTTGAGATCATCGAAAGAAAATTTGGTACCCGCAAAATGAGCGAGCTTGGTGGTGTGGCGCAAAAAGCTCCGGCACTGGCGATATTCTTTTTCGTAATCGCTTTGGCAAATATCGCGCTGCCATTAACCAACGCCTTCATTGGCGAGTTTTTAATGCTCAGCGGGGTATTGAACTCAAAAGTTACTGCTTTTGGTGTGGTGTATGCGGTGATTGCGGCATTGGGAGTTATACTGGGCGCTGTTTATACTTTAAGAATGGCAAGAAAAGTATTTTTGGGTAAAACAAATGAGTTGACGGAAAAGGGGACTGATATAACCTTTCATGAGAAAGCCGTGCTTGCAATCATTGTTGGGGCGATACTAATTGTGGGAATTTATCCGCAGCCGTTCCTGGATATGATGAGCGGACTTTCAGATTCAATTTTAAAAAGCGCAGATGTAATTCATCTGTTGAAAAAATAATTTTTGGGAATTTATAAAAGAGTATGAACGCTTTATTATTATCGGCAATTTTAGGAGTAGTGATGATGTTTACCGGCATTCTGGTAAAGAAAAATGCTACAATTAAAACCATTGCCATTGCAGGGATGGCCTTGTTGTTTGTTGTAAACTGGATGGAGTTGAAAGGCACCAGGCTTTTTAATTTCGATGTATCGGGGTTTATGAGCTTCAACAGTTTTAGTTTACTCTTTATTGCAATTGCGTTGTTTTGTACGCTTCTCTTTTTTCTGGTAAGCGGTGGTGAAATGCAGAAGGTGGGAAAATATTACGCCGACTATTTTGCGCTGATATTTTTTATTACCTGTGGTATTATTTTAGTTTCTTCCTTTAAATCTTTATTGATATTATTTTTAGGTATCGAGATCATCACAATCCCTTTGTATATTCTGGCAGGTTCTGATAAAAAGAATTTAAAAAGTAACGAAGCTTCTCTGAAGTACCTTTTGATGGGGTCTTTTTCAACCGGCATCATGCTCATGGGTATCGCGTTGATCTACGGTTCGCAGGGTACTTTTGATGTTGATAAAATGAATTTTGTTATGGAAGGCGGTAAAACTTCAAACCTGCAAATCGCGGGAATGATGCTTTTACTTTTTTCAATGGCCTTTAAAGCGTCCATTGCGCCTTTCCATTTCTGGACGCCCGATGTTTACGATGGCTCGCCAACTGTTTTTACCTCCTATATGGCAACAGTGGTTAAAGCAGCTGTATTTATTGGCTTTATCAGGTTGTTTGAAAATGTTTTCGGAGCATTAAGCAGTACCTGGCAGTTATGGATTGCGGTTATGATTGTTGCAACGCTTTTTATAGGCAATATCACGGCAACGTTCCAGCAAAGTGTAAAACGTATGCTGGCTTATTCAAGCATAGCGCAGGCGGGCTTTATGTTGTTTGCCGTGTATGCCAGTAACGAGGCGGCAAATGAAGGTTTATTGCTTTATGCGGCAGGTTATTCGTTAGCCACAATCGGTGTGTTTGCCGTAGTTGCAAAAATGACTGATTATAGTTTTGAAGGTTTTAACGGCCTTGCCAAACATCAGCCTTTATTAGCTCTTACCACTACAATATGTTTACTATCCTTAGCGGGCATACCGCTTACTTTAGGCTTTCTTGGAAAGTTTTATATGCTAAAAGCTGCGGTATTAACCGGTAAATATTTGTGGCTGGTAATTTTTGCAGTAGTGATGGCGGCTATAAGCGCTTACTACTATTTCAGGGTGATACAGGCAATGTATTTTAAAGACGGGCCGGATAATAGTTTTGGGGCAACGGCCCTTGAAAAATATACATTAGTTGCGATTTGCGCCATCATTATAATTCTCGGGTTGTTCCCCGGCCTGCTTTTGAATCATTTGTATTTCTAAATTTTTTGCTGATATTTTTTCCAGTGTTGAAGTGAGTGACCCTGACGACATTTATTCTGTTACCGCTTCAAAATAATTCAGATTGCTATTCCTTTCAATCATTGTAAATTGCGGAGATGAATTTTTCCGATGTGTTTTTTCTGGCATTTCGAACGGTTAGCGGTAACAAGTTGCGAACAGGATTAACTGTTACCATTATTGCCTTCGGCATCATGGCGCTCATCGGAATCATAACTGCAATCAAAGCCATGAACCAAAAGTTTTCAGAGAGTTTTTCTTCGATGGGCGCCAATGCGTTTACCATTCGCTATAAAGAACGCAATATGAATTTTGGCGGCGGAGGCGGGGGAGAAGTAACCGTTTCAAAAAAAGGGAAAAAGGAAAAAAAATCAAACCTCAACAAATTTATCACAAAAAATGAAGCTGAATATTTCGCGCAGAATTTCAGCTTTCCCGGTGCGGTTACCAGTCTTTCAATATTTGGAAACAGAAACAATATTATTTCCTTCAATGAAAAAAAAACCAGCCCCAATGTAATGGTGTTTGGCGCAGATGAAAATTATATTGATTTAAACGGGTATAAACTCATCGCGGGAAGAAATACAACCATACAGGAAGTGAATGATGCGCGAAGCGTTTGTATCCTCGGGTATGATATAGCTAAAATTTTTTTTAATGACGATGTTGATAAGGCTGTAAACCGCATGGTGAATATAAACAACAAGCCCTACCGTGTGATCGGCGTTTTGGAAAGCCGTGGTTCCACATTTGGATTTAGCAGGGAC
Organism: Sphingobacteriales bacterium 41-5; assembly: GCA_001896965.1. GTDB lineage: Bacteria > Bacteroidota > Bacteroidia > Chitinophagales > Chitinophagaceae > Niabella. The sequence continues at coordinate 5,763 of MKRO01000081.1, read as the reverse complement.
AACATGGTTATTTTGGGTTACAGAAATCTGGCAAATAATTTTTCGGGAAACAATACCTCGTATGTGATTGCCGTTAAGGTGAATGACATAAATAGTATGAACACCGCAATGGGAGAGGCCGAATCTTTTTTCCGGGGCATACGTAAAATCGGGATTACTGACGAAAGCAATTTTGCATTAGATAAAAGCGACAGCGTGGTGGAAAGAGCAATGAACAGCCTTGGTTTTTTAACGATCTCGGCGACAGTAATCGGGTTGATAACCCTTATTGGCGCTGCGATTGGTTTAATGAACATCATGCTGGTATCTGTAGCCGAACGAACAAAAGAAGTGGGGCTTATAAAAGCGATCGGCGGGAAAAAATCAACAGTAAAAATGCAGTTTCTTCTTGAGGCAATTATCATAAGCGTGTTAGGCGCTATCCTCGGAATTTTATTAGGAGTAATGGTTGGTAATGCGTTTTCAATAGTGCTGAACACCGGGTTCGTGGTTCCCTGGAATTGGGTGATCTATGGAATTATTATTTGCAGTGCTGTTGGGCTTTTGGCAGGGTTATACCCGGCAATAAAAGCGGGCAAATTAAATCCTATTGATGCCTTGCGGTACGAATAAACTTTTATTATTAATGATTTATTTATTTTTTTAGCGTTGAACCAAATTCCTTAGTTATATTTGAATCTCTTTATTTAGAGAATGAATAAGTAGGGTTGCAATATTTTTTAAATTTTTGATTTTTTTTTAAAAAACTCATACCTTCAAACGCCTAAAAAAAAATAATTGAAAAAAAAATATTGTTTGATTTTTTTCATTAGAATTGTGTAATAAATCTTAAGGCTTAAATATTTTAAAAACTAAAAAACAAAGATCATGGCTGAGACAAAACAAGCTACACCGGTAAAGTCGACTACCTCTGTACAACCTAAAAAAAGCAGTAATTTAATTTCATGGCTAGCGCCTATTTTATGTTTGGTGGCCGGTTATGTTATCTGGCGTTTTGTAATTGGTAACCCAACTGGATTTGAGCAACCCGACCCAGCCGGGGGGTTCTGGCCAAAACACGTAGGTCCAAAATCAGGATTCGCTTCAATTTATGAAGGTGGAATTATCATTCCTATTTTGATTGGATTGTTATTAATGGCAATTACTTTCTTTGTTGAAAGATTAATGACAATCTCCAAAGCAACAGGAAAAGGAAATCCCGGAAACTTTGTACGTAGAGTACAATATCAACTGGCGAATAGAAACTTAGATGCAGCTCTTGCTGAGTGCGACAAGCAAAAAGGTTCTGTAGGTAATGTTATGAAAGCGGGTTTACGCAGGTACAAGGAAATGATTGATGAACCTAATCTCGATACTGCTCAAAAAGTTTTGGCTATTCAAAAAGAAGTAGAAGAAGCAACTGCTCTTGAGCTTCCAATGCTGCAAAGAAATATGATTTTCCTATCTACAATTACTACCGTGGGTGTGATGATCGCCCTGTTAGGTACTGTAATCGGTATGATTCGTTCATTTAGCGCCTTAGGTGATGAAGGCGGAGGTGGTAATGCTACCCAGTTGGCGATTGGTATTTCTGAGGCACTTTATAATACGGCCATCGGTATTGCTACATCGGCTTTAGCCCTTATTTTCTATAACATTCTCACCACACGTATCGACTCAATTACAAATGGTATTGACGAAGCAGGATTTACCCTTACGCAATCTTTTGCATCTCTGTACAAATAATAGTTGTAACAGATTTTGCAAAGATTTTTATGGAAATTCATAAAAAAATCGTCTCATATCTAAATAGTAAAAGATGAGTAGTAGAAAAGTAGTTAAATCTGTACCGGTAATGGACATGACGCCATTTGTGGACGTGACATTACTGATTTTGATGTTCTTCATCATGGCTACGAAGTTTAAACCACCGGAGCCGGTTCCCATTAAAACTCCTAACTCGGTTTCGTCGCAGCCAATGCCAGATAACAATGCTGTAGTAATCGGCATCGATAAGGATGACAAAGTTTATTTTACAATACAGTCAGAAAAAGATCCTCAAAAGGCTTGGGATATCATTGTCAGGGCTTCTGAAGCTCGTGGAATGCCGGTTCCAATGGAATTAGCAAAAAAATACCAATCCGGGGATGTGATTGGTTTTCCATTCAGCCAGCTTCAGGGATATTTGAAGTTGCCGCGCGACCAGGCTCTCAAGGCTCCACAGCCGGGTATTCCTGTAAAAGACTCGGCCAGTAGTGAATTGTTTTATTGGATTGGCGCCGCAAAACAAGTATTTGCGGGTGAAACTTTAAAATATCTGATCAAAGGTGATAATGGGTCAAAATATCCGGCTTTTGCAGCAGTTATCGATGCTTTGAAAAGGAATGATGAGCAAAAGTATAACCTGGTAACGATGCCGGAGTCCGTTCCTGTAGGGACAGATCTTTATAAAGAGCGATTGGGTTCAGAAAGGGATGTTAGAAGCAAAAAGGCGGCAGGCTCCAATTAAACAGTTTTGTTAAAAAATAAATTTTTAAAATATGGCAAGTGTTGAAGAATCCCCCGTCCAGGGTAAAAAGGGTCCGGGTGTAAAAAAAGCTAAGAAACTCAGCACAAGAATTGACATGACTCCCTTTGTGGATGTTATATTGCTATTGATTATCTTCTTCGTATTTACAACCACGATGAGTTCTCCCACAACGATGGACTTAAACATGCCTAAGGATACCGATAAGAAGGATGAGGAAACAAAGATCAAGCAATCGGGTGCGCTAAATATTTTATTGGGTAAGGATGACGCGCTTTTTTATTATGAAGGCGAGTTAGACGCCACTGCGTCAAACTTTAAATCAGCAAGTTTTAGCGAAATTCGCGATGTGATCATCAACAAGAAAAAAGATGTGATGTCTCGTTACGTTACCGATCCTGCTTGTGAGGCAAAGGCAATTGCTGAAAAGAAATCGATTGATGACGCATGTAGGCAAAAGGATTTTTTCGTTGTGATTAAACCTACCGATGACGCCACCTATAAAAATGTGGTTGACATTTTGGATGAAATGACAATTAATAAAGTAGCACGCTATGCATTGGTGAAGCCTTTTCCAACGGAACTGGATCTTGTAAAAGTATCAGAAGGTGCAGGGGCTACGGCTCCACCCGCCACAAATTAATCGGACAGATTTTATGGAAAATAATGCTGTTCGCATCTAATAAATAAATAAATCAAAATAATGGAAGCCAATAAAATATTATCTTCTGACTTTTTGGACATCCTGTTTGAAGGCCGTAATAAGGAGTACGGAGCATATGAGCTTCGCAGATCGTACAACAGGCGTATGTGGAGAGCCTTGATTTTTGTTGCTCTTTTACTGGCGGCTATTGGCGCTGCTGTGCTCTTAAACAAGCAACTAAAGCCTAAGCAAACAGCCGAGGATATCAAAATGCAGGAAGTGACGATTCAGGAAATTCAACAGGAAGAAAAGAAAGACGAAGCACCACCACCACCACCACCACCGCCTAAACAGGAGCCGCCACCCAAAGTGGAAATGAAGGCATTTACACCTCCCAAGATTGTTAAAGACGAGGAAGTGCGTGAACCGCCGCCTGCAGTGGAAGAACTGAAAGAAACCAAGATTGGAACAATCAACCAGGAAGGGGTCAAAGATATAGGAATTGCGGCTCCACCGGTAGTTGTTGATGCAGGTAAAGGTATTGTAGCTGAGGTTAAGAAACCGGAGCCGGAACCGGAAATATTTACAAAAGTGGAAATTGACGCTGCTTACCCCGGCGGTGCCAGTGCTTGGAGAAGTTTTTTGGAAAGAAACTTAAGGGGCGAAACACCTGTGGATAATGGAGCGTCACCAGGGAACTATACTGTAATAATACAGTTTGTGGTGGACGTTGCGGGAAACGTGAGTGATGTAAAGCCATTAACAAGCCTTGGTTATGGTATGGAGCAGGAAGCCGTGAGGGTGTTGAAAAAATCCGGTAGATGGAAACCCGCTATTCAAAATGGCAGAGAGGTGAAAGCTTATCGCAAGCAGCCTATAACATTCCAGGTTTTGGAAAATTAATAACAAGTTTTATAATATTGTTTATCCCCGCTCATTCGAGTGGGGATTTTTTTTTGAATGGTTTTTAAATCGCGGTTTTGCTGTTGAGGAATTGACAACAGGATACGGCCACTCGCCGATGTTTTTAAAAAGGTTGCATAGCTTTTTGTTCTTTGGCCCAACGATTAGTGTTGTTTACCGCTTTTTATACTACTGTTCGCCCAAAAGCTGTTGACCCGAGGCGCCTGCACACGCTACTTTTGTATCAGAAACAAAACAAAAAATAATAACTCTTAAAATTTAAAAAATGAAAAACTTAATTCTCTTAGCTGCACTGTTCCTTAGTATAAATGCATTTGCAGCAGACAAAAACCCAACCGTAAGTGACAGGGTGTTAAAAACCTTTAATCAATTGTTTGCCGATGCACAGGATGTGCACTGGTCAAGCATTGGAAAGTACACAGAAGCTTCCTTTAAAAACGGAGATGTAAGAACAAGGGCTTTTCTTGACAAAAAAGGAGTGCTTGTAAAAACCATCCGTTACTATAACGAAGAAGGGCTACCGTTTGATGTTTTATACAAAGTAAAAAAGGCCTATACCCGTCATGACATTTGGGGTGTAGTTGAAGTATCTGACTGCAAAGCTACTTCTTACCGTATTACTTTAAAAGATCACAAAAACTGGTACCATGTAGATGTGGATGCCCAGGGAGATATAATGCTCTACAAAAAATATAAAAGGGCAGACGCTTAAATTGTAAATTTTCTCATGTAATAATCCGGAGGGAGCAGTCTTGTTCTCTCCCTTTTTTTTATCACACATTAGTAAGTGGTATTGCATTATAGTGGTTTCTATATTATCACTTAAAATACAATGGTAATCTTATTTTAATTTCCAATTATCCGTTCTGAATGAAGAGGCTGGAAGCCCTTCCTTGTTGTAAAGGTCGGCTTGAGTCGGGTTATTTCTCCAGGCATACCTTACTGCCACCGGTTTTTTCACAAGTTTATTCTTTATGATAACAGTGTTTGCTTTAATGACTGCATTAGCAGGCACGAATTTTTTATCGGCTCCGGAAATTTCAAAGCCTTTGAGGTATCCATCTTTTGATTTGGAAACCAGGCCTCCGCCGATATTATTAAAATAAATTGTTACTTCATCGCCATGAGTCGATATCTTTTGAAATACAGGCCCGCTGCTGGTTATGTTTTCATTATAAATCAATCGTCTTGCAGCTAATGACAACCTTTGGCCAACCTCTTTTTTATTTTTGGGGTGAATGTCAAGTGTTTCACCGATATCGTGTGTCACAATTATGGCAGTTTGTTTTAATGAAAGCGCCATCGTTTGGGCCTCTCTTAATTGTGCCCAGGAAGTGCTTGTGGAGTTGGGATTGCCGTAATTTGCTAATTGCACTATCAGAAATGGCAATTCGGGTTCATTCCATTTGGTCCTCCAATCAGTGATCAATGCCGGAAGTAGTTTTCGGTATTCAGTGGCTCTTGATGCATTGCCTTCTCCCTGGTACCAAGCCACACCTTTGATTTTATAATTTTTGATTGGGTTGATCATGCTGGTATAAAGAAAAGAAGGGGTCAGGTTGAATTTTATAGATTGTGAAGCTAGTGCTGGCATTGGAACTCCGGGTTTATACAACCATTGGCCATCAAGATTAATTTCTCCGGATGTAAATTTAATTTTGAATTGTCTGCCCGGATAAAATCCTCCGGG
>MKRO01000080.1:32492-32823 GCA_001896965.1 Sphingobacteriales bacterium 41-5 | reverse complement strand
GGACTTCGGGTATCGCTCGGCGCTGACAGGCTGGGTTGACAGGCCATCACTCAAAGGCTTGCTGGACCGGCGCTCGCGCATTATGCTGCCTGAAGAAGGCGAATACGCTTATATGGCCACGCTTGAAGCTTTGCAACAAGCGGGTATCAGCGAAGATTATATCGCTCAGGTTGAGCCGGGGATCTTGTACGGTAACGACAGCTCTGCCAAAGCGGTGATTGAAAGTACCGATCTCATCCGTGAAAAAAAAGATACCATGCTGGTGGGTTCCGCGGCAGTTTTTCAAACATTGAACTCAACGGTAACAATGAACCTGTCCACTATTTTTAAA
>MKRO01000080.1:28528-32456 GCA_001896965.1 Sphingobacteriales bacterium 41-5 | reverse complement strand
CCAGTGGTTCTCATTCGATCGGGCTTGCCTATATATTAATAAAAAGCGGTTTGCAGGATTGCATCATTACTGGCGGCGCGCAGGAAATCAACCATCTTTCAATGGGAACTTTTGATGCGCTCGGCGCTTTTTCCGTTCACGAAAGTGATCCTACAAAAGCCTCCCGCCCGTTCGACAAAAACCGCGATGGGCTGATCCCCAGTGGCGGTGCTGCAACTGTAATTTTAGAAAGCCTTGAAAGCGCGCAAAAACGCGGAGCCAATATTATTGGTGAGGTGATCGGCTACGGTTTTTCATCGAACGGCGAACATATCTCAAACCCCACCGTGGCCGGGCCTGCCAAATCACTGCGTATGGCGTTAAAAGATTCTGGCCTGCAAACCGCTTCAATTGATTATATCAACGCCCATGCTACCAGCACGCCCGCGGGCGATGCCAGCGAAGCACAGGCTATTGCGGAAGTTTTTGGAAATGAAGTTCCCGTAAGTTCTACAAAATCAATGACGGGCCATGAGTGCTGGATGGCAGGCGCCAGCGAGATTGTGTATAGCTGCCTGATGATGCAAAACGGTTTCATTGCCCCTAATATAAACTTTGAAGAAGCAGACGAAGAAACCGGCGGAATAAATGTTATAAAATCTACCACCAATAAAAATATAGATGTATTTTTGTCCAATTCATTTGGATTTGGTGGAACCAACTCCACCCTTATCATAAAAAAATGGTAACACGCTATGATTGGCATGGACGAAATAATACAAACTACTAACTCTTTTTTGATTGAAGAATTTGAGGCGGATGAAAATTTAATCACCCCCGGCGCTAACCTCAAAGAAGTGCTTGACCTCGACAGCCTCGATTACATTGATCTCGTTGTGGCTCTTGAAAGTAATTTCCATTTTAAAGTGCAGCCCGGCGATTTTGCCCCGCTGGTAACTTTTCAGGATTTTTACAACTATATTCAGGATCAGATATCTAAGAAAGAAGCGGCGTAAGTTTTTGCACGGGCAGTAGTGCAAATGGCAGCGGTGTTGTGTCACTCACTTTTACGTTCCGTTTTTCATGGCATCTTTGAAACCGTAAAATTCAAATCGTAAATCATAAATGTCCTTGTCCTGGACCGGCAAATCAAAAGGCAATAAAACGGGTTACGGCATTTTTATTAAAGTGCTGCGAAGCTTTGGTGTAATGCCGGCCTACATTCTTTTGATTTTTGTTGCAGGCTATTATTTCCTGTTCAGTTGGAAATCAACCAGGGCTATTTGGTACTTCTTGCGCCAAAGGCTCAAACTACCTGTTTTCAAATCAGTCGTTACACTTTACAAAAATTATTATCGCTTCGGGCAGGCACTCATCGACCGTATTGTGATGATGGCCGGCATCAAAAATAAATTCAGCTTTAATTTTGATGACGAGGTTTATTTTAATGAAATGATTGCGCAGGGCAAAGGCGGGTTACTGCTCAGCGGCCATTTTGGCAATTGGGAAATAGCGGGACATCTTTTAAAAAAGCGGTTTACAACACCCATCAATATTGTAATGTACGATAACGAAAGCGAACAACTGAAACAATATCTTGAAGGTGAAACCGGCCGGCGAAATGCTAAAATCATCGTGATAAAAGATAACCTGTCACACATTTACGAAATTATTGACGCGCTGGCCAATAATGAATTCGTGTGTATGCATGCAGACAGGTTTTTACCCGGCAACAAAACGCTCGATGCCGATTTTTTGGGAGAAACCGCCACTTTCCCCGCCGGGCCTTATGCCATCGCTTCAAAGCTGGAAGTACCGGTTTCATTTGTTTTTGCAATGAAGCAAACCAATTTTCATTATCATTTTTATGCAAGCCCCGGGGTTATTTACAAAAACAAGCCAAACCTCCGGCCCTCAGATATTCTGAAAGATTTTATCGCCGAAATGGAGTTAAAAGTGAAGCAATATCCAGAGCAGTGGTATAATTATTATCCGTTTTGGAAGGCTTAATCCCCCAAACTTTTCTTACTTTTAGCGCCATTTATGAGCCTGTTCGCCGACATACTACAATTGATTCCGCAACGGCCGCCTTTTGTGATGGTGGAAACGCTTGAAACCTGCGACGATACCGGCGCCACCACAACTTTTACAGTAAAAACTGATAATATTTTCATTGAAAACAATGAGTTGACGGAGCCTGCATTGGTGGAAAATATCGCACAAACCTGTGCCGCACGTATCGGCTATATTTGCCAGCAGGAAAGCAAACCCGTTCCCGTCGGATTTATTGGCGCCGTGCAACAGCTCAGGATCAATTCACTTCCAAAGGTGGGTGATGTGCTCAACACTTCAATCACCATCAAAAACCAAATCTTCAACGCTACAATCGTTGAAGGAGAAATTGCCTGTAACGGGGAAAGTATTGCCGGTTGCGAAATGAGGATTTTTATTGCTGACGTATAACTTAAAAACAAAATAATATGAAAAACTTAAAACCAATTCTCCTTTGTGCTTTGATTGCCTTATCGGTCAATTTAAAAGCCCAAACCATTGAGGATGTATTATCTGATAAAAACATTCCAATTACTTTTTATGGTATTGATTTTACCAAATCGCTTTTGATTGGGGACGCAAATGCAAAAAAAGGAGATATCGTTGCAAGGCAGTTTACAGGTATTAATGACCTGATGATTAAAGAATCGGATAAATACAATTTCGCGGGAGCCTTTAACAGAAAAGAGCTGCCTGCCAACCTTGAATTTGTGAAAAAAAGAAATGAAGCAATTGATTCTAATAAAATTGTTTCATCCAACACAGAAGATTTCAACCATCTTAAAGAAGGCGACGTTGGCAATCTGGTAAAGAATTTTAAAACCGATGGCTCTGCAGGCTATGGCTTATTGCTGGTGGTTGACGCAATGAGTAAACCGGATGCTCGCATTTCAGGATGGGTTGTTCTGTTTGACAATAAAACAAAAAGAATTCTCCTCAACGAACGCCACGAAGGTAAAGTGGGCATGGCTTTCAGTTTTAGAAATTACTGGGCTGCAGGTATTAAAAATATAATCAGCAGCATTGCTGGTAAAAACAAAAAAAGATAAGTGCATCAATTAAGTCACACAGTAGAAGTTTTAATTAGGTTTAACGAGGCTGACCCGCTCGGTATTGTGTGGCACGGCCATTACATTCGTTATTTTGAAGACGGGCGCGAGGCTTTCGGTAAACAACACGGCATTGGCTACATGGATTTTTTTCAGCAAAACATTGTGGTACCAATCGTTCACACTGAGTGCAACTATAAAAAGTCCCTGAAGTTTGGCGACAAGGTTCGCGTGGAAGCCACTTATGTTCCCTGCGACGCCGCTAAAATTATTTTCACTTATAATCTGTATAAAGTTGCCGACAATTCACTGGTGGCAACGGGTTCAACCACGCAGGTTTTCTTAGATAAGGATTCGCAAACTTTAATTTTAAACAACCCTCCTTTTTTTGAAGAGTGGAAACGTAAAATGGGAATTTAAGTGCATGAAGGAGGTTTTTGTAATTGCAGATAATATCGTTTCGCCGCTGGGTAACACCACCGAAGAAAATTTTGCTGCATTGTGCAACGGCCGTTCTGCAGTAAAAAAACATCAGGATACAAAAAAAAGCGACACGCCATTTTTCGCATCCCTGTTTGATGCTGATAGTTTTGAAGATGGCGAGCTCACGAAATTTGAGCAAGTTCTTATAACATCAATTAAAGACGCTGTTTCAAAAACCGGCATTGATTTAAGCAGCGAAAAAACCGCGCTGATCATTTCTTCAACCAAAGGAAACATCAGCCTGCTGGAAGAAAACGAACTAACCCCTGAACTAAAGGAACGTATCAGCCTTTCGTCTTCGGCGCAAAAAATTGCAGCACATTTTAATTTACAAACCAGGCCGGTCGTCATTTCTCACGCCTGCA
>MKRO01000080.1:25781-28429 GCA_001896965.1 Sphingobacteriales bacterium 41-5 | reverse complement strand
CAGGCAGTGAGCGATGAGTTGTGTAAACCGTTTGATAAAGACAGGAAGGGCATTAATTTGGGTGAGGCCGCGGCAACGGTTATTTTATCAATTAACAAACCCGGGGGCGATGCAATTCAGTTGGCAGGCGGCGCTGTGAGTAATGATGCCAATCATATTTCAGGGCCGTCGCGCACCGGTCAGGAACTGTTTCAGGCCATTGATGCTGCGTTACAGGAATCGGGCATTGATAAAAAAGAGATCGGTTTTATATCGGCACACGGCACCGCCACGTTATACAATGATGATATGGAAAGCAAAGCCATAACTTTGGCAGGTTTACAGGAAGTCCCTTTAAATAGCCTGAAAGGATTTTATGGCCATACTTTAGGCGCAGCAGGGCTGTTGGAAGTTGTGATAAGTATTCAATCTTTGAAAGAAGGAAAAATCATTCCCACGAAAGGTTTCGACAAAGCGGGAACGGCAATGCCGGTAAACGTTTGCAGTAATTTAACTGAGAAAGAATTAAAGGCATGCTTAAAAACAGCATCGGGGTTTGGGGGGTGTAATGCAGCAGTAATCCTTCGGTTAAATTAAAAATGACAGATCACATGGAGTTATCTTTCAAACAAAAAACTTATAAATTAAGAAAACATACAAGCCGGTTCAAACTTTCAACAATGAACCATCAACCATGAACAATATGATCGACTTTTACAAAAAGGACCAGAAAACAGCAATTGATTCAAAACATTTAGCCCAGATCATCGCTCATGGCCCCATTCTTTTTCAGGTGGCAAGGGTGCTGAGAAATAAAGGCATTTTGCAGGTAATTGAAGATTCAAGATCGGGGGGCATTTCATTACCGGAAATTGTAGAAAAAGTCGGGCTTTCAGAATACGGCGTTCGCGTGTTGCTGGAAGCCGGGCTGGGTATGCATTTGGTGAAATATACTGACGATGAAAAGTTTGCAATTACCAAAACCGGTTACTTTATTTTACACGATCCGCTTACCAACGTGAACATGAACTTCGTACAGGACATTTGCTACAAAGGAGTATTTCATTTGGAAGAAGCTATCGAAACCGGCAAGCCCGCAGGCCTGAAAGAATTGGGCAATTGGCCAACCGTTTATCATGGTTTGAAGGATTTACCGCCACAGCAAAAAAAGAGTTGGTTTGAGTACGATCACTTTTTCAGCGACATCGCTTTTCCCGAAGTAATCAAGCAAATTTATAATGAGAAGATCACAAAATTGCTGGATATTGGCGGCAACACCGGCAAGTGGGCCTCGGCTTCTGCCACACATGGCGAAGACATTCATATAACCATCATGGATTTGCCCGGCCAGACAGAAATGGCGGAAAAACGCATCAAGGAATTAGGCCTCAGCGAAAAAGTTTCTTACTATCCCTGTAATGTTTTGGATGAAAACTCGGTATTCCCCACCGGTTTCGATGCCGTGTGGATGAGCCAGTTTCTCGATTGTTTTTCTGAAGACGAAATTGTTTCTATCTTAGAAAGGTGTAAGCAGTCGATTGGTGACGATGGCCTGATACTCATCCTCGAAGCATTTTGGGATACGCAACGTTTTGAAACATCGGCGTTTTGTATTCAGCAGTTGTCAATTTATTTCACGGCAATCGCAAACGGTAACAGCCAGATGTATGACAGCCGTGTATTTAAAAAATGTATCGACCGCGCAGGTTACGATGTCGTTGAACAAATTGACGGCATTGGCCTCAGCCACACTTTATTGAAATGTAAGAAAAGAAAATAATTATTAAACCGGCTGAAGAATAGGTGGCAGCTTCGGCTTTCTTGTAAAACGGCATCTTAATGAAAATCGCATTTATAGTTTTTGACGGCATTACCTGGCTTGATCTGATTGGCGTTTACGATCCTATCACCCGCCTAAAATCCTTAGGTTACATGCCCGGCCTGAGTTGGGACATCTGCTCCTATAAAAATGAAGTAGCAGATAACTTTGGTTTGAGGATGGTGACTACGCGCATCAAGCCCAATCTTGCAGAGTACGATGCAGTTATTGTTCCCGGCGGCCTGGGCGCAAGGCGTTTGCAGTTTGATAATGATTTTATTGACTGGATTAAAACATCTCTCAAGGTAAAAAACAAAATATCGGTGTGTACCGGCGCTTTAATATTTGGCGCCGCCGGTTTTTTAGGCCATAAAAAGGCCACTACACATTTTTTGGAACTCAATGCATTGAAGCCTTATTGCCGCAACGTGGTGAATGAAAGGGTTGTTGAAGATGGCACTGTGATTACTTCCGGTGGTGTGTCCGCATCAATTGATTTGGGATTATATCTCTGCGAAAAATGGGCGGGAAAAGAGGCTGCTGAAAAGATCAGGGAAAGGATAGATTACAGGAACTATTCCTCGAAATCATAAAAAAAATTAGTTTCACAACTATTTTTTTGCTGCTACATTTGAATGTTAAACCAAAAAAAATCAAATCAGAATATTCTCATGGAAACAATTAAAACAGACGTTTTAGTAATTGGCGCAGGCCCGGCAGGCACAGTTGCCGCATCAATCGTAAACAAAGCGGGTTATAAAGTAAGCGTGGTGGAAAAAGTAAAATTCCCCCGTTTTGTAATTGGTGAAAGCCTGCTGCCGCGCTGTATGGAAGCGCTGGACGAGGCTGG
>MKRO01000080.1:9482-25727 GCA_001896965.1 Sphingobacteriales bacterium 41-5 | reverse complement strand
CGGCGAAATATGTGATTATTATTTTGCCGATCAGTTTACCCAGGGCAGGCAATGGACCTGGCAGGTTCCGCGAGCTGAGTTTGATAAAACACTTGCCGATACTTTAGAAAGTCAGGGCGTTCCTATAGCTTATGAAACTGAAGTAACCGCTATCAAATTCAATGATGACGGTAGTTCGGTTACAACAGTAAAAGATAAAGAAGGCAACGAAAAACAAATTGAAGCCCGTTTTATTATTGATGGCAGTGGTTATGGCCGGGTTATCCCCCGTTTGTTTGGTATGGACAGGCCATCAAACCTGCCCCCTCGCAAAGCCTTGTTTACCCATATCAAAGACCTGAACCGACAAATGGATAAAGAGCCTGACAGAATCACGATTGTAGTGCACGAGCAGCAGGTATGGGTATGGATCATTCCTTTCTCCAATGGTATCACGTCGGTTGGCTTTGTTTCAAACCCTGAATTTTTTGAAAAATTTGAAGGTACGCCGGAGGAGCAACTGCGTGCGGCAATTGCAACCGAGCCCTGGCTCGCAGAAAGGATGGAAGGCATGGACTATTTGTTTGAACCGCGCGTGCTGCAATCCTGGAGCACCACTACCGATAAATTTTATGGCAACGGATTTGTATTAACAGGCAACGTTACTGAATTTTTAGACCCTGTTTTTTCTTCGGGTGTAACGCTGGCAACCGTTTCAAGCCAATTGGCCGGCAACCTGGTAGTGAGGCATTTAAAAGGCGGGCAAATTGATTGGGAAAAGGAATATACAGAGGTGATGATGCAGGGCGTAAACACCTTCCGCAGCTATGTGATGGCCTGGTATGACGGCACTTTGCACACAATTTTCTTTGCAAAAGACAGGGACCCTGAAATCAGAAAAATGATTTGCTCTGTGTTGGCGGGTTATGTGTGGGATACTGATAATCCTTATGTAAAGAACCACGATACCGCTTTACATAAGCTGGCGAAAAATATTAAATTGAGAGATAGTATTCAATATATAGAAAGCGGATTTAAAGACAAATAGTTTGTCAGGCTCTGAATTAAAAATAACAGCTCACGCTATCATTCGCAATGGCAAAATTTTGCGAAACAGCGAAACCATTTTTGAAAGTAGTGACACGGGTTCAGATTTTCTTCGTGAAGCTTATGAAGAAGGCCTGAAAATTGACTACCCTAAGTTTTACAAAATGGATGCCCTGGGAAAATCGGGGATCATCGCAACGGAGGTATTGCTACAAGATTTTGATTTCGGAAAATACAAACCTGAAGAAGCAGGCATTGTTCTTTCAAATAAAAATTCAAGCATTGAGGCTGATGTCAACTATTTTGAAACAGCCCGCAGTTTCCCCAGCCCGGCTTTATTTGTTTACACGCTGCCGAATATTGTCATTGGCGAAATCAGCATTCGATATAAATTTAAGGGCGAAAACGCTTTTTTTGTGAGCGATCAATTTGATGCAGATTGGTTACATTTTTATGTAAGCGATTTAATCCATCACCAAAAAATAAAAGCCTGCATTTGCGGATGGGTGGAAAGTGTAGATGAAAATTTTGACACCTGCTTATTTTTAGTAGAAAAGGAACAGAAGGAAAATGCTGTTAACTTTACAGCGGAAAATTTAAAAGAAATATATGGTTTGAAAGTTTAAGGTTGTACCGTTTTGAACAACCTTTTAAGCAATTAAACTTTTAAACATTTAAACAGAATTTTATGAACAAGGATGAATTAATGCTGCAATTGAAAGAGCAAATCATTAAACAATTAAAACTGGAAGGTAAAACACCCGCTGATATTGGCGACCACGATCCCCTGTTTGTAGAAGGTTTGGGGCTTGATTCAATTGACGCATTGGAATTGATTGTGCTATTGCAGCAGGAGTACAATATCAAACTCAATAACGCCGAGCAGGGCCAGGAAGTTTTTAGGTCCGTTAGTACAATGGCTGAATTTATTTTAGAAAAACAGACGCAATACGTTTAACTTTTAGTGAGTAAAAATGTTTACATAGCCGGCGTTGGCGTTATTTCTGCTATTGGAAATAACGTTGCTGAAAATCTGGCATCGTTAAAAAACAACAGCCCCGGCATGGGCGATATGCAAAGGCTTGAATCAAATCACAAAGGCAAATTGCCCGTTGCCGAAGTGAAACTAAGCAACGAATCGCTTTGCCAACAGCTCGGTCTTCCATTGCATACAAGCCGGACAGCCCTGTTAAGTACTATCGCTGCAAAAGAAGCGATTGAGAATTCCGGCGTTACTATTAAAAAGTATCGCACAGGTTTTATTTCAGCCAATTCAGTTGGCGGCATGGATAAAACCGAAAATTTCTTTATCGAATTTCTAAATGATAACAACGCCGGTGATTTGCACGAAGTAGTCAATCACGAGTGTGGCGCTGTTACCGAAATCACTGCCGACCATTTGGGGATCAGCGATTTTGTTACAACGATAAGTACTGCGTGCTCTTCCTCTGCCAACAGTATTTTTTTAGGTGCGAGATTGATCAGGCAGGGAATGCTTGATGTAGTAGTGGCGGGCGGCACTGACGCGCTTACAAAATTCACGCTGAACGGGTTTAATACCTTAATGATTTTAGACAGCCAATTCTGCCAGCCGATGGATGAAAATCGCCGCGGACTGAACCTGGGCGAAGGCGCCGGTTATGTGGTTTTGGTTTCGGAAAAACTTGCCGGGTCTTTAGATGTAAAGCCAACCGTACAGCTCACCGGTTGGGCAAACGCCAATCATGCGCATCACCAAACGGCATCGTCGCCTGACGGGACCGGTAATCTTTTAGCAATGAAAGGCGCCTTAAAAAAGGCGGAGCTCAATCCGTCTGACATAGATTATATCAACCTTCACGGTACAGGAACTAATAATAACGACATTGCGGAAGGAACTGCCATAAAAAATTTATTTGCCGGAAATTATCCGTTGATGAGTTCCACCAAATCCTTTACCGGCCACACTTTGGGGGCGAGTGGCGGAATTGAGGCGGTGTATTCAGTTCTGGCAATTCAAGAAGGGTTGATTTTTTCAAACCTCAGGTTTGAAACACAAATGAAGGAATTGCCTTTTAAGCCCGTTACTAAATTGCAGCAAAAAGAAATTAAAAACGTAATGAGCAATTCATTTGGTTTTGGGGGAAATTGTTCAAGTTTGGTATTTAGTAAAAATGCCTGAGCGGTATTTTAAAAAATGTAAATTTGAGAAATAAAAGTTATTAAAATGCCTTCAGCGACAAATATTTCATTATCCGTCAGTCCGGAGCAGGTTTTCAGTTTAGCGCAAAAACTGAAACAAAAAGATAAAGTAAAGTTGATCCGCATGCTCGAACAACAGCAGTATGTGGAAGACATTCCTGAAGCACATAAAAAGTTAGTGAGAAAAAGAATCAAAAAATATACGCGGCAACCCGAAAAACTGGTTGATGAAAAAGATGCAGTGGAACAACTGAATGCGCTATAATGCCGCTGTATAAAATAAAATATACCACAGAATCTTTACAAGAACTACGGGAGATTATCAACTATTACGAATCACTCTCAACGGGATTAGGGAAAAGATTCAGGCAGGATCCTGATACTAATTGGAAAATCACCGTTTAGTTTAAAATCATTATTAAAAAAATCGTGTATATCCTTTCTACATCAGCAGTTTCGCCGCAGGCATCATTTGAGCAAATGCTTAAGCAACCTGCTATTTACGAAGGTGAAATGTTGAAATGTATTGAACCTGATTATACAGAATATATTGATCCGAAGCTGATCCGCCGCATGAGCCGCATTATTAAAATGGGTATGGCGGCCGCTGTTGAAACCCTGCAACAATCAGGTATTGAACAACCCGATGCCATCATAACCGGCACAGCCTATGGTTGTTTGGCAGATACAGATGCTTTCCTCACAAGGCTTGTGGAATTTAATGAAGAGCTGCTTTCGCCAACAGCTTTTATTCAATCAACTCACAATACAGTTGGCGCCCAAATTGCCTTGCAGTTAGGTTGCCATAAGTATAATAATACGTACGTGCATCGTGGCTCATCTTTTGAAGCAGCCTTGCTGGATGCTGCTTCCTTAATGCAGGAGGGCGAAGCGAATACCGTTCTTGTGGGTGCAGTTGATGAGATTAT
The DNA here is from genome assembly GCA_001896965.1 of Sphingobacteriales bacterium 41-5. Taxonomy (GTDB): domain Bacteria; phylum Bacteroidota; class Bacteroidia; order Chitinophagales; family Chitinophagaceae; genus Niabella. Next base: position 21,591 of record MKRO01000080.1, on the reverse strand, counting down.
AGAAAAAAGCCACGCCATCATCCGAAGGTTTGGCCAATACAAAGAGAATGGTAACAGTTCAAACCTTTTCAACAGCGGCACACCGGGCACAATGGCGGGTGAAGGCGCAGCATTCTTTCTATTGAGCAATCAGAAAAATGAAAATGCGATTGCCGAATTGATTGGCGCACAAACTTATTATAAAACGGATCGGCCGGCTTCCGATATCATCAATCATTTTTTATTGGAAAACAATGTTTTGGTTGATGAGTTGGATTTGATTATCATGGGGAATAACGGAGATGTAAAAACCGATGCGCATTACAACGAACCTGCTCAAACAATGTTTAAAGGCGCACGGTTGGCGGGGTATAAAAACTATTGCGGAGAATACCCAACCTCGTCTGCGTTTGCACTGTGGATGGCCGTTAAAATGGTTGAACACGGTAAGCGCCTGAATACTGAAACATCTCCTAAAAAAATATTGATCTACAACAACTATAAATTGCAATATCCCTCGCTTTATCTATTGTCTGCATGTTAAACTTTCGCAATACCAATATTCTGTTTATTGTATTGTTTTTATCGCTCGTTGCAATACAATATTATAAAGGATTCGATATTTCCTGGTTTATTGCGCTGGTGCTCGTTTACTCAGCCGTTTTATTCTACGGTAGTTTTTATATCCGTTCCAATTTTTTCTTAACATCATTTTCAGGAAAAAAAACTAATGAAAAAATTATTGCGCTGAGTTTTGATGATGGGCCTTCGGCTGAATACACGCCGCAAATCTTAGATATTTTGAGAGAGTACGGAACTCCCGCAACATTTTTCGTAATTGGCGAAAATGTTGAAGAAAACAAATCCATACTGCAACAAATTTCAACAGCCGGCCACCTAATTGGCAACCATACATTCTTTCATAGTAATTGGTTTGACCTGCAACCCGCAAAAAAAATGCAGGAAGAAATGCAACAAACGCAAAGCCTGATGCATCAAATAACAGGTAAGCAAATGAATTGGTTCAGGCCACCGTACGGCGTTACTAATCCCAATGTAAAAAAAGCTGTGAAAGGGATGGGCTACCATACTATTGGCTGGAACCTGCGCTCTTTTGACACTATGATTAAGGACCCGGCAAAACTTTTGTCAAGGCTAAAAAGCATGATTAAACCCGGGGCCGTGATTCTGTTGCACGACACGCAAAAAGTAACATCGGAGGTATTGCCCGCTTTTTTGCAATTTGTTAAAGAACAGCAATACAGCGTGGTTCCGCTTGATAAATTGTTAGATTTGCAAGCCTATAAAAATTAATAGTTAATAGTCAGTATGATTAAATTTTTCACTCTTTTTATATTTACATTCTTTGTTAATGCAGTATTTGCACAATACAAATTAGTACCTGATGCATCATCATTTAAATCAGAATTTGCAGCCGTATCCTCTAAAACAAGTAGCATTTCAGCAGATTTTACGCAGGTGAAAACCCTGGCCTTGCTTTCAGAAAAGCTAACTTCAAAAGGTAAATTCTATTTCAAAAAAGATAATCTTGTAAGAATGGAGTACACTTCTCCCTATCAATATTTAATGGTAATTAATGGCAGCAGGGTTTCTATCAAAGACGGGAATAAAACGAGTAGCATGTCGGGCCGTTCCAATAAAATGTTTCAGCAGATCAATCAACTGATGATGGATTGTATGCGCGGAACGGTATTCGAAAACAAAAATTTCAGCGTTCGTTTATTTGAGGACGCTGATACTTATCTCGCCGAAATGACCCCTGTTACTTCTCAAATGGCAGGCCTGTTTAAAAAAGTGAATGTGATTATGAAAAAAGGCAGTTTCGTAGTAGGCCAGGTGCAAATGTTTGAACCTTCGGGTGATTATACTTCGATGAACTACAGCAACCAAAAAATAAATACAGCCCTTGCCGATGCTTTATTCGCGATCAAATAATATTGCATTTTGCCATTTTAATCTAAGCAAAGCGAATGTGAAAGCATCTTCATTTAATCTAAAACTTCCAACAGCAAATTGGCTCTTCGCTTTTTTAATTGTTGTTCTTTCTTCCTGCGCTCCCAAAGCCTATAAAAACTTACAACAAACGGACGGCAATGCAGATTGTCTTCAAAAATTTCAGCTAAAGTATGAACGTGTTTTGTACCGCGCAACAGTTGATGTGGTTGGCAATCATTTAAGTGGTGTTTTACTGATTAAGCAAATGCCGGATAGTTCCACCCGACTTTTATTTACAAACGAAGCCGGGTTTAAGTTTTTTGATTTTGAATTTTCAAAAGAAGGGGCGTTTAAAGTGTATTCCATCATAGATAAAATGGATAAAGAATCAGTAAAGAAAACACTGCAAAGGGATTTTCAATTGATTCTCATGAACAAACCTTTGGGGTTTTTAAAACCTTATAAATTTAAAATCCAAAACGCAAACGAGCATTATTTTGCCTACAACGAGGGCGAAGATTTTTATTACTATATAACCAAACCTGATTGTTCGCAGCTTTTAAGAATGGAGCGCGGCAGCAGCACAAAGAAGGTGCTGGAGGCTTTTGTAAGCGACATGAAAAATCAAGTGCCAGATAGCATCCGCATTCATCATATTAATTTTAACTTTGACATCAGCCTGAAACGTATTTACGATAGTGAATAAGTTTATGGTGTGCCAACCCTTATGAGGGTTGACAGGTTTTCAAATGATTAAAACAAGCAAATGCTACATGATAATTTATACAAAATTGATGCTTTCACAAATGTTGATGGAAAGATTGAAGCCTCACTAACCATTGACGCTGCCCATAAAATTTTTGAAGGGCATTTCCCGGGACAGCCTGTGTTACCAGGCGTTTGTATGATGCAAATCTTTAAAGAATTGCTGGAAAAAGCCAATGGTCAAAAGCTTTTCATGTATCAGGCGGACAGTAGTAAGTTTTTAAGTATGGTTGATCCCCATCAAACGCGACGCTTGAATTTTGTAATTGATTACACTTCAACCGAAGGTTACATTAAAGCAAACGGGATATTAAAAAGCGAAGATGTTACTTTTTTAAAATTGAGTAATTGCAGCTTTAAGGTAGAAATAAATTAGCCAAACAGAATCACACGCCCACGGTTCAAAAATCAATTCTTTATTCCGCCAATTAAATGAGCCACCATGTTTTCCTCTATTTCAACAGCGGTGTGTGATTTTGCGCTTTTGTGCCAAAACTCAAGCCCGCGAACTGAGGAAAGGATATTTAATACCACAACATAGGGCATCAGGGGTTTTAATTCGCCCTTATCAATACCTTCCTGAACCATGGCCTCCATTTTTTTTACATAACGCCTGCGTTCAGCGGCAAACGTTGCAAGCTGGCCTGTTTCAAGGTGGATCCATTCATTCACCATCACTGAATATTCTTCAAAACGGGTAAGCATCATTTGGGTATGAAAACGAATCAGAGCCTCAATCTTTTGTAATGAGGTTCCGTTGGCTGCTTCAAGATTTTCAAGTTGCAGTTTACAATCATGCGAAACGCCCCAGATAATTTCGTTTAATATCTGCGATTTTGATTCTATATGATTATACAAACTGGCCGCTTCAATTCCGATATTCTCGGCAAGATCGCGCATGGAGCTCCCCGTAAATCCTTTCTCGCGAAACATTTTAGCCGCCGTGGAAATGATTAACGCTTTTTTAGCTGATTTTTTACGTTTGGTTACCGGTAAACTCATTTTTCAAATCTATGCATTTTTGATGTAAAACGTTACAATATTGCGGCTGATTGTGTAAAGCTTTAACAATATCTCAAATTAAACCGCAAACTATTACAACGCCAAAAACAAACGCTTAACTTTGCGGCGGAAAATTTTTATTTCAAACAAATACCCTTTTATGTCTTTAATTACAGTTGGTACAATGGCTTTTGATGCTATTGAAACGCCTTTCGGGAAAGCCAACAAAATTGTTGGTGGTTCAGCAATGTATGCAGCCTATGCAGCCAGCTATTTTGTTAAACCCGTAAAACAAATTTCTATTATTGGTTACGATTTCCCGCAGGAAGAATTAATTGCGATGGAGAACCGCGGTGTAAAAATGGAAGGGGTTGAAAGGGTAAAAAATAAAAAATCCTTTTTTTGGAAAGGAAAGTACCACGAAGACATGAACAGCCGCGATACGCTTATTACTGATTTAAATGTTCTCGCGGACTTCAACCCGGTTGTTCCGCAAAGCTACCAAAATGCTGAATTTGTAATGCTCGGCAACCTGATGCCAAAGCTGCAAATTAGCGTAATTGACCAGCTTAAAAAGAAGCCGAAGCTTGTGGTGATGGATACGATGAACTTTTGGATGGAAACAGCAATGGATGACCTGCAAAAAGTACTGAAAAGAGTTGACTTATTAATGGTGAACGATGCTGAGGCTCGCGAGCTTACGCAGCATTTTTCTTTAGTGAAAGCCGCCAAAAAAATTATGGAAATGGGGCCGAAATACCTTATTATTAAGAAAGGTGAACATGGGGCGTTGCTATTTCACAAGAACAAAGTTTTCTATGCTCCTGCATTCCCTTTAGAAGATGTATTTGACCCTACCGGTGCAGGCGATACGTTTGCGGGTGGCTTCATTGGTTATCTGGCAAAGATCGGAAGCGTGAGTTTTGAGAATATGAAAAAGGCGATCATCATGGGATCAGTAATGGCAAGTTTTTGCGTTGAAAAATTTGGCAATACGCGTCTTAAAGAGTTAACAAGAGCCGACGTGAACAAACGCCTTAAACAGTTCAAAGAACTCACAAATTTTGAAACAACTTTATAAGTTGATTTTTCAAATATTTTAAACGGGTTGGCCACAACCCGTTTTTTTATACGCCAAAACCTATATATCAAGTGTCAGTCTTACCGATTTTAACGGCCTGTTTACCGCCTGCGTACAACTTTCAGCATCTTTTTTCGTTCTTACAATAAATCAAAAAGAAAAAATGACAAACATTCAAAAATCCCCTTCGCTGTTGTTTTGTATTGCAATGGATGCGGTAGGTTATCTTTCATTTGCTGTGCCCGGTGTGGGTGAGGTGATTGACGTGGCCTGGGCTCCTATTTCTGCTGCCATTTTTGCGAAAACTTTTGGCGGCGCCAAAGGTGTGGTTGGAGGTATTTTTAACTTTGTTGAAGAAGCGCTTCCGGGCATGGATTTTATTCCGTCATTCACAATTATGTGGTTCATGACCAACAAATTGAATATTTTCAGTAAGAACAAAACAACCATCATTCCTGTTAAAAGCAGGTAAAAAAGAAATAATTTATTTTGAAATCCCGGTTAAATTGCCGGGATTTTTTATGATGAACCTTGATTGTGCTTTAACAAATAATGCCTGCGGCGATAATAAAACCGTCAGTATGGGTTCGCTTTTGAGATACTTTAGAAATTAAGCAGATTTTTTTAGAGCAGAGATGTTAAACTTTCTTACCTTTGCCGTCCTTTCACAAACAGCAGAGAGTGGTGTCCTGTTGTAGAAATATTGAAAATCAGCATGTTCTCCCATGTACATTCAAAAAAAAGTGAAAAAATAAATTATTATGAAACGTACATTTCAACCTCATAACCGTCGTCGTAAAACCGTGCATGGCTTTCGCAAGCGTATGCAATCTGCCAATGGCCGTGCAGTTTTAGCTGCCCGTCGTAGAAAAGGCCGTAAAAAACTTACGGTTTCAGACGAGAGGAAATTGAAGTAAGGTTTTTGTTCTGAAAAGGGTCTTACTGAAAATTCATCGTCAAGGTTTTTGATGGGAATTATAGAGCCATCGGAGAAAATACAAATTGAGATTTGACAATTTTTAAGGTTCATTAATTCCTTCCTGTTTGTTAATCGCTGCCACTACATGGCTTTCTATAAATTTTGTCCTTTTCATGTCTTAATAAAATTTAAAATTAACGCGAATTCAACAACGTTAATCTGCTAAACTCATCCAGAAATTGCGTTGATGTGACCTGAAGGAAGGCTTGGTATCTCTAAAGTTATAAGCAGCCAAGCAAGCTAACATGTTATTGAATCCGTTGTCTATGCTGCGGTGTCTGCTGTGCCATAAATCCTGGATATTCTTTAATAAATCGATGACTGTTTCCACCAACGCTCTTCTTTTCAACATAAACTTTTCTTTTAAGGTCAGGAATTTATTTTTCATGTTGCGGCGTATCTTGGTAATCAGTTTAATGCCTTGTTTCCATAGCGTTTCAAAGAGCTTTTGTGATACATATCCGGCATCGCCATACAGCGTTGTACCCGCTTCGATATTGTGGCAAAGCTGTTGCACTACTACCTCGTTTGCGTCACTCACGTTACCGGAGGTAAAGCCTATAGCCAATAGCTCTCCCTGGTCACATTAATGGCAAGGTGGAGGTTTAGCCCAAAGAACCAGCCAGTGGAGGTTTTACCGCGTGCTGCCACGCCTTTAAACACTTTATGGCTGTGAATGCGGCGGTTGCCGCATACCGGTAGTTTTGTGCTGTCAATATAGCCATTCGGTTTGGGTTTTGGAATACAGCAAAAGGCTGTTTATAAATTCGACTGTTCTGCAAACTCTTACTTCGGTTTACAAGGAAAAGAAAGATTATAGAAATGCAACAATTAATGCAAGACAATTGGAGGATTTCATACCCTATAAATATCAATATAAGAAGCAACTTCTTGATCTTTATCACAATACACAGGATACGATAAATGTGAAGACTATTAGTGAATTTATAGTGGCCATGCCAATAAAAAAGCCAAGTAAAGAAGTTGATTTTATTAAAGAAGAGGCATTGAGAAATTTATGACTTTGTTTTTATCATTGCACACCTGTAAGCTCCATTTGCGGGGCTATTTTTTTGTGCGAAATTAAAATCAGAACACAAAAGGATAACCTATGCCTAACTGTAACTGGCTGCCTTTAAAAAAGGGATAAGCAAAAAATCGGTTGCGATAACTGATGTTACCCGGGTCGGGGCTTGGATCTTTTACTTTATAGGCATAATCAACCCTAATAACAAAAAATCCAAAATCCACGCGCACACCGGCGCCTGAACCGATCGCCAGGTCTGTGCCCAGCCGCGAAAGCTTAAACGTCTCTTCGGGAAGGCCGGCCCCTTCTTTGAGTAGCCAAATGTTTCCGACATCTGTAAATACAGCCCCGTTTACCGGAATACCTGCCATCGAGAACAAAGGCATGCGGTACTCAATATTAGCTTCAAGCTGAACATCTCCAAACCTGTCAGGAACCACTATTCTCGTAAGGTCTTCGGTTCCTGTATAATATTTAACCGTGGAGCCGGGTCCCAAACGGCGTAGTTGCCAGGCGCGCATACTATTTGGCCCGCCGCTATAATATTGCTTAAAGAAAGGTAGCTGATCGCGTTTGTCAGGGTTTTTGGTGAAATCAAACTCATAACCGATACCTCCAAAACCCCTTAATACGAGCGAGGTTTTACTCCACTTGAATAGTTTTGAGTACTCTACATCAACTTTGGCGAAACGGTACAATTGAGAATCAATAAATCGACTTGGAATCATACCGCTTAGCAAACCCGACACTTCAACATTAGCTTTAAAAACATTCGTTCTGCGGTTCCTGGTATCATTCCACGGCATTACAAACCTGCCGATAACGGACGAAATTAAACCATCCGAAAACATATTTCTGATAGAAGGGTTTCTTCGGATCAATGCGTTCAGGCTATCTCTGCGAACGAGGTACGAGTATTCAATATTCGGTATTTTAACCCCAAGATTATAGGTTCGGTTGGTGCTACTGTAAGATTTCGCCCGCCAGCTAAAGTCATATCCCCAATTGGTATTTATTGTGGTAAGATTAAATAGCTTGTTCCGCTCGGTACTTGCCGCATTTAAACCAAAAACTGAGTTAATATACCCTGTGAAATTATTTTTAAAATTATCCATCCCCGGAAAGATGAACCTTGGGTAAGAAACTGTATTGCTAAGGCTTAGCTGCTGGGTTTGAATGAGGTTGCCGTCCTTTAGGTTGCCCAATTCCACTCCATATCTTAAGTTGGTGGTTGCGGTATTTGCGCCCCTCAAAAAATTTCTGTTTTGAAGTCCCACGTTAAAGCCAAGCCCGAAAAAGCTGTTGGAAAGCGCGTTCTGCCGGTTAAAGCTCCCTTCTAAATTAGTTGAGAAGGCGTATTTAGGAGCAGGTGTAAGCCTTACAATAAAATCCAGGGTATCCTGTCCGGGTCTTCTGGTAGGATCGTAGCCAATATCAACCAGGCGCCAACTGGGCAGGCTGTTGAGCCTGTTTAAAGTTCTCAAATACCTGCGTTGGTTGTACATTTCTCCCTGCTTCAGGTAAACATTTGGCGGGAATATTTTTGATTTGAATTTGTTGTGGTGCTGAATAACGGTAACGCCTTTGGCCTTTACTTCCTTTCGGCTACCTGTTGTTGTATCAGCTTTCGCATCGGGGTAAACAAAAACGTCGCCAACGTAATATCTTCTTATAAGTGATGAATCATTCACCTGTCTTAAACGAATGTCAAGATTGGCTGTTGGATTTTCAATGCGTTCCCTCATTCTTCTCACCCTTTCTGCCTGTTCAAATGGGTCTAATGTGGGTTGTAACAACGAAACATCTAATGTATCCCAAAGCCCATACAACAAACTCCGGTTGAACATGAAGTACCCGTTTTCTTTAAACAACGAAACCAGCCTGTCGAGTTCTGAGGAAATAGGCCCCTGCGCAAATGGGTCGCCGTTTTTTATAAACGCTGTTTTTAAGCTTTCGTTGGTTAGGCTCTGTAGCGTGTCTTCTCTTAATGTGTAAGTGAGGGAATCAATGCGCGTAACTTTGCCGGGCCAAACATGAAAAAGAATATCTGCCCGAAGCTGGTCGCCGTTGGGTTTTATTTGAGTATCAAAATTGATAGAGTCATCAAAATAACCTTCCCCATGAAGATAGTAATGCATATACTGCATTGATTTACTAATAAGGCTGCTATCAAGTTTGGTAGGGTTTTTCAATACCGCATATACAACCTTATCAACCTTGCGGGCGCTGATGCTGTCATCCAACTGCTCGTAAAGCCCCGCTTCCAGCCTCGTTTTTTCTTCTTTGCTGATGTGGTTATCCTCAACTTTAATTTTTGTGTCAAAAATAAAAGGTTCGTTTTTAGGGCTGTTTCGAACCACCGTAAATAATGTGCAGGAAGAAAAAAAGAATACCGTTAAGAAAGGTAAAACAAGAAGATGTATATTTTTGTATGAACGTGACAGTTGACTTAATTTTAGATTCTATCAAAAATGCTTAGTAAAGCCGAGGCCAAATATATTCAAAGTTTATCCCAAAAAAAATTCAGGCAACAGGAAAATTTATTTGTAGCCGAAGGCCTCAAAATTATAGCGGAAGCTTTAAATAATCCCTTTGCAAAGGTTAAAAAAGTTTTTGCAATGGAAGATTGGGTGAGGGCCAACGAGAAATTCAGATCCAGAACAGAAATAGTAACTGTTACGGAAGCGGATCTCAATCGCATCTCCCAGTTAAAAACGCCTCACGGGGTTTTGGCTCTTATTGAAATACCCCGGAGTGAAGGTTTTGAATTAAATACATTAAAATTGGCGCTGGCGCTTGATGGTATTCAGGACCCTGGAAATATGGGCACTATTTTAAGAATTGCTGATTGGTTTGGCGTTAAACAAATTATTTGCAGCAATGATTGCGCAGATATTTATAACAGTAAAGTTGTTCAGGCAAGTATGGGCAGCATTTTTCGAACAGAAGTTTTTTATACAAACCTTGCAGGCTGGCTGACCACCCAAAAGAATACAATTATTTATGGCGCTGCGCTTGATGGCATTCCGCTAAGGTCTTATAAAAATATTCAACAAGGGGTTTTGATAAGTGGCAATGAGGGAAACGGTATCCGGACGGAAGTGATGCAGCACATTTCACAAAAAATAACAATTGAAAGATTTGGTGAAGCGGAATCCTTAAACGCCGCCGTGGCCACGGGGATTATACTTGCGCAAATTGTGTGAATCGGTATTATAGTGAATGATATGAATTATCTAATTTAACCCCATACCTCACTTTAAAATAATCTATCCTACCTGAAATGAATCGCCTTTACGGGTTGTACTTTTTTCACGATATAAGTTGGTATCATTAATACCAAAAGACAAACGATAAAAGTTGCCGTACAAATTATCAGCACCTCGCTCATATTTATTTTCATAGCGGCTTCGCTTAAATAATAAGCTTCCTCGTTTAGTTTTATAAAGCCGGTTTTTACCTGTAACCAAAGCAGGCCAAGCGCAAAAAGTGCTCCGCCTAGAATACCTGCAAGAGTGATGATGAGGCTATGCCGCAAAAATATTTTCTGTACCTGCCAGTCGCTGGCGCCAACGGCTTTTAATATGCCCACCATTCTCATGCGTTCCAAAACGAGAATAATCAAACAGGTAATTAAATTAATGATGGCCACTACAACCATAATTCCCATGAGTACATTTCTCGTTACATCCTGCATGTTCAGCCAGTCAAAAATATTAGGTGTTATCCTTTGAATACTTTGTGCGGTCCAGGTTGGTGGCAGATTGGGCAGATTGTAAATTTGCTCGGAAACAGCATCTATATTTTTATAGTCTTTTAAAAATATTTCATAGCCGCCTACCTGATTGGGTTGCCAATCGTTAAGCCGCCTGATAAGTTTTATATCGCCGAGTGCAAATGTTTTGTCGTATTCTTCAATACCGGTTTTAAATAATCCGGTAATTGTTAACCTGTCGGGGCGCAGGCTTCGGTCGGGCCTGATAAAATAAATAAAAACGCGGTCGCCAACTTTCAACTTCATGGCATCGGCCGTTCGTTTCGAGATCATGATCTCACGACTATAAGTACTGTCGTTAAATTTTGGTGGCCTGCCGCCGTCTATAATAAAATCTTTCAGGTGATTGAAATCATAAGAGCTGTCCAAACCTTTTACCATCACCCCTTCCAGGTCATCAGTAGTTTTTAAAATGGCATACCGTGTGGCAAAAGGATGAATGCTTTTTACTTCCGGATTTTTTTCTATTTCCCGCACAACAGTATCGTTTGCGGTTATCGGCAATTCTTCTTTAAGAACCGATTGATAGGGCATCGCTTCCTGCAAACGGATATGCCCCCAAAAACTGAAAACCTTTTCGCTCACCTTTTGCTGAAAACCATTGGCAAATGCAAGTGTAATAATCATTACCGCTACGCTAATGATCGTTGCAATAATTGAAAGCCTGATGATAAAACGCGAGAAAGAACGTTGCTGGTTAAACGCTATCCTATTGGCTATGAAGGAGGAAATGTTCACGAAAATAATAAGGATTCAGGTTTCAGGTCACGGCCATCAAAGAAATAAAAATTACTGTAATTGTAAAGTAATATTATTAAACGCACCCTGTAAATTGTAACCCGAAACCTGAAACAATGAGTTATTGAAACTTCTTCGCGTCTTCTAAAAATTTAGCGAGGCCAATATCGGTTAACGGATGTTTTAATAAACCAAGAATTGGCTCTAACGGACTTGTTACCACATTAGCCCCCGCCTCCGCGCATTGAATGATGTGATTTGTATTTCTAATTGAAGCGGCCAGTATTTCAGTTTTGAAACCCTGAATCGCAAAAATATTCGCAATCTGCTGTATTAACTGAATGCCTTCCCAGCCGCTATCGTCAATACGGCCAATAAATGGCGAAAGATAATTAGCGCCTGCTTTAGCGGCCAATATCGCCTGCCCCGCGCTAAACACCAGGGTACAGTTGGTTTTAATGCCATTATCGCTAAACCATTTTATGGCTTTAATGCCATCTTTGATCATTGGTACTTTTACCACAATGTTTGGATGAATGGCGGCGAGTTTTTTACCTTCTTCAATAATGGCCTGCGTTTCTGTACTAACCACTTCGGCGCTGATGTCGCCATCAACCATTTCGCAAATGGTTTCGTAATGTTTCATTACAGCATCTGCGCCTTTAACACCTTCTTTGGCCATTAATGACGGATTGGTAGTTACGCCGTCAAGAATACCCAGGTCGTTGGCCTCCTTTATCTGGTCGAGATTAGCAGTATCAATAAAAAATTTCATGATTGGTAATTTAAAAGATTGGCTTAAAGGTC
>MKRO01000080.1:8897-9303 GCA_001896965.1 Sphingobacteriales bacterium 41-5 | reverse complement strand
GCCAAGCGGCAAATATAGGAAAGTTTAGGGGTTTAAGGTTAAGGTTCTTATTAAATTCGAAAACTGTATTGTAAAGTGTTTAAAAAAAGCCACCTCGTGCGAAGTGGCTTTCGTTATCATGATTTTATTTTCTACCACGATATTTTAAAATCGTCAATTGCTGTGCTCGGCCTGTTGCCGCTGCCGGTTGAGGAAGTATAAGTTACAACCCTGACCCATACTTTACCAGAATTGTTGTTTAAAGCCGCCGGTAAATTAACAGTAACCGGCGTACTTGCAAATGTTCCGTAGGCCGTGGTTAATGAAGCCGGTGATGAAGCAATGGTAGTAAAGCTTGTGGGCGTTTCCCCTGTTGCATAATCTACTGTCCATGTCACAGTCCTTCCGGCTGATGTGGCATCAAGAC
>MKRO01000080.1:7140-8753 GCA_001896965.1 Sphingobacteriales bacterium 41-5 | reverse complement strand
ATCTGCTAAAGTAGTGGTTGCCGTTAAGCCCGTTGCAGAAGCAAAATTTTTAAATGCCCCCGATGTATTATTCCACGCGGTTGCGGTGGAAGTAAATGCAGCTTCCGTTCCTAAGGCGGTTGCAGAAGCGCCGGTGTAAGCTTTTACACCTTCCGGCAATCCGCTTCCGATATTATCAAAATTTAGCAGGAAGGGAGATGTAGTACCTAAATTAATCCCGCCGCCGGTTGGAGGTTCTGTAGTGCTTCCTCCAACAATATCAGCCGCCGTTCTTAAAGTGATTTGCGCCTGGTCTGTTCCGCCTGTTGGTTTAAATACTGTTACATAACCCGTGATACTTGTTGCTGCAGTTGGCATTGTTATGCCTGCTGTGGTTCTTACAAATGTAGCCAGCGAACCTGTGGCGTCATTTATTGTATAGTTACTGCCACTGCCGCTAATGGTAACATTATTAATTGTTACAACGGTTGATTCCCAGGCCCGCATATTTTGAGTGATTTGCGCGATGGTTGCTACCCTGGGAGTTATGATGGCTGTACCGGTTGTTTGGGACACATCTGCGCCATTAATTTGTAAGCCACCGTTGAAAATTGAAAACCTGTAACCGCCTACATATACTTTCAGTTTATCACCCAAAGCACCCGGATCGGGATTGTTTCCACTGGCGAAACGAATTTGAATACCTGCCGTTCCCTCCTGCAACCTGTAATTGCCGGCGGCTTCGTTTTTGGTATCTGAAACAATTACAGCTTCGATCCATGTTCCGGCCGGAATGGTAGAGTCACCCGTTGCGTATTGCAGTAGCTGGGTAATTGTTTTAGTGGTGCCAACCGGAGTTTGCCCATTACATCTGGCGCCCTTAAATTGTACATCGGAAGTATCGCGGATTGTCATTTGAATTGTTCCGTTGAAAACGCTTGCAACACCTACCAGTGGCCCGTTGCCCTGCGATACATTGAGGCCTGCAAATGTGGCGTAGCTGCTGTTTCGCAGTACAATCGACTTCGTATCGTTACAGGGCTTAATTGTGAAATTGCGCGCGGATTCCGTTGTGGGGCTTGCCGCGTTTGCATAAGTTTTGACGAGGTCGGCATCCCTGAATTCGGCACTGTTGATTTGAACAAACCTGCCGATTAGGGGGTCATTAATTGCGCCGGTAAAATCAGATGGTTTTACAATTTGCGGAGTAATGGCGTTGTCAAAAGATCCTTTTACAAGATAAGCGCCCAACAATGTCTCGGGAATCCTCCCAAGGTTTAAGAACCTTCCATCAGATGACCTTGTTGAATCTAATCCCAACTGAATGGTTCCGCCATAATCGCCAAGCATTAATCCTTTCACTTTTACATACACACGACGCCCGACCGGATACATCGTATAAAGACTATTTACATCAATAATGATGGGGATACCACCTGTTTCATCCTGTATCACAATTTGTTTAAAAAAATTACCTGTGCGGTCATCCGCCGTTACAATCCCGCTAATCACTTTATCATCCTGTAAAGTCTGAAAATCTCCAATAGCGGAATATTTTGCTTTTAACTCAGCGATGGTCATCGTTACAGGAATATCAGGATCAGCATTTAGTGGCGGCTCATCAAATTTCTTAT
>MKRO01000080.1:1270-7066 GCA_001896965.1 Sphingobacteriales bacterium 41-5 | reverse complement strand
GTAAGGATTTATAAATTATTTAAAACGAAACATCACGCTGGCGTAATAGTTAAGGCCGTAAGCGTAGTAGTATTTATTAGGAAATTTATTGGGGTTATAAGTGGTTGTGGCATCATATCTGGCCTGCTCAAAACCGCCGGAACGAATATTGGGATTATTTAAAAGATTACTCACACCCAGGTTAAACACCAAATAACTTGGTTGATTATTGATGTAATATTTGCGGGATAACCTTTTTGACCAGCCACCAAAAAAATCGAGGGTGAACTGAGGATCGAATTTTTCCTGCTTAACCAAGGAATTATAAAAATTTACAACTTTCGGATCAGTAACATCCACATCCATAAAAGCTTCTTTTGTTCGTCTTGGCTCGGCAGGGTCAATCCACATGTTATCAAAATAATTTGCCGAAAGGCTGATGTACCAATATTTTGGTGAACGGTAAAAAAGCCCGGCGTTGTAAGCGTTTTGCGGCGTTGAGGGAATTCGGTAATTTTTAAAATAAACCGTTTGAACGGTTTGTCCGCTGTTGTCATTGTCTTTTGTGATGATAGCTTTCTGGCGGCTGTCATAATAATATCTTCCCACCGAAGCGGCGCCGTTAAATGTTAGGGTTGAAGTAAGTTTTGCTTCAATGCCCAGCTCTGCGCCAAAAAAAACTTTATCGATTTTGCTTAGCGCATAATTTACGAAGTCACGGTATTCGTCATCATCGTAATAAAAAGTAAGCATATCAAATCCGTTCTTCATTTTTGTGTAATAGCCGTTTAACACAACTTTTACACGTGGCGCCATTAATTTGTAACCACCTTCCACCGTTTGGATAATTTCACTCGAAACGCTGTCCTGTACTGTATTTCGCGTACGCAGAGAGGTAAAAACATTATCAAAATACGGCGGTGCCGTTGTATAAGCCCCGTTCACAAAAAAGTAATTTCTCCCGTTCAGTTTATAAGTGATACCGGCTTTGGAAGAGGTATTTAAAAAGTTAAATTTTTTTGAGTCGCCGTAAGACTGATCCATGAACAAACCGTTCTTTACCATGCCGGTTCTGTAAAAATTAGATGCCGATAATTCGCTTGCCGCAAAAATATCGAACTTGGTAAGCGTGAACAGTAATTGCGCCCACGCAGCCCCTCGGTTCATCGTCATTTTATAATCGTAACCATATTTATCGCCGTTCTTAATAATACGATTAGGGTCATCAACATCGTATTGCCATTTTTGCGGATCAGTTGGGTAAGCCCTTTGAGCAAACTGGTTAATGTTCACCCAAAAATCGCCTCCCAAAATATCTTTAGCTTCAAGGTAATAGCGGTTAACCTGGCTTTGGTAATTTCCGCCAATTGTTAAGCCCAAATTTTCTGTAAGCCGTGTATTATAAACCGTATTGAAAAAAATCCGGTTTAAATTATTCACTCTGTTTTGCAAAATGTAAACAGAGCGCTTACCCGTAATTGGTTGGCCGCTTCCGTCAGTAACAGTTACCATATTTCCCCTGTTTGCGTCGTAAATCCCATTCCAGTCAACCTGTAACAATGACGGGTCGTTTTTTATGGCATCCCGCATCATTTGCGTTTTTTTGGGTTCGGTCAATTCATAATAACCCGGCAGATACCGGTAGTAATCCGGGCGTGGGTCGGGAGCGTTGTTCCAATCAAAAGCTGATATTTTTCTTTTGCCGAAAGTATAAGCCAGCGTGGTCATCCAGCGGGTTTTGTTATTGGGCTTATATTCGTGAACTGCCATAAACGCCGGCTGAAAAGTTTCGGCAACATTGCTGTTTCTTTTTTTACCGTTTTGAAAACCCCATGAAGGATTATAATAATTGCTGCCAACCAAATCCATAGCTTCCTGTGTGCTCGGCCCCTGGCGCCCGTTTTCAACAGGCGAGCCAAAAGCAATAAGGGAAAACGTATTTTTTCCACCAATCTTTTTGTCAACTGCCGCATAATAACTCAATCCACGATAGTAAGTTCCATCAACATAGCCTTCATCGGCATAGCGCGGGCTTACCATCATGGCATACGCCCAGCCTTTGCTATTAAATCCCGAACCGTGAGTAAATAATATTCTGTGCCGGTAATTGCGGTTAGATAAAGCATATCCCACCTGAGTTTGCGCCCATTGAGCGCCGGCCCGCATGTCCACATTCGAATTGAGCCCAATCCCTCCTATCGCGTAATTATTGGCTTCAAGACCCAAGGCATTTTCGCGGGATCGCATCATATTAGTAAGCCCGCTCCACAACCCGAAAGGGGTAAAGCCATTATCAAGCCCGGTAAAATCCACGCCATTCAGGTAGGTTGCGTCTGCATTTTCATATCCTCTCACGCGGTAGCGTACCGGAGAAAAACTAAATGCCACAGCAGAAAGAAAGGGGTTTCGTCCCGCGCCAAGAATTGAAGAAACCGAAGTGCTCATGCCGCCGTCGGCGTCCAATTCATCATCGCTGAGGGTAATGGTAGGCATATTTTCCTGAACATTGTCAAAGATTTCAGTAATTGAGGTATCTTTTCTTTGCGTGGTGTCTTTTGTGGGGATTTGGGCAGTCGAAACCCAAATACAAAACAGAAAGAGCGTGGTTAAAGCAACTTTCATCGTTAGGTTTTTATCTTTAAAATGTAAATTTAAGATGTTTTAGTTTTGATAGTAACTAATTTTGGTTATGTTTTTTTGAAAACTTTTTTGGATTACAATGGGCAACAAACATTCCTCTTTTTTAGTGATAATTTAAAATTTGAATTTTATGCCTAAAGCCGGATTTTTTCTTGTTGTATTATTTTTATCTGTAAAAACTTTTGCGCAACAATCCTATAAATCGGCCATCGTAAGTTTTTACAATTTTGAAAATTTTTACGACACTATTTTTCATGGCAGTAACGATGATGAGGCCTTCACGCCCCACGGCGCCAAAGCTTACACGAGCGCGGTGTTTAATGATAAAGTTCAAAAGCTTGCCACTGTTCTTTCACAAATTGGCACCGACGTTAACCCTGATGGCCCGGCATTGCTCGGCGCCGCCGAAATTGAAAACCAATTTGTTTTAGACACGCTGCTGAAGCACCCACTGATCGCAAAACGAAATTATAAATACGTGCATTACAACTCCAGAGACTTTCGCGGGGTTGACGTGGCATTAATTTATAATCCAAAATATTTTAAAGTAGAAAGAAGCCGCCCCATTTATGTGCAATTACCCCAAGGTTCCAAAACAGCTTTTTTTACCCGTGATATTCTTTGGGTACAAGGGTTGCTTGATGGAGAAAAGATAAACGTTTTCGTAAACCACTGGCCCAGCCGCTCAGGCGGTGAAAAACGCTCGGAACCTGCACGGATGGCCGCAGCAGTTACACTGAGAAAGTTTCTCGATTCGCTGAATATTATTTACCCCAATACAAAGTCCATCATTATGGGCGACCTGAACGATGACCCTGTTAACAATAGTATTACGATTGGCTTACAGGCAAAAGACGATATTAAAAAACTGAAAACTGATGAATTGTATAACCCCTGGGTTGACTACTACAAAAGCGGACTGGGCACACTGGCTTACCAGGACTCCTGGAGCTTATTTGACCAGATTATCATTTCGCAGGACTGGCTGGATAAAAAGCAGGCGGGATTCTTCTACTATAAAAGCCATGTATTTAAACCTGAATTTTTGATTGAAAACTTTGGCCAGTACAAAGGCTACCCCAAACGAACTTATAGCGGCGATGTTTACAATTACGGGTATAGCGACCATTTCCCTACCTATTTGGTATTGTTGAAAAAAGTACAATAATCTCTAATTTTTTTAGTAAATTGCGTGTGGATGAAGAACGAAAATCAATACAATCTTGATGCCGAGGCACAGCAACCCGTTTTAAAAGAACCGGATGTTTTCATGCGCACTTTTTCTTCGCAGGAAGAAGCAGATTTATACCGGTTGAGAAAAAATCTTGCCCGCACAGATATGGAGCGTTTTGAAATGCTTTGCCGCATGATGCGGATTGGCAAAATGCTAAACCCGCAAAACGTTATCGAAAAATAGCTTTCTAGTAATGGATATTTTCGATGAAGACCTGCTGAAGTTTTGGGAAGCGCTGAATAAACACAACGTCCTTTACATTATGGTGGGTGGCTTCGCGGTAAATATGCAGGGGTTTTCCCGCGCAACCGATGACTCGGATTTATGGTTGAAAGATACGGTGGAAAACAGGCAAAATTTTCGTAAAGCCCTTTCAGAACTGGGGTATGGAGATTACGCTTCTATCGAAACCATGCAATTTGTTCCCGGCTGGACGCAATTTTATGTAGCCCGCGGATTGGTTCTGGACATTATGACTTCGATGAAGGGGTTAGAACAATTATCTTTTGAGGAATGCTACGATTTTGCCAAAAAAGCCGACTTAAATGGGCTTATTGTTCCTTTCCTGCATATCAATCATTTAATTGCTAACAAAAAGGCGGTTAACAGGCCTAAGGATCAAATTGATGTGATTGAGTTAGAAAGAATCAGGAAGTTTTTGGAGAACTCCTGAAATAACAAAATCCTCCCACAAAATTCACTAATTTACCTGCCTAACCTTATCTTTGCGGCAAATTTTCGGTAAAGATGGGTTCAAATTGCTTCAAATCCTTTATAGTAGCGGCTTTAAGCCTTTTTTGTGTCATGTCAGCAGGCTTTTTGCATGCTCAGGAAACAACGGCTCCGGGCACCGAAGAACACAAAGAAGTTGAACATGCCGCTGAAGGCCACGAATCAGATGCATTTGACCCCGGTGCAGCCATCTTGCACCATATTGCAGATTCTCACGAATTTCATTTTTTTGAGTACACCAACAGCGCTGGCGAAAAAGTGCCCGTGAGCCTTCCGTTGCCGGTTATATTGTATTCCCCGCAAAATGGTTTTGATGTATTCATGTCCTCAAAATTTGAACACGGCCATGCAACGTACAATGGCTACAAGTTAGAGCACGATAAAATTGTTCCCGTTGATCCAAATGTAAAAGTGTACAACTTCAGCATGACCAAGAACGTAGTGCAAATGTTACTGGCAGTGCTGGTTTTGGTTTGGATTATGACCTCGATTGCCGGCAGATATAAAGGCGGACAGGGTGTTAAAACGGCTCCAAAAGGTTTACAAAATGCCATTGAGCCAGTTATTACTTTTGTTCGGGATGATATTGCAAAACCTAACCTCGGCCCCAAATATCTAAAATACCTGCCTTACCTTTTAACACTTTTCTTTTTTATACTGATCAATAATTTATTTGGAATGTTGCCAAACGCCGCGAACGTGAGTGGTAACATTGCTTTTACCGCAGTACTGGGAATTATTGCCTTTTTTGTGATTCTTTTCAGTTCTAATAAACATTACTGGCAGCATATTTTTTGGTTCCCGGGCGTTCCGCTTCCGGTTAAGTTAATCATGTTGCCGGTGGAGCTACTCGGTGTATTCACGAAGCCATTCGCACTTATTGTGCGTTTGTTTGCCAACATGACGGCAGGCCAC
Source organism: Sphingobacteriales bacterium 41-5 (assembly GCA_001896965.1). Taxonomy (GTDB): domain Bacteria; phylum Bacteroidota; class Bacteroidia; order Chitinophagales; family Chitinophagaceae; genus Niabella. Next base: position 1,566 of record MKRO01000080.1, on the reverse strand, counting down.
ATTATCGTTTTAAGTTTTATTAGTTTGATATTTATTTTCACGAATATGTCAACAGCCGCCGGAATTGGCTTTGCGCCTATTTCGGTTATTTTTTCAGTATTTATTTTTCTGATTGAGATTTTGGTTGCCTTCATTCAGGCATACATATTTACCAATTTAACCGCCATATTTATAAGCGGCGCTATTGGCGATCATCATTTTGAAGAAGGTGTTACCACAGATGGCCACCATCATTAATTAGTATTTTTTTAATCAATATAAAAACAGAATCATGGATTTAATGAATGTTTTATTAG
>MKRO01000080.1:232-1248 GCA_001896965.1 Sphingobacteriales bacterium 41-5 | reverse complement strand
TGCCGTAGGCGCAGGCTTAGCAGCTATTGGCGCCGGTATCGGTATCGGCCAAATTGGTAAAGGCGCTACTGAAGGTATCGCACGCCAGCCTGAAGCAGCTAACGACATTCGTGGCGCTATGATCTTAAGTGCGGCGCTTATTGAAGGTGTTGCGCTGTTTGCGGTAATTGCCGGCTTACTGGCTGTACTGAAATAAGATCACAGTGATGGTTTGTGCTAATTCACGAACCGAACGAAAAATTATACTGTACTCAAAGCAAAGGGCGGCGGGTACAGTAATTTTAAATTTCAAATTGAAAATATAGATTAAGTTATGGGTTTACTTACTCCCGACCTCGGCTATTTTGTATGGGCATTAATTATTTTCTTAGTACTGCTTCTTGTTTTAAGAAAATTTGCCTGGAAACCGATTATTAAATCATTAAACGAGCGCGAACAAAATATTGAAGGGGCTATTGCGCAGGCTGAAAAAGTGAAAGCTGAAATGGCTCATCTGCAAAACGAAAATGAAGCATTGCTGGCTAAAGCCCGCGAAGAAAGGTCGCAGTTATTGAAGGAAGCACGCGAAGCAAAAGACAAGATCATTAACGAAGCTAAAGACCAGGCTAAAGTTGAAGCAGGTAAGATCATTGCCGACGCGCAGCTCGCGATTAATGCACAAAAAATGGCCGCGATTACAGAAGTGAAGAATGAAGTGGGTAAACTGGTAATTGACGTAAGCGAGAAAGTGCTGAAACACGAACTTTCCAGCCAGGAAAAACAAGAGGCGCAAATTAGTGCGCTGATTAGCGGAATGAAATTGAATTAAAAATTAATTGTTTGGGTTGGCGGTTTGAAGTTAGCGAGAACCCGAAACCGGAAAACGAATATTTATGCCAAATCCCCGTTTAGCATCAAGATATGCAAAAGCACTATTAGACCTTGCGATTGAGCAGGATCAATTAGAACAGGCATTTGCTGATATGCAATGGTTACAGGCTGCCACAAGCCAGAGCCGTGATTTGCTGAATTTGTTG
>MKRO01000080.1:0-178 GCA_001896965.1 Sphingobacteriales bacterium 41-5 | reverse complement strand
AAAGGCAATGTAAGTGAATTGACGCAGCGCTTCGTTTCTTTGCTAATCAGTAAAAACAGGGAATCTGCCCTGCCTGAAATTGCAAAGGCTTTTGTAGAGCAATATAAACAATACAAAGACATTCATACCGCTACTTTAACCACAGCCGTGCCTGTAAGCGATGCGATTAAAAACAATA
>MKRO01000079.1 GCA_001896965.1 Sphingobacteriales bacterium 41-5 | reverse complement strand
TGTTGATGTCGTACCCGTCAATTTTTATTGTTCCTTTTTGAATATTGTAAAGCCTGTTCAACAAACTGATGATTGTTGTTTTTCCACTACCTGTGTGGCCCACAATGGCAACGGTTTCACCCTGGCTGATATGAAAATCCACATCGTTCAGCACCCAGTGATCCTGGTTGTAAGCAAACCAAACATGGTCGAAATTTATTTCGCCTTTCATGTTGTGCCGAGGTTGAACATAGCCTTCCGCAGGCGGAACTTCCACATCGCTATTATCCAAAACCGCAAAAACCCTGTCGCTCGCAATGATGCCCATTTGCACCGTATTGAATTTATCGGCAATCATTCTTAACGGACGGAACAACAGGTTCAGGCAAAGAATAAAAGAAACAATTACGCCCTGTTGCCCCTGTTGAAGATCGAGCGCTTCTTTGGCGCTGTACCAAACTACCAGCCCGATAGAAAGTGCGAGAATAATTTCAATCACAGGAAAGAAAATCGAATAAGCAAAAATGGCTTTGATATTAGCGTTGCGGTGTTGCTTGTTGATGGCTTTAAACTTGTTGAACTCCTGCATTTGCGCGTCAAACGCCTGTACCACGGGCATTCCACTCAAATGCTCTTGCACAAAAGCATTTAACGCGGCCACAGCGTTACGTACTTTAAAAAACGATTTGTTAATGCTCTCCTTAAAATAATAAGTGGCCAGGATCATCACCGGAAAAGGGATCAGCGAAATTAAAGTGAGCTGCCAGTTGATTGAGAACATGTAAAACAAAATACACACAATCGATAAAATATCTGCAATGATCGGGATCAGCCCGTCGGAAAAAATTTCGTTGATGGATTCTATATCATTGATGGTACGCGTAGTAAGTGTGCCGATGGGGGTTTTATCAAACTGTTTCAGGTTAAGCCCTTATTTTTTGATACACCGTAATGCGAATATCCTTCACAACCGCCTGCCCCAGCCAGGCCGTGGTGAACGAAAACCAAAAGCGCATGAGCGTTTCCACAATGATGATACCAATTTGAATCAGGGTGATATTGATCACCATTTTTGGCAATGATTGCGTAATGTATTTATCAACGGTGAGCTGAATGAGCATGGGCCTTACCGGCGTGATAACTGCCAGTAATATTGCCAGCACTATTGAAATGTAAAACCTGTTTTTATACGGGGCCGCGTATTGAAATACGCGCCTGAGGCTTGAAATATTGAAAAAAGATTTTTTAGGTTCGGACATGGGAGTTGCAAGATAGTAAAAGAAGTTGTTTAAACTTTCCTGAACCAGGTAGATTTCGCTTAACGAATCGAACAATAACCACGGAGAACAAAGAGAATATACCGAGATCACAAAGTTTTCTAAATTTAGGGACTCTTTTGTGTTCGCGGTGAGTTTTCCTCGTGCACCCTGAGGTAAAAAATAAAAGTTTAAACAACTCCAAAGGTTATTTTATTAAATTGTGAAAATATTGGAACCCCAAAAATTGAACCCATGGCTTATACAAGAATATTTGCAGTGCTTTTGATGATCTTAGCCATCACAACAACAGGATTTATTACATCAAAACCCAATAAAGCAAAGAATTTAAAAGTGCTGCCGAAGGACATCAGTGATGAAAAGCTCGACAGCATCATGCAAACCTACAATTTGGCCCTGGGCGTTTGCTGCGAGTTTTGCCATGCTAAAGACAAAAAGGATCCAGCAAAAACTGATTTTGCTTCTGATGAAAACCCGGTAAAAGAAGTGGCCCGAAAGATGCTGAGCATGACGATTGACATCAACAAAAAATATTTTAACACCGATCCCAATATTCACCCGGCCTATTTGAACGTAGTGAAATGCGTTACCTGCCATAGAGGTGATGCGTACCCGCAGTAAATTATTTTGGAGCCGTGTTAAAAAAGATTTCCCAAAATATTATAATGACGCTATAAAAACATCCAATGAATCAACATAATGCCCTAAAGGCTAAACCAACTGATCAAAAGGACTATACCGATTCGTTGCTTACACGACAATCAAAGTGGTGGAAAAAATTGTTGAATGTACAGTACCCTTACAAGCGAAATATTATTTCATTAAAGCCGGGTTTTGTATTAGATATCGGTTGTGGTGTTGGCAGGAACCTATTGCATTTAAACGGTAATGGAATAGGAGTTGACCATAACGCCACTTCGGTGAAACAATGCCTTTCACAAGGGTTGCGGGCTTTTACGAATGCTGAATTTGAACAAACTGAATATTACACACCCGGCACCTTCGACTCTATTTTACTGGCCCATGTTGCAGAGCACATGACCCAAAACGAAACCGGACAACTGCTTGCCGGGTATCAGCATTTGCTCAAAAAAAACGGCCGGATAATTGTGATCACTCCCCAGGAAGCAGGTTTCAAATCAGACGACACACATGTAGCATTCACTGATTTTGAAAAAGTGCAATCAATCTTCAACCAACTGGGTTACCAGTCAATCAAACAATATTCATTTCCCTTTCCGAGGTTTGTTGGAAAATTTTTTAAATACAATGAGTTTGTAAGTATTGCAGGGAAACTGTAGCACGCAGCCCTGTATGAACCTTAAGCTCATCCAGAGTGAAATCTATTTTTTAAACCCTCTAAAAGATATACCTGCCTGCTTCTATCAATTGATTCGCGATGCGCCTTCTCGCCTCTTTTACATTCAATGGCTCTGCCTTTGTAAATCGGCGCAAACCCATTAGTATCATCCGTTGTTCATCGCCTTCGGCAAACGCATTCACGGCATCCCTGCCGCTTTTGCCTACTTTATCCGCCGCGTCGTACAAATAAGTCCGCATAATGTCATTATAAATTGATGCCGCATCCACACCCTTATTTTCTGTAATTTTTATAGTGCGCAACAACACGCTTTCGGCAGTAAATACAGCGATGGCCATATCAGCAATATTCATCAGCACTTCCTGTTCCTGCTCAATGTTCATCATAAATTTTTGTACGGCTGCGCCGGAAACCATTAAAATTGCTTTCTTCAAATTAGCGATCAATTTCTTTTCGGCAGCAAACGGAGCGTCATTCTCCGCACCAAATTCAGGAATACTCATCAGCTCTTTCTGAACTTCCATTGCCGGGCCCATTATGTTTAAGCGTCCCTGCATGGCGCGTTTTAAGGTCATATCCAACGTGAGCAAACGATTAATTTCGTTAGTCCCTTCGTAAATGCGGTTAATGCGGCTATCGCGGTAAGCGCGGCTAATGTCATACTCTGCGCTAAAACCGTTACCACCATGAATTTGAACACCTTCATCAACAACAAAATCAAGCAGCTCACTGCCAAATACTTTTAACACGGCGCACTCGATAGCGTATTCTTCTGCCGCGCCCAACAACGCTTCATTAAAAGGTTTGCCTTCTGCAAGAAGTTCTTGCTCCTTTGCCTCAACCCAGCTTGAAGTTCGGTACAGAGCAGATTCGCAGGCAAAAAACCCGATTGCCATTTGAGCCAGCTTGTGTTTGATGGCGCCAAAATTTGCGATAGGCTGTTTGAATTGCTCCCGGGTTTTGGCATATTCAATTGAAATATTTAAGGCCCTGCGCGCGCCTCCCAGTGCCGCTGCGCAAAGCTTTAAGCGGCCGATATTTAAAATGTTGAAAGCGATCTTATGGCCTTTACCAATTTCGCCCAGCACATTTTCAACCGGCACTTTCGCATCCTGAAAATATAACTGCACGGTTGAAGAGCCTTTAATGCCCATCTTTTTTTCTTCGGGGCCGCGGGTAAAACCTTCCGTATCCCGGTCCACAATAAAACCTGTGAATTTATCGCCGTCCACTTTGGCAAAAACCGTGTACACATCTGCAAAGCCGCCATTGGTGATCCAGCATTTTTGGCCATTCAGCAAATAATATTTCCCGTCTTCGCTAAGTTTGGCCGTGGTTTTAGCGCTCAATGCATCGCTGCCTGCGTTTGGCTCGGTAAGGCCGTAGGCGCCTGCCCATTCGCCGGTAATAAGTTTAGGAATATATTTCTGTTTTTGCTCCGGTGTTCCAAAATATAAAATTGGCAATGTTCCAATGCCCGTATGTGCTGCAATGGCAACTGCATAAGAATGCCCCGCGCCCAAATATTCGTTTACAATGGTTGAGGTAACAAAATCTTTACCCAGGCCACCGTATTCCTCCGGAAAAGAGGTGGCCAGCAAGCCCTGCTCCCCTGTTTTTTGTACCAGGCTTTTCATTAAACCTTCTTCAAGGCCGTCAATGCGATCAAGGATCGGCATCACTTCACTGTCCAGAAACTGGTTACACATATCGCGGATCATCAGTTGTTCATCGTCAAACTGCTCGGGCGTGAACGTGTCCTCCGGTTGCGATTCTTTGATCAGCCATTCGGCTCCTTTAATGATTTCAGCCATGATTATTCTGATTTTGTTGATTTTATAATGTTAACACTCGTGTTTGTTTACTACGGACTTTGGCATACTGTTGTGCAAACAACAATCTAAAAATAGGCCGATTTTTTTAAAAAATTAGTTATCGTTGAATTAATTGAGTTCAATCAAGCAGAATGTTAGTGTGGTGCGAGTTGAACAAAGAAGGTTAGATTTGCACCCGATGTTTTTACCGGTTTTATTAGCGTTGTTATTTATCTTTTATGCGGGGCTGATCTTTTTTTACGATCGCAGTTGGAGAGCAATGCCCGATTTTAAAAACGAGTTGATCAACGGCGGGGATGTAAAATTTTCCGTGATTGTTCCTGCAAGAAATGAAGACGCAAATATCGGGGACCTGATGAATTCGTTGCAAAGCCAAACCTACCCCAACGAATTGTTTGAGGTAATTGTTGTTGATGATCATTCAACCGACAACACCGCCGAAATTGTAAAAAGCCTTGCTGATAGCCAAAACAATATCACACTGATCCGTTTACAAGATCAGCAATTAAACTCTTACAAAAAAAGAGCGATCGAAAAAGGCATAGCGGCCTCAAAAAACGAATGGATTGTTTGTACCGATGGGGACTGCGCGGTTCCCGAAAACTGGCTGACAACCTATGCTTCCTTTATTCGTAAAAAAGAGCCGGTTTTTATTGCGGCGCCGGTGCGTTTGGTGCCGGGCATCCCTACCACGGGCAAGAAGAACAATCACCTGTTGTATATTTTTCAGGCGCTCGATTTTATGGTACTACAGGGCATTACGGCAGCATCGGTTTTTAAGAAAGTACACAGCATGTGCAACGGCGCCAACCTGGCTTATAAAAAAGATGTTTTTTACGAAGTGAACGGGTTTAAAGGTGTGGATGATATTGCCAGCGGCGATGATATGTTGTTGATGCACAAGATCTGGAAAAAATATCCGAAAAAAGTTAACTACCTGAAATCAAAAGAAACAATTGTAGAAACTGCTGCCGCACCCACCTGGACGGATTTTTTTAACCAGCGCATTCGCTGGGCCAGCAAAGCCAAACATTACGATGATAAAAGAATTTTTTGGGTGCTGTTGCTGGTGTACCTTTTCAATCTTTCTTTTCCGGTTTTAGCAGTTGCCTCTTTCTTCAACCTGAAATATTTGTATGCTTTGTTAATATTTTGGGCGGCCAAAACCTTAATCGAATTACCGTTCGTTACGAGCGTAAGCAAATTTTTCAACCTGCAGAAATTACTGAAATATTTTTTCTTTTTCCAGCCTGCGCATATCGCCTACACAATCATTTCGGGGTTTTTAGGAAGCTTTGGTAAATACGAATGGAAAGGGAGAATGGTAAAATAATAATCTTCCTGGCCTAAATAAATTTATAATAAAACGATAATTATTATTTGTTTTGTTATAAATACACGCTTAACTTTGATTTCAAAATTCTAAAGAGAAGATGAAAACAAAACTCAAATTACATCCAAACACAATTCTTGCCCTGTGCGTTTTAGGCGTGGCTTTGCTCGTTAATATTGTTGCGGCTATTGTGAATTCAACAAGTTCCGAAAACACAGCTATCACTAATTACAGGCAAACAGTTTTACCCTTAAATATTCTCGACTTTGTAAAAGTTGGTCTTATTTTTCTGATGGCTTATTTTATTTTTTCCATTATTAAAAAAGTTTTGCGAAAAGAAAAATGGAACCCAAAATATTATGTTGCCATTAAAAGAATCGGATGGCTGAGCATTTTAGTTGTGCTGTTGGATTCAGTTTCAGCTATCGCGCGTGAACAATACATTTACAAAAATGAACCATTATCAGAAATATTTTCCAGGCCGGGAATTTTTACAAATATTATTTCACAAACTGTATTTTCTTCACCGGTTGCGTGGTTTCTGATCTGCTGCATTTTTTTGTTGGCAGATGTGCTTCAATATGCGGGAACAGTGAAAAACGAAAATGAATCGTTCATCTAAATGCATTCTTCATGCCGATTATAATAAATTTAGATGTAATGCTTGCGAAACGAAAAATGTCTTTAACAGAACTATCCGGTAAAGTTGGGGTTACCATTGTTAACCTCTCTATTTTGAAAACCGGCAAAGCGAAAGGTGTGCGCTTTGAAACTTTAGAAGCCATTTGCAAAGCTCTTGATTGCAAGCCCGGAGATATAATTGATATGGAATAATTATTTTCGCAATAAATCTAAAACCATCAACCACAACTCTAAAATACTCGTCACCGGCGGCACTGGCTTTCTTGGTGCTTATATTATTAAACAATTAATTGAGAAAGGTTTTGCCGTTCGCGCTATTAAAAGAAGCACAAGCAAACTGCCGCTTTTCATTGATAAAAATATTTTAGAAAAAGTTGAGTGGGTTGAGGGTGATATCCTCGACGTGATCTCCCTTGAAGAAGCGATGCGGGATATTGATACAATGATACATGCCGCCGCAGTTGTGTCCTTTAGCGTTGCCGATAGAAAACAAATGTACCGGGTGAACATTGAAGGTACGGCCAATGTGGTGAATATGGCTTTGGAAACCGGAGTTAAGCGATTCATTTACATAAGTTCGGTAGCCGCACTCGGCCGTAAAAAAGACAGCAGCGTTGTAGATGAATCCGCCAAATGGGAAGACTCTCCAACAAACACACACTACGCAATAACGAAGCACAAGGCCGAAATTGAGGTGTGGCGCGGCTTTGCAGAAGGATTGGAAGGAGTCATTCTAAACCCCGCAACAATTTTAGGTTATGGGGATTGGAACGATGGCAGTTCTGCTATTTTTAAAAGCGCTTACAAAGAGTTTGGCTGGTACACCAATGGTATCAACGGTTTTACCGATGTGGAAGATGTTGCGAAAGCTACCGTTGAATTGATGAAAAGCAACATTACCGAAGAGCGGTTTATTGTTTGCAACGATAGCTGGAGCTTTAGAAAGCTATTTGATACAATGGCAGAAGCATTTGGCAGGAAAAAGCCGCATCGCGAAGCAACCCCCTTTTTGGGCGGCATTGCCTGGCGTTTGGAGTGGATCAAATCTTTTTTCTCAGGGAAAAAACCTTTAGTCACGAAAGAAAGCGCTAAAGTAGCCAACTCAGAAACGATTTTTAACGGATCAAAATTATCAAAAACATTACCGGGTTTTGTATACACACCTTTAGAAACAACGATCCCTAATGCCTGCAGGAAGTATGCTGCGGCCGCAGAAAAAATTTAATCTCAAAAAAAATTTATTTTTCGTATTTTCGGGTACGTAAACGATTAGTGAACAAAGCCGTTCTTTAAAAAATTTAGAATATGAAAAATAATAACATCAACCGTAAAAACTTTCTGAAAAAAGCCTCGGTAATTACAGCAGGCACCATGTTTGCCGGCTCATTCAAATCTTTTTCCCAAACAAAAAAAGTTAGTGGCGAACTTGCCCTTTTGGGCGGCGCCCCTGTGCATGACTCAAAAGCGCAACCCTGGCCTGCCTGGCCCTGGATGGATAAAACCGTTGAAGACACCACAATGAAATCGTATAAAAGTGGCAGGTGGACAAGATATGAAGCGCAGAAACTAAGAATCAGCATGGTACAACAACTGGAAACCGAGCTTCCAAAATTCATTAATGCAAAATATGTTCGCATGACAAATGCCGGAACCAACGCTCTTTCTGCAGCGGTTCATGCATTAAATATTGGCGCAGGCGATGAAGTGATCACTTCGCCCTATTCTGACATGGGAACAATTGCAGCAATTTTAACCGCACGTGCTTTACCGGTAATGGCCGATTTAAACCCACTGTCTTACCAGCTTGACCCTAAAGACGTGGAAAAGAAGATCACACCGAGAACAAAAGCCATCATGCCCGTGCACATTATGGGCGTGGCCTGCGATATGGATAATATTATGAGAATTGCCAACAAACACAAACTCAGGGTCATCGAGGATTCCTGCCAGGCGTTTATGGCCACACACAACGGCAGGCCCATTGGTACCATCGGCGATGTTGGATGCTTAAGCTTTCAGGCGTCTAAGGTTTTGGGCTGTGGCGAAGGTGGTGCCATATTTACCAATAACGAGGAAGTGGCTAACGATGCCTACACGGTTATTGAACACGGAACTAATTATTTAAAAGCAGGCGCTAATGTGCGCATCGGGCCAAAGTACCGTATGCCTGAAGTTGTAGCCGCTATTTTGGTAGGACAACTGGCTACCCACCGGGAAAGGCATGATGCGAGAAACAGAAACGCCCGATTCCTTGACGGTAAATTCAACGGGTTTAAAGGGTTGCTCCCTCAAATAAAATATGGAAATGGCGATGGCGGCTATTATAATTACGCCCTCACTTATGACACTGATTTTTTTGACGGTATCCCGGTTGCCACTTTTTACAAAGCCATGAATGCAGAAGGAATCCCCGTAGGGGGCTATATTGCCAAAGGGCTGCACAAAGACCCGTGGGTAGATTACATTACGACCCTCCCTGAATACAACAGGTTATTCAGCGCCCAACGCCTGAAAGAATTTAAAGATCAGGCAAAAGATTTGCCTAACTGCGATAAAGTTTGCGCAACCGTTGCAAGAATATCAGGTGGCGGTCCAATGATTGCGCCACTATCGTACATGCAAGATTTTTACGATGCGGCCATGAAGGTTTACGAAAACAGGGACAAATTAAAATCATATAAAGGATAGTTTCACATAGGTAAAACTAGCTAACGGCATCGCAGTAATATGCGGTGCCTTTTATTTTTTACGAAGAACATAAATGTTGTTACCTCCCGAACATTTTTTCAATCTGTTCCTGTTTAAATTCTAAATAAGTAGGGTTGCCATCGGGCGCTGTGTTGTAAACGTCGCAGTTAAAAAGGTCGTTCAGTAGCTGCCGCATTTCACGTTCGGTAAGCCTGGTTCCACTCTTGGTAGCGCGCTGCCTTGCCAGGGAGCGGATCAGTTTCTCCCTGTTCGAAATTTTTATATCGCTACTAAAATGTTTGTATTGTTCCAGCGTAAAATCTATCAATTGCTTTTCATTGCCATCTTCAAGATCGGCCGGTGTGCCCTGCACCACAAAACTATTGTTACCAAAGGGTTCTATTAAATAACCCAATAAAGATAGGTCCTGCAGTAGTTCGTTCAATAGTACGGCATCCGATGGTGTTAACTCAAGGGTTAACGGAAACATGCTGCGTTGCATGGTAATAGATTTCCCATCGGCAGCCTTTTTCATTTGCTCGTACAATACACGCTCATGTGCCGACTGCTGGTTCACCAACAAAAAACTGCCGGTTACGGGAACGATAATGTAAGTGTTTAAAACCTGCGCCAGCTCTGTGTTTTCGTCAATTGCAATGCCTTGTTTTTTTTGCAGGATGATAGATTGCTGCTGTTGCTGTGTCTTTTCATAATCAAAAACAGCTACCTCCTTTTCGAGCGGCTTATAAAAATCCTTCCAGCTTTTCAGCTCGCTTTGCGATGGTTTATCAATGAAATGCGCCTGGTGCTTTTGTGTAAACCCTTTATACAAAGATGATGATACAGCAGCTTCTTTATTTTGCACGGTAAAAGGTTGCGAAACCGATGGCAGTTGCTGAATGGAGGCATCCAGTTCAAAATCAAGCGTGGGCGTAATACTGAACTGCGCCAGTGAATGCTTTACTGCAGCCTGCACAAAAGCGTAAATTATCTTCTCATCCTCAAATTTGATTTCCTGCTTGGTGGGATGAACGTTGACATCCACCTGGGTGGGATCAAGGTCAATAAACAACACGTACATCGGGAAACTGTCGGCCGGGATCATTTGCTGGCAAGCATTCATCACAGCATGGTTGAGATATGCGCTTTTAATAAATCGGTTGTTCACAAAAAAATACTGATCGCCACGCGTTTTTTTTGCCGTTTCAGGTTTGCCCGTGAAGCCGTAAATATTCATGTAATCGGTTTCCTCTTTTACCGATACCATTTTGGCATTGTAAGTATTGCCCAGCAATTGAACGATGCGCTGTTTTAAACTACCGGCTTCAAGGTGAAATACCTGCTGCCCGTTGCTGGCAAGCGTAAACAAAATATGCGGGAACGACATAGCCACGCGGGTAAACTCATCCACAATATGGCGCATTTCAGCGCCATTGCTCTTTAAAAAATTACGGCGCGCCGGCACATTAAAAAAGAGGTTCTTCATGGCAATACTGGTACCGTTGGGTACCGCCACCGGTTCCTGCCGGGTTACAATGCTGTTTTCCACTTCAATCAAAGCGCCGGTTTCATCTTCCGCACGTTTGGTTTTTAGCTCAACCTGCGCCACCGCAGCAATGGAAGCGAGGGCTTCGCCCCGGAAACCCATTGTTTTTATATGAAAAAGGTCGTCAATATTTTTGATCTTGCTGGTGGCGTGGCGTTCAAAGCACATGCGGGCATCGGTTTCGCTCATGCCGCTGCCGTTATCAATTACCTGCAGCAGGGTTTTTCCCGCATCATTAACGAAAAGTTTTATTTCCGTTGCACCCGCATCCACGGCGTTTTCCAGCAATTCCTTTACGGCGCTGGCCGGCCGCTGAATCACTTCTCCGGCCGCAATCTGGTTGGCAATATTATCCGGTAATAAAACAATTTTATCTGGCACTATTTCTAAACTTTTGAACGGACGAAGGTACAAAAACAATTACGCATTTAAAACTACGCGCCGTCAACAAAATATTCAAGCGCTGCTCTCACAGCTTTCAACAGGTTTTTCAATATACCTATCTTTTTGGGGCTTTTTCACCTG